>NZ_JBSFXK010000168.1:0-1009 GCF_053595355.1 Streptomyces sp. NPDC002513 | reverse complement strand
TGAGGTCTTCTCAGCAACGTGATGGTTGCGGTGCGTGATCGCCCAGCGTGCGCGGGGTGGTGACCCGGCGTCAGGTATGCGTGAAGCCCCTGATAGGAACGAGTCTGCCAAGATCACGTTCCGTACAACCAGAGGCTCCACGTGCCCTCCAGTATCACCTACACCGCAGTCCTGGATGTCCGCAGGGCGACCGCCGAGCACCTCGCGAAGCTGCTGCGCGGGCATCGTGAGCTGCTCGGGACCCGCAGGGGCACTCGCGCGCTGGGCGTCTTCCGGCAGGCGGTGCTCGTGCTGCGCTGGTTCGTCGACGGCACCCGGCTGGCCCAGCTCGCCCGGGACAACGGCATCGCGCTGCCCACCGCCTACCGCTACCTCCAGGAAGGACTGACGGTGCTCGCCGACCACGCACCCGACCTGTCCACCGCATTGGAGCGGGCGGCGGCGGCCGGCTACACCCACCTCAATCTGGACGGCACGGTCATCCGCACCGACCGGGTGGCCGCCGCCGGCCCCAACGGCGCGGACCTATGGTGGTCCGGCAAGCACAAGCACCACGGCGGGAACGTGCAGGTCATCTCCGCCCCGGACGGCTGGCCGATCTGGGTCTCCCCGGTCCGGCCCGGCCGCGAGCACGACACCACCTGCGCCCGCACCCACGGCCTGATCGATGCCCTGAACCGGCTCGCCGCCACGCTGGGCATCCCCACCCTGACCGACCTCGGCTATGAGAACGCGGGCGACGGCTTCCGCCACCCGGTCAAAAAGCCCAATGGCAGCGAACTCGCCGAGCCCGACAAGGCGTTCAACGCCGTGATCCGCGGCGTCCACGCGGTCGCCGAACGCGCCAATGCCCTGCTGAAAGTCACCTTCAAGGCCCTGCGCAGGGTCAGCCTCGACCCATCAGCCATCACCCGCATCGCCCGAGCGGCCCTCGTCCTCCTGCAGCTGGAACACGACCGCACAGCCTGAAGATCACGAAGCGTCACGACAAATTACCGAGAAGGGTTCA
>NZ_JBSFXK010000167.1:0-1141 GCF_053595355.1 Streptomyces sp. NPDC002513 | reverse complement strand
CGCGACGACATCCACGAAGCGTTCCTCAGCCTGGCCTGCGGCATCATCTGCTGGCGCCGACTGGTCAACCTCTCACTTTGTTAGGAGTTCTAAGGCGGTCCGGGTCGCTGACCTGGATCGACAGCCAGCCGTCTTCGTGTACGTGGATGTCGAGGCTCAGGCCGCGGTCTCCGCCGATGCTGGCTGTCTGGCCTGGTCCCAGGCTGGACAGCTCCTGCTCCCAGGAGTCCAGGTCATGCTGGAAGAGGTAAAGGTCGAGCCGGGCGTCGACGAAACTCGCGGAGGCGAGTACGTCCGCGTGCAGGATGTCGTGGCCGGTCAGCACGCCCGGCTGGAACCGCCCAGTGACGCGGACGATGCAGCGATTCCCGTCCGGATCAGCCAGGTGGATAAGGTCCATCGGAGCGGGCTCGGTCATGAAGCTGCTCACTTTCGTGTGCTGATGCGGACTGCATCGTCTCCTATCGCTGGACGAGCGACACAGTCAGGACCCGGCATGGCGGAGTCACGTGGCCAGGGCCAAGCCGGTGCCGGCGAGACAGCCGTCGATCACGTCCGGCCGGTACTGGAGCGTCTTGAGCCGATGCTTGACCGCGCGGGTGACTTGGCTGAGGCCGGCGGCGGCGAGGTTGCCGATGTCGCGCTTGACCAGGGACCACACGCCCTCGGTTGGGTTGAGGTCGGGCGCGTAGGTGGGCAGCTGAATGACGGTGAGCCATTCGGCGTTCGCGTCGATGAACTCGCGCAGGGGCTTCGTCAGGTGTAGTCGGATGTTGTCCCAGACCAGCACGATCGGTCCGCCCAACTGGATGCGGGCCCGGACGATCAGATCACGGAAGTCGCGCCAGCCGAAGCCCTTCGGCTGGTCCTTGCGCCCGGTGTACTCCCGGACCGCATAGAACAGCCGGGCCCGCTCACCAGTCTTGTAGCAAGTCATTCCCGCCATCGACACTCGCCCGGAACCGCGGCCGCGTACCCGCACGACCGGCGTGCAGCCTCGGCGGCCCCAGGTCCTGGCACGCGGCGGAGTCATTGACTGCCCGGCCTCGACCCTGTTGCCCATTCGGCTACGCGGCGAGGCTGAGTTCGAGTCGGGCGAGGTGGCTGGTGTGGCGGCGGTCGAGTGGCTTGCCGTTCCACC
>NZ_JBSFXK010000166.1:0-1179 GCF_053595355.1 Streptomyces sp. NPDC002513 | reverse complement strand
GGCGATGTTGTGGGAAGCGTTCCGGTCGGCGTGGGCAACGACCCCGCACCCCCGGCAGATGAAAAGCCCCTGGTCGACACGGTTGCGTTTGTCGACGTGGCCGCACTCGGCGCACGTCTGCGACGTGTACGCGGGATCAACGAAGACCAGGGGTACCCCGGCCCGCTTGGCCTTGTAGACGATGAAGTCTCCGAGCTGGGCGAAGGCCCAGGAGTGGAGTGCGACCCGTTGGGGCTTGCGGAGCCGTACCCGGGTGCGGATGCCCTTGAGTTCTTCGAGGGACAGGCCGCGTCCGGTGCGTTCAGCCTCGGTCACGATCGTCTTGGAGATGATGTGGTTCTGGTTGGCGGCGTGCCGCGCCTCTTTGCGGGCACGGGCCTTGAGCCGCCGCTTGGCGGACTTGGTGCGCTTCTTCTGGAGCTTGGCCCGCAGGGCAAGCTGTCGCTTGCGGTACCGGTTGAGCCCCCGTCCGGCGGCGAGGTAGCCGGTGGAGGCGGTGGCGATGTTCTCGATGCCGAGGTCCACGCCGATGAAGCCGTCCGGCTCGTACTGCCCGGCCTCGGGCACGTCACAGGTGGCGACGAGGTAGAACACGCCGTCGCGCTGGATCAGGTCGGATTCGCCCTGCCGGTGCGCCTGGAGCATCTTGAGCGCGTCGGCGGAGCAGGCGAAGCTGATGTTCCTGACCCGGCCGTCCACGGTCCAGACGGACACGGTCCGCTGGTCGTACTGCCAGCTCAAACACCGGTCGTCATACGGCTGGGCGGCTTCGGGGCGAAAGGTGACCGGCTTGGACTCAGCCCTGCGGCGACGCTTCGAGCCCTCCTTGCCGAGGTTCCCGGCCCGGATGTTGGCCTTGAGCGTGGTGTACGAGTCGCGCACCTTCTTGATGACGTGTTGCGCGGCCTGCGCTCCCAGCCCACGGGCCTTGAGTTCGGCGTAGGTGTGCTTGCGCAGCTCGTACTCACGCGGCACACCGCGCTCGAACGCCACCTCCGACACCCAGTTCGCGGCGTCGTTGACCGTGCCCAGGGTGCGCTCAAGCGCGGATGCCTGCACGGCGTCCGGCATGAGCTTGACCTGCGTCACGATCTTCATGAGCGTGATCGTAGCATTGATCTATGTCACCACGCTGGGAGCCAAACCCCGATATCCGCAGGGGCCGTAGCGTCGTATATA
>NZ_JBSFXK010000165.1:0-1341 GCF_053595355.1 Streptomyces sp. NPDC002513 | reverse complement strand
ACGGCGGCCGCTCACCCCTTCTCATGTGCAGACTAACAAGTCATCAGACCCCTTCATTCCGAGGCGAGTTGCAGCATTCTGTTAGGAGTTCTAAGAACGCCCCCGCAGAGGGGTCCGTAACGGGCCTCTCGGGAGCAGATCGTGGACGAATGTTCTATTGACGGGTGGTGGCTGTTCTGGCTGCGCCGCGACGGGATTCAGGTGCACTCGAACGCGGTATGTCACCCGTTCGTGGTCTTGCTCTCACAGTTGTGGACGCAGGCCGGGGAGACGGTGGCTGGGTCAGGTCACGCGGCGGGGCGCTGCAGAGCTTGGTTTTAGGCGTCGATGCCGGCCGGGTCGAGGAGCGGAGCGACCGGAGTGTCGAGGTACTCGTGCTCGACGAAGTACAGGTCGGCAGTGTCGGCGTGGCCGGGAAAGAGCTCGTTCAGTCGGTGGGTGACGGCTTGCGGTGCGGCGTCTTCGACGTTGAGGAGTCGTCGGGCGAGGATCTTGAGGTCTCACGTCCGGGTGGAAGGAGGCAGGGTTCCGGGATGCGTGCGAGGCCCGTGATCACGGTGGTGTAGGGGCCTACGCCCTTGATCTGCTGGAAGGTCTGCACGAGGTTATAGGCAGCCTGGAGTTCCTCGGCGGGGCGGTCAGTTCCGCAGAAGCAGGGGACCCCGGCGATCTCGAAGTGGTCTTCGGGGCAGCTCTGCCGCATGCCGGACAGCGCAGTCAGCGGTGCGCTCATCTCCGGTACGACGGCGGCGAGTTCGGTGAACCGGCTCACGTCTTCGCCAGGCCGTAGGAGGCGGTCAGCCGGCGCACCAGGTGCTCGCGATGGTTCGGCTTGCAGTCACCGTCGGTGTAGATGCCGGCGATGACGAGCCGGTCCTCCGCGTGCATGCCCACACCGGTGACGAGGCCGCCGGCGCGGAAGGTCCGCCAGGAGCGGGTCGCGGTGTGCGCCTCGAGCCCGGTCGCGTAGTGGGACGGCTTCCAGGCGGTGTGGAGAAAGCCGAAGGGCCCGTCTGCGGCGACGAGCAGTTCGAGGGTATCGGCGTGGATGAAGGAGTGGACGTCACCCAGCAGGGCCACCTCGCTGCCGGCCCGGTAGCCTTGGCTCTCCACCGCGAGGGCGCCGCACCGGCTCTTGCCGGGAAAGCCGACGATGAACGTGTACGAGTCGAGAGTGCCGTGAGCAGCGGTGCTTGAGGCGACATCCAGGATCTGGGCGGGTGTGATCTGCTTTTTGACCACGTCGGACCCTGTTGCCCATTGGCCGTTGAGAGCTGACAGCGGCTTGGTGGTGCTGGCAGGGTTGGTGGTGCGGCCGGTTCCTTCCTGATCCTCGGTCGT
>NZ_JBSFXK010000164.1:0-1402 GCF_053595355.1 Streptomyces sp. NPDC002513 | reverse complement strand
GGCTCTCCTGCCGCATGCGTGGGTGCCCTGACCAGCCCTGATACGGGAAACACGCCGTCTCCTGCCATCCTTTGAGTTCTCTAGGCTCAAGTTGGATCAAGCAGGAAAACGGCGTGTCCCTCTTCAGGATATGGAAGCGGACCCTGACGGCGGAGAACACCGTGGTCGAGGGCGTCCGGATCGATGAGAACGAACAGTGTGTGGTCGTGTCGGTACGGCCCGATGCCCGCCGTCGGCAGCGGTGCGGGAGCTGCCGCCGTCCGGCCGCCCGGTACGACCATGGCCGGGGCCGACGCCGGTGGCGCGACCTGGACCACGGCGTGATCCGGGTCTTCCTGGAGGCCGACGCACCGCGGGTGGCCTGCCGCGAGCACGGGGTAACAGCCGCCGCTGTGCCCTGGGCCCGCCACGGCGCCGGGCACACCCACGCCTTCGACCAGCAGACCGCCTGGATGGCCGCCGAATGCTCCAAGACCGCGACGGCCCAGCTGATGCGTACCTCCTGGCGCACGGTCGGCAACATCGTCGAGCGGTTCGTCGCCGACCGCGACCGGCACACCGACCGGCTGAACGGGCTGCGACGCATCGGGATAGACGAGATCAGCCACCGCAAAGGGCAGAAGTACATGACCGTGGTCGTCTGCCACGACAGCGGGAAGGTGGTGTGGATGGCCGACGGCCACGGCAAGAGCGTGCTGCACGCCTTCTTCGACGCCCTCGGCGCCGAACGCGCCGGGCAGCTGACCCATATCAGCGCCGACGGCGCGCTGTGGATCGCCGAGGTCCTGGCCGAGCGCGCCCCGGCCTCGTTGCGGGTGATGGACCCCTTCCACGTGGTCGCCTGGGTCACCGAGGCCCTGGACACCGAGCGCCGCGCGTCCTGGAACCGGGCCCGCCGGGAACTGGGCGACGCCGAGCGGGCGCGGGCCTTGAAGGACTCCCGCTTCGCGCTGTGGAAGAACGAGGCCGACCTCACCGACCGCCAGGCCGCCAAGCTCACCTGGATCGCCGCCACCGACCCCCGCCTGCACCGCGCCTGGCGACTGAAGGAAGCCCTGCGCGCCGTATTTACCCTCGCCCGCACCCGGCCCCGGGCCGCCCTGAAAGCCCTGGACCGCTGGATCAGCTGGGCCCGCCGCTGCCGCATCGACGCCTTCGTCGACCTCCAGCGCAGGATCCGCCGGCACTACGACGCCATCCGCGCCACCCTGACCACCGGCATGTCCAACGGACTGATCGAGTCCACCAACACCAAGACCCGACTGATCATCCGCCGCGGCTTCGGCTTCCACTCAGCCGAAGCCATCATCGCCCTCGTCATGCTCACCCTCGCCGGAGACAAGCCCACCCTCCCCGGCCGCCAACCCACCACAGAATGACCCACACATCAGGCAGGAGAGCC
>NZ_JBSFXK010000163.1:0-1519 GCF_053595355.1 Streptomyces sp. NPDC002513 | reverse complement strand
GTGTCCGCTCGGGGTATGTCTCACCAGCTATGTGCCCACTCGCCACAAGATCAGAACCCTACCCGACCAAGATCACACTACGGAAGCGACGTTGCATGACAGCCAGCCAGCCAGTCAGGCACTGGGAACTTCGGACATCCGAAGGCGACGGTGGATTACAGCAATTTTACGACGACCACCTCGATGGCAATCGAGATTTGGACTATCTCCGTGACGTGCGGTGCCGAGGGCCGGTGGAAATCTCGACATCTTCGAGTTCAGCGGCCCAGCGAGCCGCCTTTGACAGAAGGCGTGTTCGCGTATGACGGACAGCGTGCCGGCATGCCTCAGTCCGGTCCACAAGTGGAGTCCACTCGGCGGCCGGGGCCCCGGTGACCGCTGAATCAGCAACACGAAAGGCAGCACACCAACATGGCAAGTTCAGCTCTCAAGAAGGTCCTCGTCACAGGGGCGGGTACCGGCTTCGGGTATGAAGCTGCCATGCGCTTGGCGGAAAAAGGCTTCGATGTGATCGCCGCGGTGGAGATCTACGCCCAGGTCCAGACGCTGAAGCGGCAGGCGGCCGAGCGAAGAGTGAACCTGCAGGTCGAGAAGCTCGATGTCACCAACGACGGTGATCGTCGCAAAGCCCTCAACTGGGGTGTGGAGATCCTCGTGAACAACGCAGGAGTCGGCGAAGGCGGCTCAACAGTCGACATTCCCGCACCGAACATCCGGCATCAGTTCGAGGTCAACGTCACCGGACCCCTGCTCCTCACTCAGGGGATTGCCAAGCAGATGGTCAAGCGCGGCGCCGGAAGAATCGTTTGGGTCTCATCCCGAGAGGGCTTGAACGTCAACCCCTTCACCGGCATCTACTCCGCTTCCAAGCATGCGGTCGAGGCGATCGCCGAAACCATGGCCTACGAGCTGCAGGAGCACAACATCGAAGTCGCAACGGTTAATCCGGGGCCATTCCTGACCGGCTTCAACGACCGCATGTTCCAGACCTGGGAGAGCTGGGAGGACGACCCGTCTCAGCGGCTTTTTGACTACTCCAAGCTCGCCTTCCCCCGAGCACAGTTCGATCCTGAAGCGGTCTATGCGACATTGACGTCCGTCGCTGCCGGAGAGGTCGACAGTTTCCGCAATCTGGAGCCCACGTCGATGGTCGAAGAGACCAAGCGCCTCCAGCAGGTTCCCTGGGAGCGCAAGGTCACGGATGGCCTCGGGACCCGGCATCAGGCCATCCAGCACTCCTACGAGATGCAGCCTGAGACTCCCGTCGCCGGCTGACCGCTTCCCGACGGACCGCAAGCAGTCCGACCTGAGACGCGCTGGAGCCGATCACAGCCGGACGACGGTGATCGCAGACGGCGGCTACCGAGGCACCAGCCCGGTCATCCGGCGCGGTCGCGAGAAGGGCCAGGCAGAAACTGCCGCAATAAGAACTCCTAACAGAATGCTGCAACTCGCCTCGGAATGAAGGGGTCTGATGACTTGTTAGCCTGCACATGAGAAGGGGTGAGCGGCCGCCGTG
>NZ_JBSFXK010000162.1:0-1522 GCF_053595355.1 Streptomyces sp. NPDC002513 | reverse complement strand
AGCTTGAGATAAAACCTGCGACGGTCAGGGGACGGGGTGTTCGGTTCGCCGCTCTTCTGTTCGTTGACTGTCTTCGAGCAGGGCGTTGCCTACGTCGTAGACGGGGGCCTTCCGCTTGTTGCGGCGGCCGGGAGGGCGTCCCGGGCCGGGGCGAGAGGGTTTCGCGGGCTTTGTGAGAACAGGCAGTGACGTGCGGACTTGACGAAACCCCCGGCGTACGCGACCGGGAGTCATGCGTTCGACGGGCAGGGGGCGCTCCCATGGGCGCTTGAGGTCCTCGGCGAGGGGCCGGGCGAGGCGCAGTTGGGTGTACACGGCCATGACGAGAACGGTCCAGCGGTCGGCGGCGGCTGCCTCGCGCAGGCGGGGCCGGGTCCAGCCGAGGTGCTGTTTCCAGTAGCGGAAGGTGTGTTCAAGATCGAATCTGCGCAGGAAACACGACCAGATGGTGTCGGCGAGAGCGGCGTCGGTGTCGGTGCGTGACCACCACAGCCACAGGGGTTTCGGGTTGCCGCCGGAGGGCAGGCGCTCGACGTCCAGACGGATCACGGTGCCGGGCACGAGGGGCAGCTCCGGCTCGGGGTGATGAGCCCAGACGGTCTGCCGGTTGAGTTTGACGTGCAGACGCTTGAAGCACCGGACCCGCATGTGACCGTACTTGTCGAGATCATGCTCGGTCTCGTGCAGGGGATCTCCCCAGGTGTGCGGGGCGTGGAACTCGAATCTGCTGCCATGGCGTTGGGGCCGGCCGCCTTTGGGGCCCACACCGCCGTTCGCGGGTGGGTCGCGGTAGAGGACGCGGTCGCCACGCATGCGTACGCACACCTCTACCGGCAGGTCGGCGAGCTGGTGGGCGAGGTACGGGCCGTCGTATCCGCAGTCGGCCACGATCCGGATCGGCTCGTCGCCCTCGCGCCACCGTCCCAGGGCCACGAGCCTGGTGACGACCTCTCGCAGCTGGTGGGCGGTGCACTGCTGGACCTGATCGCCGGGGCGCAAGCGGCGTGCGTCGAGCGGAGCGGTCCAGGAGGTGGGTCCGCTGGACAGGGTGGCGATGATCGAGTAAGCCCAGCCGGGGATCATTTCGTGAGTGCCCTCGGCGCGTCCGTAGGTGTGGCAGAAGGTGCGCTGGTTGCTGGTGTTCGCGTCGGGGCGTGGCCAGGGGGTCACGTCGACGGCGAGCACGATGCCGCCGCCGGGACCGCGCGGCAGGTCACGCAGCGCGAAGGACCAGTACAGACGGTCGAAGTCGATCCGTCCGTTGTTCATGGCACGCTGTACGGAGCCGTGGGAGCGGGCGTGCTCGGGCACAAGGGTCAGCTCGGCGAGACTGCCCACAGGGCCCTCACTGCACAGCACGGCGTCGGTGATCTCGAAGAGCGCATCACCCCAGCGCGTGAGACAGGCACGCAAGTCGACACGGAACTCCTTGAGTTCACGCAGCGCCGCATGGCGGCCGCCACCATCGGGCACACTGGGGGCGACGGCTACGTCGCTCTTCGTTGGTGTCACAACCCGAGGA
>NZ_JBSFXK010000161.1:0-1533 GCF_053595355.1 Streptomyces sp. NPDC002513 | reverse complement strand
CAAGGCCGTGAAGTTTGTGGCTGGGGCACGTTGTCAAGGGCTTGCGGCCGCAAGGATTTCGATGCTGGTGGTGGCTTTGTAGCTGGTTCGGTCGATGCGGGGGCCGCGGGCCTGGTACTTGGAGATGGCGCGTTTGACGATGCGGGGACTGACGCGGAGCCGCCGCTTGGGCAGCAGGTTGGCCAGGATGTGCCGGCCGATGGTGCCGGCCAGGTCGATGACGGTGTCGGCGATGACGCCCGCGGCGAGGATGATCTGGTCGCGGGCGGCCTGCCAGGCGATGGAGAAGCCGGCTCGGTCCGGGTCGGTGCCGGGCCGGGTGCTGGTGGCGTCGGCCATGGCGGTCCGCAGCAGTTGGTAGACCACCAGCAGGGCGTAGATCTCCTGGTCGATGCCCTCGGGGGTGCGGGCGCGCAGGACCCGGCCGCCCAGGATGGTCGACTTCAGTTCCAGGTAGGCCGTTTCGATCTCCCAGCGCTGGTGGTAGAGGGTGGCCAGTTCGTCTGCCGGGTGGCGGTGGTGGTCGAGCAGGGTGGTGGCGAGCCGGTAGAGGCCGGTGTGTTTGCCGGCGGTGGTGGTGATGGTGATCTCGCAGTCGATGACGCGCACGCGCAGGGCGCCCAGTGCCGAGAGGTAGGAGCCGTCGGGGAAGCGGGCCAGGACCGGCATCCGGCGGCCGTTCTTGAGCCGGACCAGGACCTCTGCGCCGGTGGACGCGATGTCGGCCAGGAGCCTTTGGGCGCCGAAGTTGCGGTCGGCCAGCAGGATCATCCCGGGCCGCAGGCTGGGCAGCAGGCGCGGGGCGTAGGTGGTCTCACCCATGGTGGTGGGGCCGAAGACGGCGTCGATGAGGGTGCGGGTGCCGCAGGCCACCAGGGTCAGCAGGCGCAGTTGCGGGTATCCGGTCCCGCCGTGGTTGCCCGCCTGCTTGGTGAACCTGGTCAGGACCGCGGGGCTGTCGGGCACGGTCATGATGGTGCCGTCGAGCGCGACCACCAGCAGACCGCGCCACCGTGCCCCGAGTGCCTGCGGGCTTGCCACGGGGCCTTTCAGCAGGTCGAACAGCCATTTCAGGGGTGCCACGCCGATACGGCGGCGGGCCTGGGCCAGCGCACTCGCCGTCGGCGCGGCCAGGGGTGGACCGGCCAGCGCGCCGGTGAGCTTGCGCCACACGCCGGGGTATCCCACCTCCGGGAACAGGCACGCGGCCAGCAGCAGGTACACGACCACACGAGAGGGCAGATCCCGCAGCCTCGACTGGACCCGGCCGGTGGCCTTCAGGGCCTCGTCGACCATCTCGAAAGGGATGAGCTGGGTGAGCTCACCGAGGTGGCCAGGCGCGAAGGGGCCCTTGGCCACACGGACGGCACGAGTGATGGCAGACTGTCCGGACAGCGGAGCCTCCGGTCTTTGTGAACGGCTTGTCTTGGTCGACTGCCAGTTCTACCGGGGCTCCGCTCCTCATGTCCGGCGAAACCACAGCTCGCGGCTACCTTGACAAACCCCACCCACCCACAAACTGAACGGCCTTGG
>NZ_JBSFXK010000160.1:0-1547 GCF_053595355.1 Streptomyces sp. NPDC002513 | reverse complement strand
CAACGCCGTTGCGTTAGGGATCTTGAGGTGGTGGCAACCCCGCCTGAACAGTGGAAACGGGACCCCTGGTAGATCAGCTTGTGTCGAGCAAGGTGATCATCAAGACCAGGAGTCCCGTTGCTGGAGAAGTCTGTCATCACGCGCACGATCGAGACAGCCCGGGGCGTGTTCGCGCCGGGGCATCTGGGCGAGTTGACGCAGATCGTGGACTTCGCGCTGGTGGACGCGGTACTGGAGGAGACCCGCGCGCTGCAGCGGCGGGTGCGTCTGCTGCCGGCGAGGGTGGTGGTGTACTTCGTCCTCGCGCTCGCTCTGTTCGAGGACTGCTCCTATCGGGCGGTGTGGGGCAAGCTCACCGCCGGGCTGGTCGGACTTCCGCTGGTCAGCCCGCATGCCTCCTCGCTCTCGCGGGCCCGGCGCCGGCTGGGCGCAGAGCCGCTGCGGGTGCTCTTCGAGACGCTGGCCGGGACCGTGGCGACCAGGAGTGCTCCGGGCGTGTGGTGGTGCGGGATGCGCACGGTCGCCTTCGACGGCACCGGCCTGCAGCTGCCCGACCGCGCCCCGGTCACCGGCCGTTTCCCCAAGCGCAGCGGCGCGGTGCGCGAGTTCGGCTACCCGCTGATGCGTCTGGTCACTCTGGTCGAGACCGGCACCCGCGCGATCATAGCCGCCGCGTTCGGACCCGAGAGCGACGGCGAACTCCCTTATGCCATACGCCTGTTGGACCGTCTGGAGGCGAACATGCTGGTGCTGGCGGACGCCGGGTTCGACGCGATCGGTTTCCTGCGCGGCATCCACGCCACCGGTGCGCAGTTCCTGGTGCGCTCCTCGGCCACCCGCCGCCCGCTCGTCCAGGACCGCCTGCCGGACGGCTCGTATCTGACCCGCCTGTCCGCGCCCTACCGGACCGGACACGGCTACGGCCTGCTGACCGTCCGCGTGATCGAGGCATGGATCACGGTGAAACTGGCGGACGGGACCGTGCGCCGGGAACAGTGGCGGCTGATCACCAGCCTCACCGACCCCGCCCTGCACCCTGCCAGACGCCTGGTGACGCTGTACCACGAAAGGTGGCAGGCGGAAACCTGCTACGCAAGCGTGAAGGCGACCCTGCTGGACGGCCGCGTCCTGCGCTCCGGACACCCCGCCGACCTGGACCAGGAGGTCTGGGGCATCCTCACCGTCTACCAGGCCCTGATCCACACCGCCGCGGACGCCGCCACCCACCGTCCGGGCCTGGACATGGACCGGCTCAGCTTCACCGTCGCCCTGAACGCCGCCCGCGACCAGGTCACCACCGCCTCCGGCATCCTTCCCTCCGGCACTGCCCAGCTGGTCGGCACCATCGGCCGCGCACTGCTCGACAACCTCCTGCCGGCGCACCGCCGCCAGCGCCTGAAAGCCCGCAGCCTCAAGAGCCACAGCAAGTACGCCCCGAACACCGCCCAACACCCCGCCACCGCCCAGACCTACACCTTCCACACCGAGATCGCGATCATGGAGAAGGGGCTTGCGCCCCGCTCACATCGGTAAACGCAACGGCGTTG
>NZ_JBSFXK010000159.1:0-1552 GCF_053595355.1 Streptomyces sp. NPDC002513 | reverse complement strand
TGATCCTATGAGGGCCGGGCCCCCTTCCCTGCTCAGCCCGGTGGTTCCTATCGTCCGGGTATGCACGAGCTCAGGAGGGAGGCCCTCAATGTCTGTCTACGTCGGTATCGACGTGCACCGCAAGCGGTCGCAGATCGCGGTGGTCGAGGACGGCGGCACGGTGCGGGTGAACCGGAACGTGCCCAACGGGGTGGAACCGGTACTTTCGGTGATCGGTGATCTTCCGATCGGGGCGCCGGTCGCCTTCGAGGCCGCCTACGGCTGGGGGTGGCTGGTGGAGCTGCTGGAGGACTACGGCTTCGAGCCGCATCTGGTCCATCCGCTGCGGTGCAAGGCGATTGCCTCTGCGCGACTGAAGAACGACAAGGTGGACGCGGCCACCCTGGCCCAGTTGCTGCGCGCGGATCTGCTGCCGGAGGCGTGGATCGCCCCGCTGGACGTGCGGCAGCAGCGGGTCCTGGTGCGGCACCGCTGCCAGCTGGTGCGGTTGCGCACCCTGCTGCGCAACCGCGTCCACGCCGTCCTGGCGGATCACGGCTGCGACCGGCCCGGTGGCTACTTCACTGCTCCGGGCCGGGCCTGGCTGCAGGGCCTGGATCTGCCGGATGCCTCGCGCCGCGTGGTCGACGATCTTCTGGTCCTGATGGACGCCCTCAAAGAGCCGATCGACGCCTTGGACGCACAGCTGCTCGCACAAGCGCGGGGCGACCCCAGGGTCAAGGCGCTCACCCAGCTGCCGGGGGTGGGCACGCTCACTGCCCTGGTCATGCTCGCCGAGATCGGCGACGTCACCCGCTTCCCGTCCGCGCGCAAGCTTGCCGCCTGGGCCGGGCTGACGCCTACCGTCCGGGGGTCGGATCTCACCGTCAGGCACGGGCACATCTCCAAACAGGGCTCGGACTGGCTGCGGTGGATCTTGTGCGAGGCCGCCCAGACCGCGAAGCGGTCGCCGGACTTCTCAGTCGCCTACCAGCGCCTCGCCCATCGCCGGGGCAAGAAGATCGCAACCACCGCAGTGGCCCGCCGCCTGCTGGCCCGCGCTTACCACCTCCTGCGCGAGGTCGAATCCACCCAGCTCCAGAGGCGCCGATGACCCCAGCAGACGACAATCGCCGCAGGCAGTCGCAGACCCCGGGTGAGCTCGCGTTTCCGCATGAGACGGCCCGACGGCCGCGCTCGATGACCTGATTGAGCAGCCCGGATCCCCGCACCACGATCATGGCGCCGAGCGCCGGCCCGGTGCCGAATGGGTGCCTGTGAGACCATTCCGCCGACCAGGACGCCGGGGATGCCAACGACCGTACCTGTGAATATCCGTGACGCTTCCTCGCCCTCATTCTCGACCGTCGCTCGTCGGCCTCAGCTCGTTCGTCCTCACCCCGCTCACCCCTCGCGGGGCTCCGGGCGCTCCAACTGGACCCCTGCCACGCGGCGGTCCCACAGACGAACACGAAGAAGCCCAACAAGGAAAACGCCCTGCCTGCGACCAAGAAGCCGCAGGCGAGAGCCATCTACGCCCCTTGACAGGCCCGGCCCTCATGGGTGCGGAAAC
>NZ_JBSFXK010000158.1:0-1557 GCF_053595355.1 Streptomyces sp. NPDC002513 | reverse complement strand
GGAAGGCGTAGGTGGGCAGTTCGACTCGTTGGGTGGTGGCTGGGTTGTATGCGTGGGTCCAGTCGACTTCCACGCCTGCGACGAATGCTTCGGCGGCCGAGGTGTAGAAGCGGTGTGCGCCGCCGTCGTCGCGGCGCAGGGAACCGATCACTGCTCCGGTGGTCTGGGCGGTGTGCAGGCATTCATCGAGGGCGGCGGTCAGGACGGGGTGGGGACTGCATTCGATGAAGGCGCGGTATCGGTCAGTGACCGCAGTGGCTGTGGCCTGGTCGAACCGGACTGGTTGCCGCAGGTTGGTGTACCAGTATTCGCCGTCCAGTCTCTGGCCGTCGATCAGGCCACCGGTGACGGCCGAGTACATCGGGATCGTGCCCGTCCGTGGTTGCAGTTCCGCCAGTGCCTCGGTCACCTGCTCGCGGACCTGTTCGACCTGGGGGGAGTGGGATGCGTAGTCGACCGGCAGTCTGCGGTAGCGGATCCCGTTTTCCGCGCACCGGTGTTCCAGTGCCTCCAGCGCCGGGGGGGTGCCGGCTACCACGGTGGCTCCGGGCCCGTTGACGGCTGCAACGACCAGGCCGCCGCCCACTTCGTCCAGGATGTTCTCGGTCTGCTCCAGCGGTACTGCCAGGGAGGCCATGCCGCCTGATCCGGCCAGTGTGACCAGGGCCTGGCTGCGCAGTGCCACCACCCGTGCGGCGTCGGGCAAGGTCAGTGCTCCCGCTGTGTAGGCGGCCGCGACCTCGCCCTGCGAGTGTCCCACCACGGCGGCTGGTTCCACTCCCAGCGACCGCCAGAGCTGTGCCAGTGAGACCATCACGGCGAACAGTGCGGGTTGCACCACATCGACCCGTTCCAGTTCGCTGCCCCCGTCTGTCAGGACCTGGGTCAGCGACCAGTCGACATACGGTGCCAGTGCTTGTTCGCAAAGCTCGATGTGGTCGGCGAACACGTGTGAGGAAGCCAGCAGGTCCCGGCCCATGCCGACCCATTGCGCTCCCTGTCCGGGGAAGACGAAGACCGGCCCGATACCACCGACTCCGCCGGCCGGTGCCGGTGAGGCGCCCACGATCACCCCGGCACCGGCTGTGCCCGCTTCGACCGCCGCGAGTCCTTCGAGCAGCCTGGCCCGGTCCGGGCCCAGGACCACGGCGCGGTGTTCGAACACCGACCGGGATGCGGCCAGTGACCAGCCCACCGCGCTCTCACTGAGCCCCGCCCGCCCGCCCGCGAACTCCCGCAGCCGGCCCGCCTGCGCACGCAGACCCCCGGCCGACCGCCCCGACACCACCCACGGCACCACACCCGACACCACACCCGCGTCAGACACACCCGCGTCAGAGACACCCGCGTCAGACACACCCGCGTCAGAGACGGCCGCGTCGGACGGGGCCGAGTGAGGCGCGGCCGGTTCCGGCAGCTTTCCGGAATCCTGTTCGTCGGCCGGTGCTTGTTCGAGAACGACGTGTGCGTTGGTGCCGCTGATGCCGAATGAGGACACTCCTGCCCGGCGTGGGTGGGTGGTCTGTGGCCATTGCATGGGTTGGGTGAGGAGTTGGA
>NZ_JBSFXK010000157.1:0-1712 GCF_053595355.1 Streptomyces sp. NPDC002513 | reverse complement strand
CTCCGACCCCGGCGACTACCTCATCGGCGAGAAGATCAACATCAACGGCGACGGCACCCCGCTGCGCTACATGGACAAGCCCAGCAAGGACGGCGCGTCCAAGGACAGTTGGTACTCGGGCCTCGGCGGGCTCGACGTGCACTACTCGTCCGGCCCGGCGAACCACTTCTTCTACCTGCTGAGCGAGGGCAGCGGCGCCAAGGTCATCAACGGCGTGAGCTACAACTCGCCCACGGCGGACGGACTTCCGGTCACCGGCATCGGCCGGGACAAGGCCCTGCAGATCTGGTACCGGGCGCTCACCACGAAGTTCACCTCGACCACCAACTACGCGTCGGCCCGCACCGGCACGCTCGCGGCGGCGGGCGAGCTGTACGGCACCACGAGCGCCGAGTACAAGGCCGTGCAGGACGCGTGGGCGGCGATCGCGGTCGGTTCCCGCTCCGGTGGCGGCACCGGCGGCGGAACGTCGTACGAGAGCACGACTTCGGTCTCGATCCCGGACAACGGACCGGCGGTGACCTCGTCGATCACCGTGAGCGGCCGCACCGGCAACGCGCCGGCCAACCTCCAGGTGACGCCGAACATCAGCCACACCTGGCGTGGTGACCTGGTGATCGATCTGATCGGCCCGTCGGGCACCGCGTACCGGCTGAAGAACTTCAGCTCCTCCGACTCCGCGGACAACGTGACCGACACCTACACGGTCAACGCCTCGTCGGAAACGGCCAACGGCACCTGGACGCTCAAGGTCCAGGACCAGGCGGCGCAGGACGTCGGCACGATCAACGGCTGGAAGATCACCTTCCCGTAACCCGCAGTTCAGGGCCCCTGAGGCAGGGCGCCGTCCCGGAGGTGCGACACCTCGGGACGGCGCTCGTTCATCTTTTCGAAACATGAACCAGCCAGTCGACTTTGAGTCAACATCACTTCTGGGTCCTGACATGTACGCGTCGTTGATGACACCCTTCCCTCACCCGCCGCACGAGCACAGCACCATCACTCCCGTTCCGGACGGCAGCCCCACGCCGGCCGGACTCCCCCACATAAGGAGCTTGTGTGACTCCCCGCTACGCACGCCACCAGCGCACCGCTGTGGCCATCGCCACCGCCGTCGCCGCCGGAGCACTGCTCACCACCGGTCTGAGCACCGGCGCCTCGGCCCAGACCCCGGCGGACGCCGCCGGCAGGACGCCCCTCGCCGCCGCCCCCGCCGCCCTGTCCGCGACGGCCCGCACCTCCCTCGTCCGTCAGGCGCAGGCGAACGCCGCCGAGACGGCCCGTCTGATCGGCCTCGGCACCAAGGAGAAGCTGGTCGTCAAGGACGTCGTGAAGGACGTCGACGGCACGGTGCACACGCGCTACGAGCGCACCTACGCCGGCCTCCCGGTCCTGGGCGGCGACCTCGTGGTCCACACCGCGAAGTCCGGAAAGACCGAGGGCGTCACCAAGGCGGCCAAGGCGGCCATCAAGGTGGCCTCCCTCAAGCCGCAGATCACCGTGGCGAAGGCGGAGAAGCAGGCCGTGAAGGCCGCGCAGAGCGCGGGCTCGGAGAAGACCGCCGCCGACAGCGCGCCGCGCAAGGTGATCTGGGCGGCGAACGGCACGCCCGTCCTCGCGTACGAGACGGTGATCGGCGGGTTCCAGGACGACGGCACCCCGAACCAGCTCCACGTCATCACCGACGCCGCCACCGGCAAGAAGCTCTACGA
>NZ_JBSFXK010000156.1:0-1724 GCF_053595355.1 Streptomyces sp. NPDC002513 | reverse complement strand
ACCCTGGGTATTCAGCGGAATTGGGTGATCTGACGCCCCGGTAGTAGAAAGGTGCCGCTGACCTGCAAGGATGCGAGTGTCTACGTCGTATCCGCTGCGAGAGTCAGGGCACCAATCTGGTGAGCGAGCCTACAGGGTGGGACCGGCGGTTGTCCGTGGTCGCCGACGGCAAGGGGCTGATCGGGCATGCCGGAGCGGTGCTGCTGCGCCGGCTGGCCGACCGTACGGGGTTGACGAGTGCGCTGGCGGCCGTGCTGCCCGCCGGGACGGGGGTCGGCTGGCGGGATCGGGCGGTGGTGGTCGTGCAGCTCGCCGTGGCGATCGTGCTGGGGGCGGCGAACCTGTCGGACGCCGAGCAGTTGCAGGCCCACCACCAGGGCTTGTTCGGAGCGGCGGTGTCCGACTCGACGACCCGGCGGACGCTGGCGGCGATGGACGAGGAGGTCCTGGCGAAGATCGCTTGGGCGCGGGCCCGGGTGCGTCGGCACGTCTGGAGCCTGCTTCACCTGCGGCCGGGCGGGTTTCCGTGGCTGACGATCGCCGGGAAGTATCTGCACCGCTGGGTGGTGATCGACATGGACGCCACGATCGTCACGGCGGCATCGAAAAAGGAGGGCGCCGCGGCGACCTGGAAGAAGTCGTTCGGGTTCCATCCGCTGGCCGCGTGGTGTGCGAACACCTCCGAATGTCTGGCGATGCTGCTGCGCGCGGGCAACGCCGGCTCGAACACGGTGGCCGACCACATCCGGGTGCTGCGTGAGGCGCTCGCCCAAGTCCCCGGCGCCTCGACGGCGAAGATCCTGGTGCGAGTGGATGGCGCGGGCGCCACCCATGGCCTGCACGAGCACCTGCGGGATCTGAACACGATGCGGCGCACGGTCCGCTTCACCACCGGCTGGACCATCACCGACGAGGACGAGAAGGCCATCGCCCGCCTGCCTGAGAGGGTCTGGGAGACCTCGATCAAGCAGGACGGCAGCCTCCAGGAGGGCTACTTCGTGGCCGAGTTGAGCGGGCTGAACCGCCGGGAGGGCTGGATCAAGGGGATGCGGCTGATCGTCCGCCGGGTCAAGCCGTCCGGCCGGCACACGAAGGACCTCACGCCCTTCGAGAAGAAGACCGGCTGGAAGTACTCGGTCACCGCCACCAACATCTCCAGGATGGCCCGGATTCCCGGCTCCCATCAGATCCAGTGGCTGGATGTCCTGCACCGCCACCACGCGGTGGTCGAGGACCATGTGAAAGCGAACAAGGCGATGGGCCTGCACAACCTGCCCTCCAAGTCCTGGCAGATCAACGAGGCATGGATGCTGAGCGCGAATCTCGCCGCCGACCTGGACGCCTGGCTCCGCCTGCTCACCCTGCACGATCACCCCGGCCTGGCCGACGCCGAGCCGGACACCATGCGGTTCCGGCTCTACCACCTCCCGGCCCGCCTCGCGAAGCACGCCCGCCGCCGATGGCTACGGATCGAGCACACCTGGCCTTGGGCGAACGCGTTCACCACCGCCTGGCGGCGGCTGACTGACCTCCCAGCCGCCACCTGACCCACCAGCACCCGCCCCAACGAGAACCGGGGAGGAGAGGACCGCACCACCCCGGGAGACGTGGAACCCCGGCGCACTCCGCAGCGTCACGCGACGGCCCGCCCTCGAACGGCAGAGGACATTACGGGCGAACCGCCGAGACAAAAGACGACAAGCCCCAACTGACGGATCGAGGTT
>NZ_JBSFXK010000155.1:0-1736 GCF_053595355.1 Streptomyces sp. NPDC002513 | reverse complement strand
TGACTTGATGTTGCTTTCGTAGTCGGTGATCGCGTTCTGGAGGGCGTCGATCGTGCGGGGTGGGTGGGTCCGGCGGGGCTGGGTGAGGGCTGCGGTGATGTCGGGGGCAGCGGCGAAGGCCAGCAGGGGCATGGTCCGGTGGGCGTGGTAGCTCAGGGTGTTGCGGTCCCGGCCGAGCAGCCGGGCCGTCAGGGTGAGGGTGACGGTGTTGCGGCGGCTCAGGACTGCGGCCAGGACGCGGTGGCGGTGGTCGAGGAAGCCGAAGCCGGGGTTGAATCCGCGCCGGTTGAGGCCCTTCCTCTTCTCCCGCTCCGCCTCGGCCAGGACCCGGCGGCAGGGTTCGAGGTCCTCCACGAGCCGGTCGAACTGTTCGCGGGACATGCCGGTCAGGGCGGGGTGCGTGAGCAGGTAGGTGGCCTCGGCCGGGATCGGCGGTGCCTTCGCCCGGTCCGGGTCGGCAGGCGGTGCCTGCTGGGGGTCGTATGGAGCGATGGTGTAGTTCCACTCGCCGTGGAAGTCGTCGCGCTGGACGCGCTGCAGGATGGCCTTGCGCTCATCTTTGGTGAACATGTGCCCGGTGGGGTAGTCGTTCTCGTCAAGGACCGCGCTGACGGTCAGGCCGGTGCGGGTGCGGGTGGCCGAGATGCTTTGGAGCAGTATCTCGTAGCTGGTCAGGGGCCGTCCGCGCAGGCTGTGGGTGATGCGGGAGAACAGACGGTGCTCCACCTTGTTCCACTTCGATGTTCCCGGTGGAAAGTGCAGGACGGTGATGGTCAGTCCGCACTCGTCGGCGAAGGCGGCCAGGTCCATTTTGAACAGGTGGGAGCCTGCGGAGTTCGCCCCTCCGGAGTCTGCGGTGATCAGCAGCCGGGTTGCGTCGGGGTAGTCCTGCCGGCCCTGCTGGTTCCACCAGCGGCGGAGGGACTCCACCGCGAAGGCGGCGGTGTTGCGGTCGGTGCCGACGTTCACCCAGCCGGTGTCCTGTCCCAGGTCGTAGATGCCGTACGGGATTGCGACGGGGGTATCGGGGGCCACGAAGTCGTGGTCCGGGGCGGTGATCGGCGCTCCCTTGGGGCGGTAGGTGCGGCCCGCGCGGGCGAAGTCGCCGATCGGCTCCTTCTTTTTCGCATCCACGCTCACCACCGGCAGTCCCTGGGACAGGAACCGCTCGGCCGTGGCGTTGATGTGCCGGAACTGGGCATCACGGTCCGGGACTTGGCTACCCGCACGGGTCTTGGCCATGCCCTGGAGGCTGAAGCCCATCGAATGCAGCAGGTTGCCCACGGCCGGGGCGCTGATCGGATGGCCTGCCGCGGTCAGCTCCCGGGCCAGGTCGCGCAGCGAGGCAGTGGTCCAGCGCAGCGGGGAGACCGGGTCGCCGACCTCCCGTGGCTCGATCAGGGCCGCGAGTGCCGGCACCAGGCCGGGATCACGTTCGGCGGCCGACTTGCGTCCGCCACCGGGGCGGCGCACCCGCCCCAGTACCGGTGTCCCGGTCGCGAGCTCGTCCCGGCCCCGCGCGATGGTCGACTCCGATACCTCCGCCAGCCTGGCCACTGCGGTGATCCCGCCGTGTCCGAGCGCGGCGGCCTCGGATGCCAGATACAGGCGGCGCTGCCGCTCGTCCAAGTGCGGCAGGATCGCCGCCAACTTCACGTCCAGTACTGCCAGGGTTGCTTCCGGAATCCCCACAGACGCCGACTTACCACACCACCAACCTCAACGGGCCCGAATCC
>NZ_JBSFXK010000154.1:0-1737 GCF_053595355.1 Streptomyces sp. NPDC002513 | reverse complement strand
CGATCAGGGGGCTGGGGCGGGTGGCGGTGAAGCCGGCTGTGAATCGTGGCCAGTCGACGTCGGCCACCGTCACGCAGCTCTGGTCACCGTTGATTACCTGGTCCAGGGCGCGCACCGCCAGCTCTGGGGGCATGGCGGGCAGGCCGATGCGGCGCAGTTGGCGCTCGGTATCGCCTGCGGCCATGCCGCCGCCGGCCCAGGGGCCCCACGCTACCGACGTCCCCGCCAGACCACGATCCCGGCGCTGCTGCACCAACGCGTCCAAGAACGCATTCCCCGCCGCATAGCCGCCCTGCATACCGCTGCCCCAGATCCCCGAGACCGACGAGAACAACACGAAGCAGTCCAGCTTTCGATCATGGAGAAGCTCGTCGAGAACCTTGGCACCCTGCACCTTTGCGCTGACGACGTCCGCCAGATCTGCCACGCTGGTGTGTTCCAGTGCCTTGATCTGTGAGCGGCCTGCGGTGTGGAAGATGGCGGTGAGGGGGTGTTCGGGTGGGATGGTGGTGAGGAGGTGTGCGGTTGCCTGGTGGTCGGTGATGTCGCAGGCGGTGATGGTGGTTTGGGTGCCGAGGGTGTTGAGTTCGGTGCGGAGTGTTTCGGCGCCGGGGGTGTCTGGTCCGCGGCGGCTGGTGAGCAGTAGGTTGCGGGCTCCGTTTTGTGCCAGCCAGCGTGCTATGTGGCTGCCGAGGGCTCCTGTTCCGCCGGTGATCAGGATTGTGCCCTGGGGGTCCCATGTGGTCGGGGGGGTTTCGGGGGTGGGTGGTGTGTGTTCGAGGCGGCGTGCGAGAACGCCGGTGGGTCGTATGGCGAGTTGGTCTTCTCCGGTTGTGCCGGTCAGGATGTGGCATAGGTGTGCCAGTGTGGGTTCTTCTGGCGGGTCGGGCAGGTGGGGATTGTGGGGAAGGTCGATCAGGCCTCCCCAGCGGTCTGGGTGTTCCAGTGCTATTACGCGGCCGAGTCCCCATATCTGGGCTTGTGCTGTGCTGGTCAGCGGTTCGTCTGGTAGGGCTGTGACGGCGCCTCGGGTCAGGCACCACAGTGGTCCTTGGATGGTGGCGTCGCCCAGTGCTTGTGTCAGCAGCAGTGTTCCGGCCAGTCCGGTGTTGAGTGCGTGGTGGTCTGGCAGTAGTGTTTCCCGTTCAGCCAGCAGTGATATCACGCCTGTGATCTCTCCGGCTTTGTCTGCTGTCTCGCGCAGCCGTTGTGCGAGCAGTGGCCGGTTCAGGTCCGGTTCTGCGATGTCGATGGTCACGACGTGGGTGCCGGTCTTTGTCAGGCCGTCGGACAGCCATTTTGCGGTTTCTGTCCCGGGGGACTTCGCTGGTGGCGCCTGTGTTGGGGTATCTGGGCTGGGCCGCACGATGAGCCATGTTCCGGTCAGTTTCGGGCCGGGGAGGGCTGGACTTGGTGTGCTGGGTGTCGGCTTCCAGGTGATCTGGTATCGCCAGCTGTCCAGGCTGGATTGTTCCTGGCGTCGGACACGCCATGCTGACAGGGCTGACGCCACCTCGCTCAGTGGCGCGTCCTGGGCGAGTTTCAGTTCTGCAGCCAGGCCGGTGGCGCCGTCTGTATCCAGCACTTGCCATAGACGTTCGTTTGCTGCCGCGGGGGCATTTCTGATGTCGGCCGGTTCTTGGGCTTCGAGCCAGTAGCGGTGTCGTTGGAAGGCGTAGGTGGGCAGTTCGACTCGTTGGGTGGTGGCTGGGTTGTATGCGTGGGTCCAGTCGACTT
>NZ_JBSFXK010000153.1:0-1769 GCF_053595355.1 Streptomyces sp. NPDC002513 | reverse complement strand
AGAGCGTGGTGGTGAACCGCGCTGTAGCTCGATGATCTGCGGCTTTCGGGTGGTTGCGGTGTGGGGGTGGTCGGCCTGGGGCAGCCAGCGGGTGGTTGGTTCTGCCTCGGAGGTGTGCGGTGCCGTCGGTGATCGCGTTGCTGGAGTTCCGTGAGGCCCGGGCTCGGGAAGAGCTCGAGTCCTGGCTGGAGGTGGTCAGGGAGGCCGAAGAACAGGCTGCTGCCGCCCGGCAGCGTCTCGAGCACGCGCGTATCGCCTGCGGCGAGGTGTTGCGCGCGCTCGCGGAGGAGGCCGAGTCCGTCGCTGGGCGCGTTCAGGCCGGCCAGGAGACTTTGGCAGTGCCGGATACAGGTGATGACGTCTCGCCACGTGCGCTTGCTTCCGCTCAGGACACGGCCACTGCGGCGGCGCCCGCCCCCGTCCTGCGCGCGGGCTATGACCCGCGGCCGCCGGTCTGGCAGCCCGGGATGGACGATCAGTCCCTGTCCGGGGCCTACCGGCAGGTGTTCGCGGCGGTCGTGGCGGCTGCAGGGCCGGTGTCCGCGCAGGAGCTGACGCGCGCGCTGGGCCGGGACGCGTCGCGGTTGAACGAGGTGGAGAAGGTGCGCCACCGTGCCTACGCGCTTCAAGCGCGGGGCTGGCTGGTGCGCGAGCGCGGGGTGTTCACGCCGGCCGCGCATCCAGCCGGTGCGGCCGGTACTCGGGCCAGTGCAGGCGCTGGCGCGCCATCCGCCGCGTCAGCGTGATCAGACCGGCCCACCACACCATCTGCACGTGGTGATCGGGGCGGCGCTCGTGGTCGCGGTTGAGACGGCGGGCGCGTGAGAGCCACCCCAGCGTCCTCTCCACCACCCACCTGCGCGCCAGCACCACAAACCCCTTGGACCCGTCGGAGCGCCGCACGACCTCGACTTCCACCCCGTGCGCCGCGAACGCTTCCGCCAGGGCCTGGCCCTGGTAGGCGGAATCGGCCCAGACCAGCTTCAGCATGCGGCCCGGCTCGGCCATGAACGCCTCGATCAGCTCGGGGGCGGCCTTGGAGTCGTGCACGTTGGCGGCGGTGACGGTGACCTCCAGCAGGAAGCCGCACGTGTCGGTCAGGATGTGACGTTTCCGGCCGTCGCGCAGCTTGGCCCCGTCGCAGCCGCGGCTGTCGGCGCCGACGGTGTCGGAGCCGTCGACCGACTGCGCGTCCATGACCGCGGCCGTGGGTTCCGCCTCCCGGCCCTGCCGCTTGCGCTCCAGGCGTCGCAGCCGCTGGTAGAGCTCGCGCACGTAGCCGTGGCGGCACCAGCGCCGGAAGAAGTCGTACACCGCCCGCCACCAGGGGAAGTCCGCCGGGATCGCGCGCCACTTACCGCCGTTGTCGACGACGTAGCGCACAGCGTCGATCATTTCCCGGTGGCAGTGCTCCTCCGGACGCCCGCCCCGGCCCTCCAGCCAGGCCGGCACCGGCATCGAGGTACGGACCTGGGCCCACTCCGCGTCGGTCATGTCGGTCGGATAGTACGCAGGACGGGCACTCTCGCCGATCGCCCCGAACTGGTGGACGTAACAGTCACACGCCCGGGTGGTCGAAGTGGCACCCACCGGCTCGGAGATGGTGGACTGGGACAGCAACGGGCCTCCTTGGCCGGAGAATTGGTCGACAACCTCGTCTCTGCCAAGAGGCCCGTTCTTCCATGCACGCCGACCGGCCAGCAAGATCGTTCGAGGCATCCCCCGCCAGCCCCACCCACCGAACACTGTCCGGTTCACCACCACGCTCT
>NZ_JBSFXK010000152.1:0-1786 GCF_053595355.1 Streptomyces sp. NPDC002513 | reverse complement strand
CTAGCTCCGTACTTCGCGGGTGGCTGAATCGGTTGGTTCGGTGCCTGTGAGAGTGTCTGTTGGAGTCGTGGCCGCGTTGGTGGGGTGTGACGAAGTCTTCCCGGTCCCCGCGGCCACGGACGGTGCGTCCGCGCATGGAATGCGTGGTCAGCTCCGTGGTGGAGAAGCGTCTGGGTGCTCTGCCTGTCGCTGCCGAGTTTCTGCGCCGGCTGGATGTGGCCGGGACCGTCGACCGGTTGTGTCCGGGCCGGGACATCGCCCACCTGACGCACGGCCAGGTCATCGAGACGCTGGTGGCCAACCGGCTGACCGCGCCCGCCCCGCTGTGGCGGGTGGACGACTGGGCGCGTGAGTGGGCGGTGGAGGAAGTCTTCGGCGTCGAGGCGGAGCTGCTCAACGATGACCGGCTGGGCCGTGCCCTGGACGCCATCGCCCCGCACCTGACGGAGCTGACCGACAGCATCGGGGCCCGCGCGATCGGCGAGTTCGGCATCGATGTGTCCACATGCCACTGGGACATGACGTCCATGTCGCTGCACGGCGCCTATCCGGCCGAGGACCAGGACGAGGACTATCCCCGCATCAAGCACGGCCATCCCAAGGACCGCCGCTATGACCTCAAGCAGATCCAGACCGGGCTGGCGGTGACCGGCGACGGCGGCATCCCGCTGCTGTCCCGTGTCATCGACGGCGGAGCCGCGGAGATCTCCCAGATCACCGGCACGATGAACGCCCTGCGCGCGATAGCCGGTCCCAAGGAGTTCTTGCTGGTCGCGGATTCCAAGCTGGTCTCGTACCGCAACGTCACCGCGCTGATCAAAGCCGGATGCGATTTCATCGCCCCGGCCCCGGCCTCCGCGGTCGACGACGCGGTCTATGCCGCCCTCGACGTTCAGGCGGCCACCGTCGTGGACTACACCCCTGCCCGGGACGAGAACACCCCGGCCGAGCGGCGCGAGACCTACCGCGTGCTGGAGGACACCCACGTCCTGTCCGGGCCGCGCAAGCGTGATCCGCAGGTGGAGGTCCGCCGGATCCTGGTGCACTCCACCGGCAACGCCAAAGGTCAGCAGCGGGCACGTGAGAAACGCCTGGCCAAGGCCCGGGAGGACCTCGACAAGCTGCAGCGCGGGGCCGGCGGCCGCTACTACAACACCGCCGAGAAGATCGCCGCCCGCATCGGCGTGATCGCCAAAACCCGCCGCGTCAGCGGCTGCCTGCACACCGAGATCACCACCGACGACACCGGACGGCCCACCCTCGACTGGCACTTCGACCAGGACGTCCTCCAGGCCGAGGCGGCCGTCGACGGCTGGTACGCGCTACTGACCACCCTTACCTCCGAGCAGGCCGACGCCGCCGAGGTGCTGCGGCGCCACAAGGGACAGCAGGGGACGGTCGAGCGCCGCTACAGCGACTTCAAGGGCCCCCTGGCAGTCACCCCCGTCTTCGTGCAGGACAACAAACGGGTCGCCGCGCTGGTGGCGGTGATCTGCCTGGCACTGCTCGTGTTCTGCCTGATCGAGCGCCAGGTCCGCCGGGCCCTCGGGGGCGATCAGAAGATGCCCGGGCTGTATCCCGGCAACCAGCTGGTCCGCCCCACCGGCCGCATGATCCTCTACCACCTCTCCGGCCTACGGCTGCGAGTCGGTCACGCCACCGACCCACCCACCATCGTCATCAGCCGCGGCGTCCAGCTCCATCTCCTCGACCTCCTCGGCCTGGAACCAACACATCCCCGCTGGCCAGAAACCTGAACGAGCTACCCGCGAAGTACGGAACTAGC
>NZ_JBSFXK010000151.1:0-1829 GCF_053595355.1 Streptomyces sp. NPDC002513 | reverse complement strand
CCATTCCGCACCGCTCCACCAGCAACCCGACCCCGCTCGCTCAGCACCAACGGCTCACCCTGCTCCGGCAGGCCGTAAACCGCAACGACATCCCTCTCCAGGACCGCGTGGCCGCCACGCTCGTCCTCCTCTACGCGCAGCCGCTCACCCGGATCACACGGCTCACCATCGACGATGTCCTCCGTGAAGACGGCGAGGTCCAGATCCGGCTCGGCGACCCGCCGTCGCCCGTCCCTGAGCCCTTCGCCGGCATGCTGCTGGACTACCTGGGCCAGCGGCCGAACACCATGACCGCAACCAATCCGGGCGCCCGATGGCTCTTCCCAGGCCGCCGGGCCGGACAGCCCATGACCTCGGACACCCTCGAAATCCGCCTCCGCGACCTGGGCTTCCCTACCCAGCGAGGACGCACGTCGGCGATCCGCCACCTCGTACTCCAAGCCCCCGCCCCCGTGGTCGCCCGCATGCTCGGCTACCACGACGACACCACAGCCCAACTCGCCGCCGAGGCAGGAGGAACCTGGCGACACTACGCACCCGGCGACCACACTCGGTGACCGCAGGGCCACCAGCCGCCGTTTGACCTTGCCACTGGCGGCAGGGTTGAACGATGACCGGCATGGACAGCAGCACTGCACCTCCGATCAGCAGGGTCGTCGCCGTCACCGGGGCCGGCACCGGCATCGGCCGGGCCACCGCCCGCGCGTTCGCCGCTGAGGGCGCCCACGTCCTGGCCATCGGCCGGCGGGCCGAACCGCTCCGCGAGACCGCAGCCGGGCACGAGAGGATCACCCCGCTGGCCGCCGACATCACCGCCGAGGGCCAGCCCGAGGGGATCGTCCGAACCGCGCTGGAGGCGCACGGCAGGTTGGACGTGCTGGTCAACAACGCCGGCATCGTGCACGGCGGTGCCCTCGGCACCCTCACGCCGGAGATGATCACGCCGCAGATCGCCACCAATCTGATCGCACCCATCCTGCTGGCCCAGGCCGCGCTGCCGTCCCTCGAGGCGTCCGGCGGAGCGATCGTCAACGTCAGTACGTCGGTGGGGCAGCGTGCTTGGCCGGGCAGCTCGGTCTACGCGGCGACCAAGACCGCGCTGGAACTGCTGACTCGCAGCTGGGCGGTCGAGCTGGCACCCCGCGGGGTCCGGGTGGTGGCGGTCGCGCCCGGCGCGGTCGACACCCCGATCGGCGAGCACCAGGGACTGACGCCGGAACGGATGGCAGCACTACGAGAGTGGCAGCTGGCACACACCCCGCTGGGCCGGATCGGCCGACCGGAGGAGGTGGCCTGGGCAATCACCCAGCTCGCCGCACCAGCCGCGTCGTTCGTCACCGGCGTGGTACTCCCGGTCGACGGCGGGGCGGTCGTGGCGTGATAGGAGTGGCCGTGGAGGTGGAGCGGGTGCAGATCGGTGAGCTGGCCAAGACGACCGGGACGACGGCCCGTGCGCTGCGGCACTACGAGCAGGCGGGGCTGATCTCCTCGGAGCGGGCCCCCAATGGCTACCGCACCTATGACGAGCGGACGGTGGTGCGGGTCCGCAACATCCGCCACCTGCTGGCCGCCGGGCTCACCCTGGACGACGTGCAGATCTTCCTGCCGTGCCTGGACGGAGACGTGACCACGACGCCGCCATCCGACAAGGCCCTGCAGGTCGCGTCAGAGCGACTGACGATCCTCAACGAACGCATCGCCGCCCAGACCGCGATCCGGGACCGGCTCAAGACCGCACTGCGCCACGCAACCGGCGACCGGATCCGGCCGGCGGCCTGACCGCCCGCCTCACCGCAGAGGTTCGAAAGAGCCGGTCCCCATTCGCTCCG
>NZ_JBSFXK010000150.1:0-1837 GCF_053595355.1 Streptomyces sp. NPDC002513 | reverse complement strand
GGTCCCCGTCGGCTGATCAGCAGCAGATCGCGTACTCCATGCGCAGTCACCAGGTGCCGGGCCACCAGCCCGCCCAGCACACCGGTACCACCGGTCACCAACACCGAGCCGGCCTGATTCCACGCCGGCGGAATGGTCAGGACGACCTTGCCGACATGCTTGGCCTGGCTGACAAAGCGCAATGCCTCTGCCGCGTGGCGCACGTCCCAGGTTGTGACGGGGAGCGGCTGCAGTACTCCCTGATCGAAAAGCGCCAGCAGTTCGACAAGCATCCGCCGGACCTGGTCCGGCTCCACCTCGGTGGTACTGAACGCCCTGTACGAGACCCCGGGGTACCTGGTACCCACCTCTTCCGGATCGCGGATGTCGGTCTTGCCCATCTCAAGGAATCTGCCGCCCCGTGGCAGGAGGTCGAGTGAGGCATCAGCGAATTCATGGGCCAGAGAGTTCAGCACAACGTCGAGGCCCCGGCCGCCAGTTGCACTGAGGAACTTTTGGCGGAACTCGACCGTACGCGACGAGGCGATATGAGCGTCGTCGAGGTGAAGAGACCTCAAAGTGGCCCATTTTCCAGGGCTGGCCGTGCTGAACACCTCGGCACCGAGGTGACGAGCCAGTTGCACGGCGGCCATTCCGACGCCGCCCGATGCGGCATGCACCAGCACCGTTTCGCCTGCCTGGAGTCCGGCCAGTTCGACCAGCCCGTAGTAGGCAGTCGTGAATGCGATCGGTACCGTAGCTGCCTGGACGAATGACCACTCGGCCGGTACGTGGACAAGCATGCGGTGGTCAGTCACCGCCATCGGGCCGAAGGATCCGGCGAACAGGCCCATCACCCGGTCGCCAGGAGCAAGGTCTGTCACGTCAGGTGCGATCTCAACGACCACACCGGCTCCCTCGTTACCCAGGAGCCCGACTTCGTCCGCCTGCAGACCGGGAGTGTTCAGAACCGCTCGGAAGTCCAGAGCGTTGAGAACGTCGCGGAAGTTGACACCGGCCGCTCGTATCGCCACGCGTACCTGTCCGGGTGCAAGCGGCCCGATGGCCTCAGGACAGGGCACCAGCTCAAGGTCTTCGAAGGTGCCCTTACGAGGCATGTCCAAACGCCAGGCGATGTCAGCCGGGGGTACAAGGGCAGTTTCTGCGGTAGTGGTGCGGGTGAGTCGAGGGGCGGTGGTTGTTCCGGCGCGTATGGCGAGTTGTGGTTCGGTGGTGTGAGTGAGCAGTGAGAGCAGTGCGGTGTAGCTGGCGGGCTGGTCGTCGATGTCGGCCAGCAGGACGCGGCCGGGTTCTTCGTTCTGCACGGAACGCAGCAGGCCCCAGGTAGCCGCACCGGCCAGGTCCTGTACTGCTGTGGTGTCGTCGGTGCTGGTGCTGGTGCTGGTGCTGGTGCTGGTGCTGGTGCCGGTGGCGATTGCGCCGCGGGTGACTGCGACCAGGGTGCAATCGGGCCAGGTATCCTGGGTGAGCCACTGCTGAACGGTCTGCAGTATTCGGCCGGCCGATATGAACACCCGCTCGGCCAGACCTTCCTCACCGGTGTTTTCGGTGTCGGCGTTGTCGGCGTTGTCGGTATGACTGCCTGCGTCGACGAACACCGCTCGCGGGACCGGCGCACCCGCTGTGACCGCCTCCAGCAGTGTGGTCATTTCTTCATACGCCACCACCTTGCATCCGGCCGTGGTCAGTCCCGCCCGTAGTCCCAGCGTGTCCCTGCCCACCACGGCCACTGCGGTGGCCGTCTCCGCCGTGGCCGCTTCTGCCGTGGCTGCTTCTGCCGTGGCCGGTACTGGTGCTATCGGGACCCACTCCACCGCGAACAGTGAGCGGTCCCTGC
>NZ_JBSFXK010000149.1:0-1916 GCF_053595355.1 Streptomyces sp. NPDC002513 | reverse complement strand
GTCCAGCTCCATCTCCTCGACCTCCTCGGCCTGGAACCAACACATCCCCGCTGGCCAGAAACCTGAACGAGCTACCCGCGAAGTACGGAACTAGCTAGATCCGTGCTGTCCGGCGCGGGATCCGTCAACAGTCGCCGGGCGGTGAGGCCGAGCCAGTGCCGGGCCGCACGGAGTAGTCCAGGCCGCTGCGCTCGGCCGCGGACATCTGGGTGATCAGCGACCAGCCGTCACCCGGTGCGCCAAGGACCGCCTCCGGCGCCACCCGTACATCGCTCAGCCGTACGTCGTGGAACTGCTCGTCGGCCAGGCTGGGCAGGGACCGAATGGTCACACCCGGCGTGTCGAGCGGAACAAGGAACAAAGAGATGCCCTCGTACCGGCTCTGCTCCGGGGCTGTGCGCACCGCGCACAGCGCGAGATCCGCGTACGCCGTCTTCAAGTTGTAGGTCTTGCGGCCCTTGAGGATCCAGTCACCACCCGGCAGAGCCTCGGCCCGGGTGGTGATGCCCGCCCGGTCCGAGCCGTGTTCCGGTTCGGTGAACAGGATGCAGACGGACAGCTCCCCAGAGGCGAGCCGAGGCAACAGCCTCTCGCGACTGCACCGCGTGCACCCCCAGTTCCTGGCCCGCCTGGCTCGGCACACGCCGCTGCTGCCCGGTGCGGAGCAGGTGATGTTCATCGACATCGATCTCACCCACCGGCGGGTATACGGCCACGCCAAGCAGGGCGCCGAGGTTGGACGGCTCAAGGGGCAGCGCACGCTGCACCCGATCCTGGCGACGTTGTCCACTCCGATCGCCCGGCCGGTGATCGGCGCGGTTCGCCTGCGCCGGGGCAAAGCTGCCGACGTGCGCGGCGCGGAACGCTTCGTCGCCGAGGCCCTCGCGATCGCGAAGGATGCCGGCGGCAGCGGGATCCGGCTGGTGCGGGCGGACAGCAAGTTCTAGACCGCCGACGTGGTCGCCGCCTGCCGCAGGGCCGGCGCCCACTTCTCCCTGACGACCGGCATGAACCCCTCCATCGCCGCCGCGATCGCCGGGATCGAGGAGGACGCGTGGAGACCGATCCGTTACCCGGATGCCTTCGTCGATCCCGACACCGGCGAGACGGTCTCCGACGCCGAGGTTGCCGAGACCAGCTACACGGCCTTTACTGGCAGGAGGAAGGCCGAGCAGGTCACCGCCCGGCTTATCGTGCGCCGAATCAAGCGGCTGAACGCGGAAGCCGCCCAAGGACAGGGTGAGTTGTTGACCACCTGGCGCTACCACCCGATCTTCACCGACAGCTCCTTCGAGATGCTGGACTCCCTGCACCGACGGCGCGGCCGACGACGAGTTCATCGCCCACCAGGGCCTGTACGTCGCCGGGGCACACCTGCCGTCGGGAAACTTCCAGGCCAACGCCGCGTGGCTGACCTTGTGGGCGATGTCGAACAACCTGCTGCGGGCCGCCGGAGCCCTGGCCTCGCGCTTCCACGCCAAGGCCACCGCCGCCACGCTGCGCGCGCCCACCTCGTCAACGTCCCCGCACGCCTGGCCCGCACCCGCTCGCGTCAAGCTGACGGCTCACCTGCCCAAGCAGTGGCCCTGGCGCGACGCCTGGCTGAGCCTGTTCGACGCCGTCCACCATCCGCCATCCGTGGTCTGACCATTCCATACCGATCCAGCAACCTGACGCCCCATCGGCCACCGGCATCACCGCCGCCCCCTCAGTCCCGACCCGGAAGACACCTCGGACGCGCCGTTACCCGCGCACGGCGGACGCCGCACGCCCTCAAACTCCTGCCGAACACAGCCGACCGGCCCCGGCGAGGGATTGGAAACCCTGTTGCCCATTCGGCTACGCGGCGAGGCTGAGTTCGAGTCGGGCGAGGTGGCTGGTGTGGCGGCGGTCGAGTGGCTTGCCGTTCCACCAGG
>NZ_JBSFXK010000148.1:0-1951 GCF_053595355.1 Streptomyces sp. NPDC002513 | reverse complement strand
GTGCGCCACGAACACAACAGGAGGTTCCGATGTAGACGGAAGCTCTTGACGTGATGCTGCACTGGTGATGGAGGTGGGCCCTCCGGGATCGCCCACGCAGGGGGAGATCCCAAACCACCGCAGGTTGCTCCGGTGAATGAGCCGGGGTGATGAGCACTGCGGAAAAGGCGCACGAGATGCGTCAGGTGCGTGCCGAGAAGGCGAACGTGAGTGAACCACTGCTGAAGTGTCGTAAGCGTATGAGTGGTTGCCGAAACCGGGGTCCAGTTGTTGCCCCGGGACAAGTCTGGCGGGTTCCTGTATTCCTGGCCAGGTGGCGGCCCGGCATGAAGGTGGCGCGAGCTCGGTGACAGGCACCAGTGCGGAACGTGGGAACCCCTCGCCGCGATGCTGCCGCCGGTCAGGTTGAAGGCCGGTTTTGGCGATAAGGGAGAACCCCAAGCAGCTGAAACTGTGAGGGGCTGAGTACCGATGCGTGGCAGGGGGGCGGACCGCCTCGTAGTAGTGATGAAGTCTCTGTAATGGGGGCGGAGCGAAGGGGGCGGGTTGTCCCGATCTTGTTTGGTGGTCAACCGGAATTCTCGGGAGGAGCCAGGTGAACAGATCAAGGCCGCAGGCCGAGGTCAAGACGTTTTACATTTCCAAGTCGATAGTGTGGGAGGCTTATCTGAGGGTCAAAGCCAATCGGGGTGCACCGGGGGTGGACGGCGTTTCGATCGGGCAGTTCGAGCAGAACCTCAAGGGGAATCTGTACAAGCTGTGGAATCGCATGTCGTCTGGCTCGTATTTCCCTCCGGCGGTGAAGGCCGTGGAGATCCCCAAGGCGGGCGGGAAAGGTGTCCGTGTGCTTGGGGTGCCCACTGTGGCTGACCGGATCGCCCAGACGGTGGCCGCTATGTACCTGGAGAGGCGGGTGGAGCCTGTGTTCCACCCGGACTCCTATGGCTACCGGCCGAGGCGGTCTGCGCTGGACGCGGTGGAGACGTGCCGGCGACGCTGTTGGCGGAACGACTGGGTGGTCGATCTCGACATTCGAGCGTTCTTCGACAGCGTGGACCATGAGCTGATGCTCAAGGCCGTCGAGCGGCATGTTGACGCGGACGGGAAGTGGGTCCTCCTTTATGTCAAGCGGTGGCTGGTGGCGCCGCTGGCGAAGGCGGACGGTTCGGTGCAGCAACGGGATCGCGGGACTCCCCAGGGATCGGCGATCTCGCCCGTGCTGGCGAATCTGTATCTCCACTACGCGTTCGATGCGTGGCTCGGGCGGGAGTTCCCGCACATCACGTTCGAGCGGTATTGCGACGATGCGGTGATTCACTGCCGCAGCGAGCACCAGGCCCGCCGTGTGCGGGACGCGCTCGCAGCGAGATTGGCGCAGGTCGGTCTGGAGCTGCATCCGGACAAGACGCGCATCGTGTACTGCAAGGACGCTGACCGACGAGACTCGTACGAGCACACGTCGTTCACGTTCCTCGGGTACACGTTCCGGCCGAGACTGGCCAAGAACCGGTATGGGAAGCACTTTGTGAACTTCCTGCCCGCGGTCAGCAAGGAGGCGATCAAGGCGATGGGCAAGGAGATGCGTTCCTGGCGCATCGCTCAACGCAGTGATAAGTCCCTGATGGACCTTGCACGGATGTTCAACAGCGTCGTGCAGGGATGGATCAACTATTACGGACGCTTCTACAAGTCCATGTTGTATCCCCTCCTCCGGCGCATCAACCGCATGTTGGTGGGCTGGGCTTGCCAAAAGTACAAACGACTACGCCGCCGGGAGAAACGCGCGGGAGAACTACTGGCTGGCACGGCCCGCCGGTATCCCAACATATTCGCCCACTGGCGGTTCGGCCTCAAACCTGATGGCTGGGCAACGGGAGCCGTGTGAGTCGAGAGGCTCCCGCACGGTTCTGCGAGCGGCGGCGGGTGAGATTCCCGCTGCCGACTCACCTCG
>NZ_JBSFXK010000147.1:0-2039 GCF_053595355.1 Streptomyces sp. NPDC002513 | reverse complement strand
ATGAGTGAGTGCCTCGTACCGTCGTGGTTGTGAATCTGACTGAGTGGGCGAGGGCTCAGGGTGTGCACCCGCAGACGGCGCGGCGGTGGTTCCATGACGGGATGCTGCCGGTGCCTGCTGAGCGTGTGGGTCCTCGGACGATCCTGGTGAACGTCGAGGCCAACCAGGCCCTTGCTGCCGTGACCGGTGGGGTGGGCCTGTACGCCCGTGTCTCCTCGCACGACCAGAAGGCCGGTCTGGAGCGGCAGACCGCGCGCCTGGCGGAGTGGGCGGCGAAGGCCGGGTGCCGGGTGGTGCGGGCCGAGTCGGAGGTCGCCTCCGGGATGAACGGGGCGCGGCCCAAGGTGCGGCGCCTGCTGGCCGATCCTGCGGTCACCACGGTCGTAGTGGAGCACAAAGACCGGCTGGGGCGTATGAACACCGAGCTGGTCGAGGCTGCGCTTGCCGCGTCCGGGCGGCGTCTGGTCGTGCTGGACGACGGTGAGGTCGAGGACGATCTGGTGCGGGACATGGTCGAGGTGCTGACCTCGTTCTGCGCGCGGCTGTACGGGCGTCGCTCCGCCCGAAACCGGGCACGCAAGGCCATGGAGGCCGCCGCGTCATGACCAGGACCGAGGTGCCGTTCCGGCCGCTGCGGGCCCCGTTCGTCGCGCAGGAAGCGACGGGCGTGGCGATCCGCGACCGGCTGAAGGGCCTGACCGCCCGGGACGAGGAGGTCCTTCGGGCGGTTGGCGCGCACCTGGGCACGCTCGCCGCGCGCGACCTGCGCATCTACACCGCGCCCGGCTTCGACCGGCGTGATGCGGATCAGTGGGCGCGGCGCAAGCGAGAGCTGACGGCCATGTCGTCGTCGCGGTGGGCCGGAGCGATCACGAAAGCCACGCACGACCAGTACGCCCTCGCCCGCCGCGGGCAGCTCGCGCACCTCCAGAATCTCGACGCCGGTATCGGGATGCTCCGCCACCGCCTGTCCCTTCCGCTGGGTGAGAAGGGCATCAAGCCCGCTCCGGGCGGCTATTGCTCGGAGCGCGAGTGGTTTGCCAAGTCCCGCCGCCTCGGGGCCCTTGAGCACCGGCACGCCGCCGTGGAAGCCGACTGGCAGAGGGGAGCCGTGCACGTCGTGCGCGGCGGGAAGCGCCTGGCGAACACACGCCACCACCTCGACGCCGCCCAGCTGAGCGAGGCCCAGTGGCGGTCTCGGTGGGAAGCCGCCCGCTGGTTCCTTGAGGCAGACGGCGAGAGCGGGAAGACGTACGGGAACGAGACGATCCGCGTCGCCCCCGACGGCGAGGTCTCTCTCAAGCTCCCCGCCCCGCTGACTCATCTCGCGAACGCCCCGCGCGGCCGGTACACCCTCGCCTCCCGGGTGCGGTTCGCCCACCGCGGTGAGGAATGGGCCGACCGCATCACCGGCAACCGAGCTGTCGCCTACGAGATTCACCACGATGCGGCCCGCGACCGCTGGTACCTGACCGCCTCGTGGAAGCGCCCCGCCGTGCAGACCGTCCCGCTGGAAGCGGCGCGGGCGGGTGGTCTGATCGGTGTGGACACCAACGCCGACCACTTCGCCGCCTACCGCCTCGACCCGCACGGCAACCCGGCAGGCGAACCCCACCGCTTCTTCTACGACCTCACCGGCACCGCCGGCCATCGCGATGCCCAGCTCCGCCATGCCCTGACCAGGCTCCTGCATTGGGCCACTCGCACCGGCGTGAGCGCGATCGCGATCGAGGACCTCGACTTCTCCGACGGCAAGTCCCGCGAGAAGCACGGCCGGAAGAAGAAGTTCCGGCAGCTCGTCCACGGCATCCCCACCGGGAAGCTGAAGGCCCGGCTGGTGAACATGGCCGCCGAACACGGCCTCGCCCTGGTCGCCGTCGATGCCGCCTACACCTCCAAGTGGGGCGCCCAGCACTGGACGCGCCCCCTGACCAGCAGCAAGCGCGTGATGACTCGCCACGACGCGGCGAGCATCGCGATCGGAAGGCGCGCCCTGGGGCACCCGATCCGGCGACGGACGGCACCGCCCCCGCACGACC
>NZ_JBSFXK010000146.1:0-2101 GCF_053595355.1 Streptomyces sp. NPDC002513 | reverse complement strand
TTGGCCCGCATCCGCGGATCCTTGGCGTACTCCGCCCACATGTAGTCGCGTTCCTCGTCGGTGACCATCTCCAGGGTCAGCTCGTCATGGTTGCGCAGGAAGATCCCCCACTGGCAGTTGGCGGGGATCGCGGGGGTCTTGGCCAGGATCTCGGAGACCGGATGACGCGACTCCCGGCGCACCGCCATGAAGATGCGCGGCATGACCGGGAAGTGGAAGGCCATGTGGCACTCGTCGCCGCCGCTGGGGAAGTCGCCGAAGTAGTCGACGACGTCCTCGGGCCACTGGTTGGCCTCCGCGAGGAGCACCGTGTCCGGGTAGTGCGCGTCGATCTCCTTGCGGACCCGTTTGAGGAACTCGTGGGTGGCGGGGAGGTTCTCGCAGGTGGTTCCCTCCTGCTGGTAGAGGTAGGGCACCGCGTCGAGACGGAAGCCGTCGATGCCCAGGTCCAGCCAGAACCGCAGCGCGGAGATCATCTCCTCCTGCACGGCCGGGTTCTCGTAGTTCAGATCCGGCTGGTGGGAGAAGAACCGGTGCCAGAAGTACTGCCCCCGGACCGGATCGAAGGTCCAGTTGGAGGCCTCGGTGTCGACGAAGATGATCCGTGCGTCGGGGTATCGCCTGTCGTCGTCGGCCCACACGTAGTAGTCGCCGTAGGGGCCCTCGGGATGCGCGCGGGAGGCCTTGAACCACGGATGCTGGTCGCTGGTGTGGTTCATCACGAAGTCGATGATCACCCGCATGCCCCGCTGGTGGGTCGCGTCGACGAACTCCACGAAGTCCGCCAGATCCCCGAACTCCGGCAGGACCGCGGTGTAGTCGCTGACGTCGTAGCCGCCGTCGCGCAGCGGGGAGGTGAAGAACGGCGGCAGCCACAGACAGTCGACACCCAGCCACTGCAGATAGTCCAGCTTCGCGGTCAGGCCCTTCAGGTCCCCCACACCGTCACCGTTGCTGTCCTGGAAGGAGCGCACCAGAACCTCGTAGAAGACGGCACGCCTGAACCACTGCGGATCACGGTCGGCGGCGGGGGTGTCCTCGAACATGTCCGGGACGGGCTCGTTGACGATCATCGTGTGGGTGACCCTCCGGTGGGCGGTGAGGACGGTCGCAGGACGGTCAGTACGTGCGCGGGATGCTCACCCGGCGTCAGACGCACATAGTTGGCCCTGCCCCAGTGGTAGGTGACACCGGTGAGCTCATCACGCACCGGCACCGACTCGTGCCAGTCAAGGCCGAGCCGCGGCATGTCCAACGAGACCGTCGCCTCCTGGGTGTGGTGCGGATCCAGGTTCACGACCACCACCACCGTGTTCGCACCCGAACGCTTGGAGTAGACGATCACCTCGTCCTTGTCCGCCTCATGGAAATGCAGATCACGCAACTGCCGCAGCGCCGGACTGGCCCGCCTGATCGCGTTCAGCCGCGTGATCAGCGGGGCGATCGTGTCTCCCGCACGCTCGGCCGCCGCCCAGTCACGGGGCCGCAACTGGTACTTCTCCGAGTCCAGATACTCCTCACCGCCCTTGCGCAACGGCACGTTCTCACACAGCTCATACCCCGAGTACATGCCCCACGCCGGCGACAGCGTCGCCGCCAGCACCGCCCGCACCTCGAACGCCGGCCGCCCCCCGTCCTGCAGATACCCCGACAGAATGTCCGGCGTGTTCACGAAGAAGTTCGGCCGCATGAAAGCCGCCGTCTCCCCCGCCACCTCCCCCAGATACTCCGTCAGCTCCCGCTTCGTGTTCCGCCACGTGAAATACGTGTACGACTGCTGGAACCCCACCGCCGCCAGCGTCCGCATCATCGCCGGCCGCGTGAACGCCTCCGCCAGGAAGATCACATCCGGATCGAACCGGTTGACCTCCCCGATCACCCGCTCCCAGAACACCACCGGCTTGGTATGCGGATTGTCCACCCGGAAGATCCGCACCCCCAGCCCCATCCAGAACCGAAGGACCCGCAGCGTCTCCGCCACCAGACCCTCCATGTCCCCATCGAAGAACACCGGATAAATGTCCTGGTACTTCTTCGGCGGGTTCTCCGCATACGCGACCGACCCGTCCACCCGCCGCCGAAACCACTCCGGATGCTTCTC
>NZ_JBSFXK010000145.1:0-2325 GCF_053595355.1 Streptomyces sp. NPDC002513 | reverse complement strand
AACAACGCCCGCTCCCGCTCCACCAGCAACGGCAACACAACCGACACCGTCACCAACTCCCGCAACGGAAACCGCGCCAACACCCCACCCACCTCCGGGGTGAGCGCCGCCGCGAGCCGGGAGGCGGCCGGGCGGCCGGTGTCGCGCAGGGCGTCGGCCGCGGCGCGCAGCACCTCGGGGCCCTCGTGCTCCGGGACCCCGGCGGCCGCCCGCTCGTACAGCCGCGCGCCCTCCTCCAGGACCAGCTCGGTGTCGATCCCCGCCGGGATCTTGACCGTCGCATGGCGCCGCCAGGTGGTGACCGGATCGCTCCACCCCTCCACGGCGTAGGTCCAGTCGCCCTCCCGCGGCACGGAGACGGTGGCGCCCCAGCGGTCGGTGCCGGGGGCGAGTTCGCGCATCGCGATCCGGGGGCCGGGCCGGCCCTCCGGATCGGTGAGGACGACATGGGCGGCGACGGCGTCATGGCCCTCGCTGAAGACGGTGGCGGAGATCTCGAACTCCTCGCCCACCACCGCCTTGGCCGGGCGGCGGCCCTGGAGGACGAGGGGGCGTACGTCGAGGACGGGGATGCGTCCGAGGGCGGGACCCGTGCCCGGGGACGAGGCGGGGCCGGGGTCCGTGTCGGGTGTCCGGGGGGCGGGGGGACCGGCGTGGGAGGTCCGTAGGGGGGAGGTGCCGGTGCCGGGTGTCGTGGATGTCGGCGAGTGGTGCGTCGGAGGCATGACCGCTCCTGTCCGCTGCAACGTGGGTGGCGGATGAGGTGTCGGAAGGTGACGGGCGGGTCTACCGGGGAAGCCTTCCCACCGTGTGCGGGTGGGCACTCCGGCACTGTGTTAACTACTCGCGCGTATGTCTACGTTCGAGACCGGCCGTATCCGGACGAGGGACGACGAAAGAAGGCGACCGGCCCCGCCCGCTGGGGGCGAGGCCGGTAACGGTACGGGTGCCCGGTGAACGGCAGTTCAAGGGCTGTCCAACCCGCAGGAATCCGCCGGGCGAGCCGGAGCCGGCTCGGGCGGCGGCCCGCTCCGCGGGGGAGCGGGCCGCTTCGGTGGTCGGCGGGGGCGGCTCAGGGGGTGCGTTCGTTGGAGTCGGCGGGGGCGTCCGCGCCGTTCGGTGTGGTGTCGCTCGGGCGGTCGGCCCGGCAGCGCGCCTTCTCCGCGGCGGTCATCGGGCCCGCGCTCTGGCTGAGGCTGTCCAGGGTCCGGTCGCCGTAGGCCACCGGCCGGTCGTGCCGGAGGGTGTTGCGGGTGCAGTTGATGTACGCCTCGCCGACCGTCCGGGCGGTGTCGCCGGGGGTGGTGTCAGTCCTGCGGGATGTCCGCGCACAGCTTGCGCAGGACCGCCCCGCACCGGCGCGCGTACGCCTGCTGGAGGCCCCGCGTCGCCGGGCCGCCCGCCTTCGCGTACCACTTGGCCGGGCGGCTGAAGGCCGTGATCGTCAGCCAGACCGTGCCGTCTCCGGTGCGGTTCACGACGAAGGCCTCTTCGCCGCTCTCCGGATGGCCCGGCAGCGTGCCGTACGCCCAGCCCGCGCGGCGGTGCTCCTCGACCGTCCAGACCACCCGGCACGGGGCCTTGATCATGCCGGCCAGGGTGAGGGTGACGTCGGCGCCGGGTGCCGCCCGCTCCGCGGTGGCCAGCACGCCGACGCCCATCGCGCGGTGCAGCTCCCAGGTGAAGAGGGCGTCGGACGCACGGCGGAACACCTCCTCCCCCTCGCCGATACGGACGCGGACGTGCAGGGGGTGGAACCCCTCGGGGTAGTGGCCGTCGCGGGTCGCGCCGACATCCTCGTACGTGAAGGACATGGGCCCCAGCGTAGGGCGGCCCCCGGCGTCACCTTCCCGCCGGGGGCCGCTGTGTCGCTCCGCGCGCGTGCGTCAGTTCACGTTGACCGCGGACCAGGCCGCCGCCACCGTGTTGTACTCGGTGCTGCCGGAGCCGTAGAGGGCGGCCGCCGCCGAGAGGGTGCCCGCGCGGGCGGACTTGTAATTGGTCGTCGACGTGAAGTACGTCGTGAGCGCCTTGTACCAGATCTGCAGCGCCTTGGCCCGGCCGATGCCGGTGACCTTTGAGCCGTTGGACGTCGGGGAGTTGTAGCTCACCCCGTTGATCGTCTTCGCGCCGCTGCCCTCCGACAGCAGGTAGAAGAAGTGGTTCGCCACGCCCGACGAGTAGTGCACGTCGAGGTTGCCGACGCCGGAGGACCAGGAGTCGGCGGAGCCGCCGTCCTTGCTGGGCTTGTCCATGTAGCGCAGCGGGGTGCCGTCGCCGTTGATGTTGATCTTCTCGCCGATGAGGTAGTCGCCGGGGTCGGAG
>NZ_JBSFXK010000144.1:0-2358 GCF_053595355.1 Streptomyces sp. NPDC002513 | reverse complement strand
CGCCCCACGCGTCCGCGAGCGACTGCACGAGGACCAGGCCCCTGCCGTGCGTACCGTCGCCGCTGGTCGGCATCCGCAGCCGAGGTCTGCGCCGGACGAAGTCCCGTACCTCCACGTGCAGTCCGTGGGGTGAGACGGTGGCCGTCAGGACCGCGTCGCGGTCGGTGTGGACGAGCGCGTTGGTGACCAGTTCGCAGGTGAGCAGTTCGGCTATCTCGGATCGCCCCGGCTTCCCCCAGTGCGTCAGCAGTTCCCGCAGTGCCCTGCGCGCCTCGGGCACCGCCCGTAAGTCCGCCCGTCCCAGCCTTCGGATGAGCTGGGCGCCCGGCGAGCGCCCTCGCGCACCGCCGGCCGTCTCCTTGGTCTTCTTCACCGAGAAGGCCCCGATGGTCACGGGACCGCCTCTTCGTGCTCGCCTCGTCATGTCCCCCGCCCGTACGTGGTTGTCGGTTCCCCTCCTGCCCGAACCCGTCGGGGGGATCCTTGCCCCGTCCGGCAGGCGCCTATCCTGTCGAACCGTCAACAACCGAAGCTTTGACCGGGGAGCCGGTCAGGGCCGGGGCACGTTGCGGAGGTTGGAGCGGGCCAGTTGGACCATGCGTCCCACACCGCCGTCCAGCACGATCTTCGAGGCGGAGAGCGCGAAGCCCGTCACCATGTCCCGGCTGATCCGGGGCGGGATCGACAGCGCGTTCGGGTCGGTGACGACGTCCACCAGAGCGGGCCCCTTGTGCCGGAAGGCGTCCTTCAGGGCACCCGCGAGCTGCTTGGGCTTCTCGACCCGGATGCCGTGCACCCCGCACGCGCGGGCCACGGCCGCGAAGTCGGGGTTCTTGGCGCTGGTGCCGTACGACGGCAGTCCGGCGACCATCATCTCCAGCTCCACCATGCCGAGCGAGGAGTTGTTGAACAGCACCACCTTCACCGGCAGGTCGTACTGCACCAGAGTGAGGAAGTCCCCCATCAGCATGGAGAACCCGCCGTCGCCGGACATCGACACGACCTGCCGTCTCCGGTCGGTGAACTGCGCCCCGATCGCCATCGGCAGCGCGTTCGCCATCGAACCGTGGGAGAAGGAGCCGATGACGCGACGGCGGCCGTTCGGGGAGATGTACCGGGCGGCCCATACGTTGCACATGCCGGTGTCGACCGTGAAGACGGCGTCGTCGTCGGCGACCTCGTCGAGCACCGAGGCCACGTACTCGGGGTGGATCGGAAGGTGCTTCTCGACCTTGCGGGTGTACGCCTTCACCACACCCTCGAGCGCGTCGGCGTGTTTCTTCAGCATCCTGTCCAGGAAGCGCCGGTTCTGCTTGGCCTTCACCCGCGGGATGAGGCAGCGCAGGGTCTCCCGCACATCGCCCCACACCGCGAGGTCCAGCTTGGAGCGGCGGCCCAGGTGCTCCGGCCGCACATCGATCTGGGCGATCTTCACATCGTCCGGCAGGAAGGCGTTGTACGGGAAGTCGGTGCCCAGCAGAAGCAGCAGGTCGCACTCGTGGGTGGCCTCGTAGGCGGCACCGTAGCCGAGCAGCCCGCTCATCCCGACGTCGTACGGATTGTCGTACTGGATCCACTCCTTGCCGCGCAGGGCGTGTCCCACCGGGGACTTGATCTTCCCGGCGAACTCCATGACCTCGGCGTGCGCGCCGCGGGTGCCGCTGCCGCAGAACAGGGTGACCTTCTCCGCCTCGTCGATCATCGCCACCAGCCGGTCGATCTCGGCGTCGCCGGGACGGACGGTGGGCCGTGAGGTGACGAGGGCGGTCTGGGCCGCCCGGTCGGGCGCGGGCTCGTCGGCGATGTCACCGGGGAGCGAGACGACGCTGACGCCGCTGCGGCCGATCGCGTTCTGGATCGCCGTCTGCAGCAGCCGGGGCATCTGCTTCGGGCTGGAGATCAGCTCGCTGTAGTGGCTGCACTCGCTGAACAGCCGGTCGGGGTGGGTCTCCTGGAAGTAGCCGAGGCCGATCTCGCTGGACGGGATGTGGGAGGCGAGGGCGAGTACCGGGGCCATGGAGCGGTGGGCGTCGTACAGGCCGTTGATGAGGTGCAGATTGCCGGGGCCGCAGGAGCCCGCGCAGGCGGTCAGCTTCCCGGTGATCTGCGCCTCGGCGCCCGCGGCGAAGGCGGCGGTCTCCTCGTGCCGTACATGCACCCAGTCGAGGGCGGAGTTGCGGCGGACGGCGTCCACGATCGGGTTGAGGCTGTCGCCCACCACCCCGTACAGGCGTGTGACTCCCGCGCGGGCGAGGATGTCGACGAACTGGTCGGCGACGTTCTGCTTGGCCATGGATCCATGCACCCCTTCCGTCTCCTTGGGTCCATCAATCCACAGCGGTCGCGATCACGCCTCCC
>NZ_JBSFXK010000143.1:0-2563 GCF_053595355.1 Streptomyces sp. NPDC002513 | reverse complement strand
GTGCCCAGGCGGGCGGTGGGCGCGTAGTAGCCGGTGACCTGGTAGCCCCACGAGCCGCCGAAGGGATGCTCCGCGACCGGCATCAGCTCGACATGAGTGAAACCCAACTCCCCCACATACGTGGGAAGTTCCTCGGCGAGCTGGCGATACGTCAGTCCTGGGCGCCAGGACGGCAGATGCACCTCGTACACCGAGAACGGCGCTGCGTGGACCGGTACGTCGCCGCGCCGGGCCATCCACTCCCGGTCACCCCACGTGTACGCGGACTCCGCGACGACCGACGCGGTCGCCGGTGGCACCTCCGTGCGCCGGGCCATGGGGTCCGCGCGCACGGTGCGGGTGCCGTCGGGGCGCGTGATGTCGAACTTGTACAGCTCGCCCTCGCCGATGCCGGGCACGAACAGCTCCCACACCCCGGTGGAGCCGAGCGAGCGCATCGGATGGGCCGCGCCGTCCCAGTGGGAGAAGTCCCCGCAGACCCTCACCCCGAGCGCGTTCGGTGCCCACACCGTGAAGCGGGTGCCGGCCGCGCCCTGGTGGGTCATCGGATGGGCGCCGAGGGCCCGCCACAACTGCTCGTGCCGTCCCTCGCCGATCAGATGCAGATCCAGCTCACCGAGCGCGGGCAGAAAACGGTAGGGGTCGTCGGTCTCCAGCACGCGGCCCTCGTAGGCCACGAGGAGCCGGTACTCCGGGACATTCGGCAGCGGCAACAGAGCCGAGAAGAACCCGTCGCCGTCGTCGTACAGCTCCGCCCAGACGCTGTCCATGAGGACGGTCACCGAGAGCGCGCTGGGCCTCAGCACACGGAACGCGACCCCGCCAGGCACGGGATGGGCGCCGAGCACCGCGTGCGGATCGTGGTGCGCGCCCGCCAGCAGCCGCTGCCGCTCGCCGGGCTCCGCCGGTGCGGCACTCGGGCTCCCCAACTGCGGTGAGCACAGGGGCGGTGGTGATGCGGAGGGGGCGGTCACGGGATCAGCCTCCTCAGGCCGGGGCGTTCGGCGAGGCGGGCGATCGCCACCATCGGCACGGGCAGCCAGTCGGGGCGGTGCCGGGCCTCGTACAGCACCTCGTACACGGCGCGGTCCGTCTCGTAGGCACGGAGCAGCTCCGGTTCCGAGCGGGGGTCCCAGCCGGCCACGGCGGCGTAGCCCGCGCAGTAGGCCTCCCGGCACCGCAGCGCCCACTCGGGGCGCCAGGGCCGGCGGGCGTGGGCCGCGTAGTCGAAGGAGCGGAGCATGCCCGCCACGTCGCGCACCGGGGACTGGACACGGCGCCGTTCGGGCAGCGGGCGGGCCGGTTCGCCCTCGAAGTCGATCACGTGCCACTGCCGTTCGGCGCGCAGGACCTGGCCCAGGTGCAGATCGCCGTGGATCCGCTGCGCGGGCCGGGACGAGTCGAGGGCCGCCGGCTCGGTGAACACGGACCGCAGCCCGGCCGCGTACGGCAGCAGTTCCGGTACGGCGTGGAGGGCGTCCCGCAGCCGTTCCACCATGCCGGCCGCGAGCCGCTCGCTGCGGGGCGAGCCCGGGGACTCGACGGGGAACGCGACGGCGAGGGACAGGTGCACCTCGGCCGTGGCCTGCCCCATCTCGTAGGCCTCCTCGGTGAACTCCCGCCCGGCCGCGAGTGCGTCCAGTGCCTGCGTCCATCCGTCGGCGGCGCCGTGCAGGAACGGCTGGAGCACACCGAGGGTCGCGGCCCACGGACTGGAGGTGCGGAACCAGGCCACCGGGGCGAGGACGCGGGCGCAGCCCTCCCGGGCCAGGGCCCAGGGCACCTCCAGATCCGGGTTGATGCCGGGCCGCACACGGCGGAACAGTTTCAGGATGTACGCGTCCCCGTACACCAGGGAGGAGTTGGACTGCTCGGCTTCGAGGAGGCGCGGGGCGAGTCCGGCGGGGATCGTCACCCCTCCGTCGCGTCCGTCGCGTTCGAAGCGCAGGGCGCCCTCGGTGCCCGGAGTGCGCAGCCGTTCCAGAAGCAGGGACGCCGAGCGCGGGTCGTGGAGGGCGTCGTACACCAGCAGCCCGGTCAGGGGGCCCTCGCGGACCCGCCCGAGGACAGCCGTGGGATGCCACGGTATGAGGAACTCCCCGAATCCGAGGATCAGTTGGTAGCAGTCGCGGACCGGGGTGGCGCGTGGTGTGCCGCTCGCCGACAGCTCGGGGTACTCGGCACGGATCAGGAGGTGCAGGCAGTCGGGGCGCAGTTCGGTCACCGACAGCAGTGCCAGGTCCGTGACGGGACGGCCCTTGCCCGCGAACCAGCGCTGCCGGGGAAGCCAGGTGCGCAGCAGACCGGACAGCGCGGGCAGGAGCGAGGCGGGGCCGAGGCCCTCCGGGCGGAGTAGTGCGCTCTCGGTCTTCGTCATGGCGTCGCGTCCTTTCCGTCCGGGGCGGCCGAGGGATCAGCGGCCATGAGTCAACGGGCCACGACCAGGCTCACCTTGGTCACCTGGGGGACGTCCTTGCGGAGTCGGAACCAGTAGAAGCCGTGGCCTGCGAGGGTGAGGAGGTAGGGCAGTTCGCCGATGGCGGGGAAGCGGACCTGGCCGATG
>NZ_JBSFXK010000142.1:0-2707 GCF_053595355.1 Streptomyces sp. NPDC002513 | reverse complement strand
ACTCGGAGACCACATCCCCACCCGCCTGGAGCAGCCGCCACAGATCCTCAGCCGACCCCACACCACCCGGATACCGGCACCCCATACCGACGATCGCAATCGGCTCGGTCTGCTTTTCTTCCATGTCCTGCAGCCGGAGCCTGGTTTCCTGCAGTTCCGCAGACGCCATTTTCAAATAGCTACGAAGTGTCTCTTCGCTCGCCATTGGAATCTCCTAAAATCAAACAGAAGGAGGCAGAGGGGGCCCGCTCAAGGAGTGACGCTAAACACTTTTAATGAAATTGAAGAGCTCTTCATCGCTTGCGGAGTCGAACGACTTCGGAGCTTCGGAGGCTTTTCCTTTCGAACTCCCTGCGCTGGCGATCTTCGCCGACACTTCCCGCAAGCGCACAGCGATCTGATCCCGATCCGCAGCCTCCAGTCCTGCGAGCAAGGATTCCACGTTTCCGAGGTCCTTGAGTATGGCGTCCTTTGGCGTAAGATCTGCTCCGCAGAGACGGGACCGCAAATGACCGGCAAGGGCCTGGGGGGTGGGGTAGTCAAATATCAAGGTGGCCGACAGGCGGAGTCCACTCGATTCGGCCAGCCGGGTCCGCAATTCCAGCGCAGTGAGTGAGTCCAAGCCTATTTCCGTGAAAGGCCGGTCTGCGGATACCTCTTCGGCGCCCGTGTGGCCGAGTACCGCTGCGGAATGCGTTCGCACCAGCTCGAGCAGCATGCGCTGCTGCTCCTTCGGGGTGTGCCCAGCGAGCGACTGAGCCAACTCAGGGCCCCGGGTACGGTCGGCCGTGGCAGCCGCAGCCGTACGAAGCCCGGTCGGCACCAGACTACGCAGCACCGCCGGCAGAGGGCCTTGCCCATGACGCAACGCCGCAGTGTCCAGCTTGGCCGGTACCAGCACCGCCTCGTCTCGGCCCAGTGATTCGTCGAACCATCCGAGCCCCTGCTCAGAGTTGAGGGGCACCACTCCCAGCCGGGCCATGCGGTGGCGGTCGGTGTCTGCCAGGCCGGCGGTCATCTCACTGTCCTGTTCCCACAGGCCCCAGGCCAGTGAGACACCGGCCAGTCCGCGTGCCCGGCGCCAGGAGGCCAGGGCATCGAGCATCGCGTTCGCCGCCGCGTAGGCTCCCTGCCCAGAGGTACCCACCACCCCCGCGACCGACGAGAACATCATGAACTGCGCCAGACCCATCTCGCGGGTGAGGTTGTGCAGGTTCACCGCCGCGTGCAGTTTTGGCCGCAGAACCTGTTCCAGCTGAGTCGGCGTCAGTGAGCCGAGGGTCGCGTCCGACAGGATTCCGGCCGCGTGTACGACTGCGGTCAGCGGATAGTCAGATGCCACTTCCGTCAATACGTCGGCCAGCATGTCAGGATCAGCCACGTCACACGCCGCCACGGTCACCCGGACCCCCAGCCCGGACAACTCCGCCACCAGATGCCCGGCCCCAGGCGCATCGATGCCTCGCCGGCTGACCAGCAGCACGGCTTGTACACCGTGTTCAGTCACGAGGCGCCGTGCGATCATCCCGCCAAGCGCCCCGGTACCACCGGTGATCATCACTGTTCCGCCGCCAAAACTCCCAGCACTGGCCGAAGAATCGATTCCATCCTGGGAATCGATCAGCCGCGTGACGTCGGAAGTACTGCCCCCGGATGACGTCGAGCCACTGCCGATCCTGGTCAGACGGGGCACCAGCACCGCCCCGGACCGCACCGCGAGCTGAGGCTCTCCCCGGCCCAGCGCTTCCCGCAACGCCTTCCAGCAGCCAGTGTCTCCGTCGACATCCGCCAGGGTCACCCTGCACCCCGGACGTTCTGTCAACACTGACCGCAGCAGGCCCCATGCCCCGGCACCAGCCAGGTCGCGCACCGGATCGCCCGAAGCCGTCGTCACAGCACCGTGGGTGACCACCACCAAGTGCGCCTTTTCGAACCGTTCGTCGTCCAGCCACCAGCGCACCGTTTGTGCCACAGCCCACACCCGACTGCCCACATCAGCGGCCCGGATGTCCACGGCACCGTGCCCGGCAACACAGGCCTCATGTGCCGGTCCTGTTCCCACGAACTGATCAACCGGCACGTCGGGCACGCACAGCAGCACCGTGTCCGGCACAGCCGCGCCTCCGTCGACCGCGGCGGCCAGTTCCTCGACTGTCGCGTACCGCACACCTTCTTGGTCCAGCGGTATGTCGCTGGAGCCCACCACAGTCCAGCCACCAGGGGCAGCTTGCGGCTGGCCGGCCACCGACAACGCAATCCAGTCCACGCGTAGCAACGGATCCCTGCGGGTGGTGGTGGCCTGGTGTAGTTGGTCGCTGTTGATGGCGCGTAGTGTCAGTGATTGGGCGTGGGCGACTAGTGTTCCGGTGTCGTCGGCCACGGTGACGGCGAATTCGTTGTCGGCCAGGGGTGTCAACCGTACGCGCAGTGTGGTGGCTCCTACCGCATGCAGCGACACACCCCGCCATACGAATGGCAGTGGCAGGCCTTGCGCGCCTGTTGTGGTGGTCCAGGGCAGGCCTTGTTGGTCCGGTTGGGGGGCTGCCAGCAGCAGTGGGTGCAGTGCGGCGTCCAGCAGAGCGGGGTGGATGCCGAAGTCGTCGCTGTGGCCGGCCTCCTGCTCTGGTAGTGCGACCTCGGCGAAGAGGTCCTGACCGTGTCGCCATACCGTGCGCAGGCCCTGGAATACGGGCCCGTAGTCGAACCC
>NZ_JBSFXK010000141.1:0-2776 GCF_053595355.1 Streptomyces sp. NPDC002513 | reverse complement strand
GTCCGGGCCCAGGACCACGGCGCGGTGTTCGAACACCGACCGGGATGCGGCCAGTGACCAGCCCACCGCGCTCTCACTGAGCCCTGCCCGCCCGCCCGTGAACTCCCGCAGCCGGCCGGCCTGCGCACGCAGACCCCCAGCCGACCGCCCCGACACCACCCACGGCACCACACCCGGAGCCGCACTGGTATCCGCAGCTGCCTGCTCCTCGCCGGTATCCGGAGAGTGCACTGAACCCGTATGCGTGTCTTCCAGGTCCTGAGGCGCCTGCTCGAGAACGACGTGTGCGTTGGTGCCGCTGAGACCGAACGAGGACACTCCTGCCCGGCGTGGGTGGGTGGTCTGTGGCCATTGCACGGGTTCGGTCAGGAGTTGGACTGTTCCTGCGGACCAGTCCACGTGGGGGGAGGGTTCGTCGACGTGGAGAGTGCGTGGGAGTATTCCGTGGCGGAGTGCCATGACCATTTTGATCACACCGGCGACGCCCGCGACCGCTCCGGTGTGTCCGATGTTCGACTTTAGAGATCCCAGCCACAGGGGGTGGTCGGCCGGGCGGTTCTGTCCGTAGGTGGCCAGCAGTGCCTGGGCTTCGATGGGGTCTCCCAGCCGGGTGCCGGTGCCGTGGGCCTCGACCGCGTCGACTTCGTGGGCGGGTATTTGGGCGCCGGCCAGGGCTTGCAGGATCACCCGTTCCTGGGAGGCCCCGTTCGGTGCCGTCAGTCCGTTGGACGCACCGTCCTGGTTGACCGCCGACCCGCGGACCACGGCCAGCACCTGATGGCCCAGCCGCCGCGCGTCCGACAACCGCTCCACCACCAGCACACCCACACCCTCGCCCCAGCCAGTGCCGTCCGCCGCCGCCGCGAACGACTTGCACCGACCGTCGGACGCCAGCCCCCCCTGCCGGGAAAACTCCGCAAATAGACTCGGAGTGGCCATAACCATTGCGCCGCCGGTCAGCGCCAGGTCGCATTCGCCCGAGCGCAGGGACTGGCATGCCAGGTGCAGCGCGACCAACGACGACGAACACGCCGTGTCCACCGTCACCGCGGGCCCCTCCAGCCCCAGCACATACGCCACCCGGCCAGTAGCGATACTCACCATCCCACCTGTCAAGGAGTACCCTTCGGACTCCTCTCGCACATCGGACAGCACATTTCCATATTCGCCTGCCACTACCCCTGCGAAGATTCCCGTTTTGCTACCTCGGAGCGTCCCGGGATCTGTTCCAGACCGCTCCAACGCCTCCCAGGAAACCTCCAGCAGCAGTCGCTGCTGCGGATCCATCGACAACGCCTCACGCGGCGAGATACCGAAGAATTCCGCATCGAAGTCCGCCGCGTCAGTCAGGAAGCCGCCGACCCGTGCGTAGGAGGGTTCAGTGGTCTCTGTGCTGGAGTCGGACGTCTCGTCCACTCGCCAGCCACGATCAGATGGGAAAGCGGAAACAACATCCCTTCCAGCATCGACCAGGCGCCACAGGTCTTCTGGCGACTGAACACCACCGGGGAAACGGCAAGCCATACCGACGATGGCGATCGGCTCGGACTGTTTTCCCTCAATGGCTCGCAGGCGAAGCTTCGTCTCATGCAATTCGGCAGACGCTCGCCTCAGGTAATTACGAAGCTTCTCTTCATTCGCCATTGTCATCACCCTTATGTCTACGCGCACCAACGGCAGGACGTTTCCGCCCGCAAGTCATTCGACGCTCTTACCCAAGTCACTCGACGTTGTCGTCGATAAATTTGAAGATGTCCTCATCTGAGGCCATGTCGAATTTTTCGGCCGAGTCGATCGATATTTCCTCTGCCGAGGGCAAGGTCATATCCGTACCGTCGGAATTGCGTGCCACCAGCATCTTCAAGCGGCTCACCACTTGATCTCTGCCCGTCACCGTCATGCTCGAGAGCAACGCTTCCATCTTGTCGATTTCGACGAGGAGTGAATCCCAGGGAATGTCTTCTGCAGGTTGGATCTGGCTCCTCAGATAGCGGCCGAGAGCTGCCGGGTTGGGATGACTGAATACCACTGTGGGTGGGAGTCGCAGGCCTGTTGCGGTGTTGAGTCGGTTGCGGAATTCCACGGCTACCAGGGAATCGAAGCCGAATTCCTTGAAGGCTCGTTGCGGGTCGATGGCCTGGGATCCGGTGTGGCCGAGGACGGCTGCGGCGTGGGAGCAGACCAGTTCTGTCAGGATCCGGTCCTGCTCGGTTTCGGGTAGTGCGGCCAGGCGGTGGGCGAGGTCTGGTTGGTGGGTGTCGGTTGTCGAGGCGGTGCGTCGTCGGAGGGGTGTGCGTATCAGAGTGCGTAGGAGGGGTGGGGTGGGGGAGTCGGTGTGGTGGAGGGTGGTGGTGTCTATGGCGAGGGGAACCAGTAGGGCGCGGTCGGTGGTGGGAGCGGCGTCGAACAGTGTCATGCCGTCTTCGGTGGGGATGGGAGTGATTCCCAGTCGGGCCATGCGGTGGCGGTCGGTGTCTGCCAGGCCGGCGGTCATTTCGCTGTTCTGTTCCCATAGGCCCCAGGCCAGTGAGGTGCCGGGCAGTCCGTGTGCGCGGCGCCAGGAGGCGAGGGCGTCCAGGAATGTGTTGGCTGCCGCGTACCCGCTCTGTCCGGGTGTTCCCAGTACGCCGGCGGCTGAGGAGAACATCACGAACTGTGCCAGGTCCATTTCGTGTGTCAGGTCGTGGAGGTTCACTGCGGCGTCGGCTTTGGGCCGTAGGACTGACCGTAGCTGGTGTGGTGTCAGTGATCCGATTGTGGCGTCGCTGAGGACTCC
>NZ_JBSFXK010000140.1:0-2807 GCF_053595355.1 Streptomyces sp. NPDC002513 | reverse complement strand
GTGCCCAGGCGGGCGGTGGGCGCGTAGTAGCCGGTGACCTGGTAGCCCCACGAGCCGCCGAAGGGATGCTCCGCGACCGGCATCAGCTCGACATGGGTGAAACCCAACTCCCTCACATACGCGGGAAGTTCCTCGGCGAGTTGCCGATACGTCAACCCCGGTCGCCAGGACGGCAGATGCACCTCGTACACCGAGAACGGCGCTGCGTGGACGGGGATGTCCGCCCGGTGCGCGAGCCACTCCTCGTCCCGCCACTCGTGGCGGGAGACGTGCACGACCGAGGATGTACGCGGCGGGACCTCGGTGCGCCGGGCCAGCGGGTCGGCGCGCAGCGTCCGGGAGCCGTCCGGGCGCGTGATGTCGAACTTGTACAGCTCGCCCTCGCCGATGCCGGGCACGAACAGCTCCCACACCCCGGAGGAGCCGAGGGAGCGCATCGCGTGACCGGTGCCGTCCCAGCGGTTGAAGCCGCCGGCCACGCGCACGCCGCGCGCGTTCGGCGCCCACACCGAGAAGCGGGTGCCGGCCACACCCTGATGGGTCATCGAATGGGCGCCGAGCACCTGCCAGAGCTGCTCGTGCCGCCCCTCGCCGATCAGATGCAGATCCAGCTCGCCGAGCGTGGGCAGGAAGCGGTACGCGTCCTCGGTCTCCTGCGTCACCTCCTCGTAGACCACCAGGAGCCGGTACGCCGGGACGTCCGGCAGCGGCAGCAGACCCGAGAAGAACCCGTCGCCGTCGTCGTGCAGTGCGGTCCGCAGATCCCCGGTGACGACGGTCACCGACAGCGCGTACGGACGGAGGACCCGGAGGGCGACCCCGCCGGGCACCGGATGGGCACCGAGCACCGCGTGCGGATCGTGGTGGGTGCCGTCGATCAGCCGCGCGCGGTCGGCGGGGGAGAGGGCAGCGGAGAGGGCGGGCGAGACGGCCGCCGCGGACGTGGCCGCCTTCTCGGCGGTGGTCTGCTGGGCGGTGGTCTTCTTGGCGACCGCTTTCTTGGGAGCGGCTTTCCTGGCGGGGGCGGGGGCCTTCTTCGCCGCCGTCTTCTTCGCGGCCGTCGCCTTCTTCGCACCGGTACCGGTCTTCTGCGTGCTGTCGTCGGACGGAGGGCGGGGCGTCACGGGCGGGGCCTCCTCGGCAAAGGGCAAAGGGCAAAGGGCGGTGGGTCAGGAGGTGGCGTCGGCGGCCAGACGGCGTATCGCCGCCATCGGCACCGGCAGCCAGTCGGGGCGGTGGCGGGCCTCGTACAGGACCTCGTAGACGGCCTTGTCCGTCTCGTACGCGCGCAGCAGCACCGGCTCGTTCCGCGGATCGTGCCCGGTGACCTCGGCGTACCCCGAGCAGTACGCGGCCCGGCACGCCGCGGCCCACTTCGGTGCCGGGGGGCCGGCCGAGTGCGCCGCGTAGTCGAAGGAGCGCAGCATCCCCGCGATGTCCCGCACCGCGGGCTGCGGCATCCGGCGCTCGGCGAGCGGCCTGGACGGCTCGCCCTCGAAGTCGATCAGCGACCAGGCTCCGGACGGCGCGCGCAAACACTGGCCCAGGTGCAGATCCCCGTGGATGCGCTGAGCGGTCCAGGTCCGCCCCTCGGCGGCGAGGCCGGCCAGCGCCTCGAACGCGGAGTGCAGCGCGGGCGCGTAGGGCAGCAGGGCGGGCACCGCTTGTGCCGTCGCCTTCAGCCGCTCGGCCATGCCGCCGACCAGCAGCCGTATCTGGCTGTGGCCCAGCGTGACCGGGGGCAGGGCGCGGGCCAGGGCCGTGTGCACCTCGGCGGTGGCGCGGCCGAGCGCCCGCGCCTCGGGGGTGAAGTCCTCGCCCTCGGCCAGCTCGTGCAGTGCCAGCTCCCAGCCGTCGGCCGCGCCCCGCAGATACGGTTGCAGCACGGCCAGGACGTAGGACTCGTCCGGGTCGTCGAGGCCGGCGCGCAGCCAGGCGGCCGGTGCGGGCACACGGGGACAGCGCTCGTGCGACAGCAGCAGCGGGAGTTCCAGATCCGGGTTGGTGCCGGGGACGACCCGCCGCAGGAGCTTCAGAATGAACGTATCTCCGTAGATGACGGAGGAGTTGGACTGCTCCGCGGTGACCCTCCTCGGGACGAGTTCGTCCCCTATCGGCTGGCGCGGGTCACCGTCGAAGCGGAGGCCGCCGATGCGGGCCCGGGTGCGCAGCGCCTCCAGGAGCACGGAGGTGGCCCGGGGGTCGTACAGCGCCTCGTACACGGTCCGTCCGGCCAGTGGCCCGTCCGTCACATGACCGATGAGTGCGGGTGCCAGCCGTGGCGGCAGCGCCTCGCGGGCACCTATCAGCAGTTGGTAGCAGTCGCCGGGGTGCGGCACGGCGCCCTGGGTCGGCGCATCGGGCTGATGGGCCCGTACGAGGAGATGGACCAGCCCCAGCGCGCCTTCGGGCGGCAGCAGGTCGGTGGCCGCCACCAGCGAGAACCCGGTGACCGGCCGTCCCTTGCCCGCGAACCAGCGCTGCCGTGGCAGCCACTCCCGCAGCAGGGGTTCGAGTGAGGCGAGGAGACCGGAGTGGGCCGTGGTGGGAGGGGCGACGGCTTCCGACATGGCGTGCGTCCTTTCCCCGGGGGCGGTCGGGGTGTCAGAGCTCCGAACGACAGGGGAGCCGGGCCCATGTCGTTCGGAGTTCTTATTGCCTGGGTGCCCAGGGCGGGGCGGCGGAAACCGCCCCGCCCCCGCTCCTACGCGCCGTCCTTGCGGAGTCGGAACCAGTAGAAGCCGTGGCCTGCGAGGGTGAGGAGGTAGGGCAGTTCGCCGATGGCGGGGAAGCGGACCTGGCCGATG
>NZ_JBSFXK010000139.1:0-2914 GCF_053595355.1 Streptomyces sp. NPDC002513 | reverse complement strand
TGCTGTCGCGAGGGTGTCCAAGTTGTGCGTCACAACATGATCTTGGACGCCCTCGTTTTCGTCTCCACAGGCACCCCTTGGAATAGATCATCTAGTGGATGCCCGTGACGCCGACGGCGGGGTTGGGCAGGTATATGACCGTGTGGCGGGGGTGGTCGAGGGTATCGAGGGCTGCGCGGAACGGCGACGGTCTTGCCGGCGCCGACCTCGCCGGTGATCACGCCGAGGCAGCGTTCCCCGATGCACCACGTGATGCGGGCCGCGGCCTGGGCATGGGAGGAGTGCCTGTGCAGCATCCCGGGGGCCAGGTCCTTGCCGAACGGCATGGCCGTGAACCCGTAATAGCCCTGGATCTTGTCTATCAACGCGAGTCTCTTTCCAGGTAGTTGAGCAAGTCGTCGAGCTCATCGGCCGCCTGTTCGGCGCGTCGGTGCAGGGACAGCGCGAGCATCACGGCCCGCCCGGCCAGGGTCGGCAGACCCTGGCCGGGGCTCGCGGTCAGGCGAAGGGCCAGGTCGAGAGCCCGGTTGCTCAGCTGGCGGGCGGCGTGCTCGGCGTCCTCCAGTTGCCAGATGCGTTCCTGGACCGGATCGCCATCGGTCACGAGTTGCCGCCGGGCTCGTCCGGCCGGGGCATCAGGGCGGTGTAGTTGATCTTCTGGACGAGTTCCTGGGTGCGGGCGGTGTCGATCAGGCGGAGGTAGTCGATGCCGGTGGACGGCGCGGGCGCCTGGGGGATCTCCGGCTTCGCCTTGGGGTGGGCGTGACGGGAGATGTGGTGCGGGACGGCGAGGCCGAACGGCCGGTTCTGGAAGCGGACTTCGATCTCCGCGAGGTCGAACGGGTCGAAGACCAGCTCGACCTTCCGCCCGAGAGTGCCGCGTCGACGTTGTAGATGTTGCCCAGGAGCGACACGGTCGCGGTCTTGGTGACGGTGCGGTGCTCCGACCAGCGGAAAGCCTCCCGCAGCTGGGCCGCGCTGGGCTGCGGGAACGGGGCCGCGGCCAGCCACCGCTCCATCGGCGGCTGCCCGGTCTCCGAGTGCACCGCCCGGTGGTAGACGTGCTCAACCCATGCTGTGAACAGACGGTTGAGTTCGCCGAGGTCGGCGATCTTGTCTTCGTCCACCTCGACGAGGAACTGGTCCCGCACGGTTCGGAACGCCCGTTCGATCTTCCCTCTGCCCTCCGGGCGTCCCGGGGTCGAGTGGATCAGTTTGATGCCGAGCCGGCGGTCGGCCTCGAACCGGCCGAAGACCGGCGGGGCCTGCCCATCCGGACGGTCCAGCAGGTCCAGGCGGCCGAGGTGACGGTGGACAGTGCGATAGGACGGGCCCCAGCCCAGGTGCTGGGTCAGGATGCGTACCACCTGCGCAGTCGTGCGCGAGGGATTCTCCCGCTTCAGCGCCGCCGCCAGGTCCAGGACCTCCTCCGGCGTCCTCGGGGTGACCTGCCTGGTCGGCGGCAGCAGGGCGTCGAAGCCGCCCTCGCGCCAGTTCCTCAGCCACCGGTCCAGGGTGCCCCGGCCGACCGTGATCTGCCGCCCGAACGGATCGGTGTGGGGCTTGGCCGCCAGCTCCCGCACCATCGCCCCGCGCTGGCGCGGGGACAGGGCAGGGTCGGCCGCCTCGCGGATCAACTGGTAGCGGAACAGCGCGGCCTGGTGGGCCCGCTCGGCCCGTCGGCGTTCCTCCTCATCGACCAGTGCCATCAGCACGACCTCCAAAAGACAGCGGACATGTCAACAAGTCAGGCTGGACCCGCCATGCCGCCACCCATCAGAGGCGACTCGTGTTGATCGTTCTCACCGTTCGGACGGCGGCCAGCCCGGCGCCAGCAGCAGACCCCGGCTGATGGCCGAGGCCGTCTCCCAGATGGGCGCGGTGACCACCGGGAACCGCACCCTGGCTGCCATCGCGGCAGCGATCACCGCCGCGACCGCGTCCCCGAACACGTCCGCCGCGGGCACCGGCAGCACCCGGGCCGGGTCGGCGGCGAGCGCGACCAGATGAGCGGTGAACACCCCCGCCACCACGGCGGCCCGGTCGGCGAACCGCCGCAGCCAGCCCCGCACCGTCGCCGCAGGCCGCCCCAGCCAGTCCGCGATCGCCCGGTGCCCGGCTCCCGTCGCCTTCATCTCCAGCGCGGCCCCGATCACTTCGGCCACGTCCGCCCGCCGCGACAGGCCGATGACCGGCAGCAATACATGCGTGGCCCCGCAGCCCGAGCACCTTGAACGGCGCGGCCGTACGTCCAGCCGTCCCTCACCGGCCCCACGCAGCCTTCGGACGCGTCCCCACCCCCAACGCGTCAGGATCCCGCCACACGCCGGGCACTCAAACTCGCCTGCCACAAGCCGCCGTTCGACATCCCCGGCGTCCACCTCTACGGTGATCAAAGCGCCTCCGGGCGCACCAGAACGGCCCTCCCGGCCTCGCGACCAACGACAACGGGAGGGCCGTTTGCCGATCAAGACATGGTCACCGTGCCCCTCGGCACCCCGAAGATCAACCCACCTGCACCGATCGCATCGCCATGCTCAACCGGAATGGCACACTCCCACCCTGGCGTCCTCATCCTGGGTGGCAATCAACACCCAACCGGCGACGCCGCTCGCGACGCCGTGACATGGATGGAGCCCACCCACGCGGCATGGTGGAGCAGGCACTCAAGGTCGAACTCCCGCGCAACGCTCACCAGGCCGGCATCGATCGAGCGATCATCCGAGACGACACAGCGACACCGGCCATCTACAAGGCCCTCGGCCTGCACCCCATCAAGGTGACCGCATGACCGAGGCATCACCGATACTCGGCCCTTCCCCCTGAGTGGTGGACGCCTCTGATCTCGGCCCCGGTGCGGGCTGGGGAGGAGGGACCACTTATGGTCATGAAGGTGTACTCGCCCGAGTTCAAG
>NZ_JBSFXK010000138.1:0-3059 GCF_053595355.1 Streptomyces sp. NPDC002513 | reverse complement strand
AGCGTCACGCGACGGCCCGCCCTCGAACGGCAGAGGACATTACGGGCGAACCGCCGAGACAAAAGACGACAAGCCCCAACTGACGGATCGAGGTTAACGTCAGTGAAGTCTTCTCGGCAACGTGACGGTTGCAATGTGTGATCATGCCGGACGGCGTGATGGTGACTCGGCGTCAGACATGAGTGAAGCCCCTGGTAGGAACAGGTCTGCGAAGATCACGTTCCGTACAACCAGCGGCTTCACGTGGCATCCAGTGTCACCTACACCGCCGTGCTCGATGTCCGCAGGGCGACCGCCGAGCATCTCGCGAAGCTGCTGCGCGGGCACCGCGAGCAGCTCGGGACCCGCAAGGGCACTCGCGCGCTGGGCGTCTTCAAACAGGCGGTGCTCGTGCTGCGCTGGTTCGTCGACGGTACCCGGCTGGTCCAACTCGCCCGGGACAACGGCATCTCGGTACCGACCGCCTACCGCTACCTGCATGAGGGACTGACGGTGCTCGCCGACCACGCGCCCGATCTGTCCACCGCGCTGGAGAGGGCGGCGGCGGCCGGGTACACCCACCTCAACCTGGACGGCACGGTCATCCGCACCGACCGCGTGGCGGCCGCCGGCCCCAACGGCGCGGACCTGTGGTGGTCCGGCAAGCACAAGCACCACGGAGGAAACGTGCAGGTCATCTCCGCCCCGGACGGCTGGCCCCTCTGGGTCTCCCCAGTCCGCGCGGGCCGCGAGCACGACACCACCTGCGCACGGGCCCACGGACTGGTCGACGCCCTGAACCGGCTCGCCGCCATCCTGGGCGTCCCTACCCTGACCGACCTCGGCTACGAGAACGCCGGGCCCGGCTTCCGCCACCCGGTCAAGAAGCCCAAGGGCGGTGAACTCGCCGAGCCCGACCAGGCGTTCAACGCCGTGATCCGGGGCGTCCACGCTGTCGCCGAACGTGCCAACGCCCTGCTGAAGGTCACTTTCAAGGCCCTGCGCAGGGTCAGCCTCGACCCCGCGGCCATCACCCGCATCGCCCGAGCCGCCCTCGTCCTGCTCCAGCTCGAGCACGACCGCACCGCCTGAACGAAGATCACAAAACGTCACGAGACGTTACCGAGAAGAGTTCAGTGGCATTGGGCCCTGCCCCCACACCACCCACTTCAAGATATCCGGCTGTAGCGCAAGTACAGGTACGCGCTGGCAATCATAAGAAGCATGCTGGGCGGCAGCAGCAGCGTGCTCCACATTGCGCGATGGTCTGCTGGGATCCTGGACAAGGTTCCGAGGCCGATTCCGATTCCGCTCAGCAAGACGGGCAAGGCTTTCTTCGCCGGTTGATTCTTCGATTTTCTGGTTCTCACGCCGGCGAGATGAAGTACTGCGAAGATGATGAGGGCTGCCGCCAAGATAAGTAGCAGAACGTTTGTCATGCCGGTGAAGGTGCCGATTTTCATGTATTGGCCTTTTACGGGGTAGCTGATCGGGGAATTTGATGTGGATTCTGCGTGACAAGGCATTGCGGGTGACCGGGGCAGGGACGTCTTCCTGCCCCGGTTGCCGCTCAACTTGCTACTGGTACCACATGTAGGCCCAGACAGGGTGCCAGTACCAGCGCCAGCGCCAGGAGGACCAGGACCAGTACCAGTGCTTGTAGTACGTCACCTCGAAGTAGACGCCGTTGTTGCCGCCCCAGCCGTCGATTGTCGCCACTGTGCCGGAGTAAAGCCACAATACGCCCGAAATTGCCCCGCAGACGCCACCCACCTCCGCACCGATGACCGAGACGAGGCCGATGCCCGGCGCAGGCGGCAGCCAACCCGGCGCCCCAGTTCAGGGCCTGGATAAGCAGCTGGGTGCGGTACTCACTCAGGTACAGGCGGCAATGGGCCCACCAGGTACTGCTCCAGCACGACAGGCCGTTCCTCCCGGAAGTTCCCGCCAGGTCCCGACCGGTCGCCGGGTTCTGGTCGACGTAGTCGTAGGCGTTGGCGCTGCCGCCCGTGACTGGGTCGACTTGGTTGAACCGGCCAGTGTTGGGGTTGTAAGTCCGGACGCCCATGAGTGTCTGGCCGCTTGGTTGAGTGGTTGCTCGCTGGTACCCGCCCAGCCAGCCGTAGCCGGATGAGGCTGCGCCCTGCTCGTTGGCCCCGAACTCCTGGTAGGTCAGGGTCGCGGTCACCGCGTTGGTGGTTGCGTCGACTGTGGCCATGACGTCGCCATGGAGGTTGACCAACTGGAGAATGGTGCCGCTGGGACCGGTCTGGGCGGCGAGTCCGGACGGGGTCTGGATGTTGCGGGTCCATCCGCCGCCGGAGTCGGACGTCCAGGTGGGGTTGTCGGTGCCGTCGGAGTAGTGGTTGGTGACGGTCAGACCGCTGCTGGTGTAAGTGGCGGCGCGGTCCGCCTGGGGGTCGTACTGCCAGGTCGTGGTCGCGTCGCCCTGGGTCTGGGTCGCGATCGTGTTGTTGGCGTTGTATGTGGCGGTCAGGTTGCCGCTGCTCCCGGCGTCGGCGGCTGGGGTGGTGGTGGTGTTTCCCTGGGTGTCGTAGGCGTATGTGCTGGTGGTGCCCCCGAGGGTGGTGGACAGCAGCCGGTCGGCGCCGTCGTAGGCGTAGGTCTCGGTGCCGGACGCTGAGGCGGTCTGGCAGTTGCCTGCCGTGTCGGGTGCGTAGGTGGTGAGCGAGGTCCGGTTGGTGTCCGCGTCGTAGCCGTAGCTGCGGGTGGTGCACTGACCAGCTTGGGTGTCGGCCACCTGGGTCAGGCGGTCGGCGGCGTCGTAGGTGTAGCTCTGGCTGTTGGCCAGGACGGCGCGGTGGACCCAGTCGCCGTGCGCGTCGGTGTCGATGCTGTCGCCGATCGGGTAGGCCACGCCCGGCACGGAGTAGGCCAGGCCAGTTGCGGTGCCGGTGGCGTCGTAGGTGTAGGTACCGACGGTGCCACCGGGGTAGGTCTGGGTGGCGAGGTTGCCGTCGGGGCGGGAGGCGTGATCGCGACCGCTGTGGATTGATGGACCCAAGGAGACGGAAGGGGTGCATGGATCCATGGCCAAGCAGAACGTCGCCGACCAGTTC
>NZ_JBSFXK010000137.1:0-3077 GCF_053595355.1 Streptomyces sp. NPDC002513 | reverse complement strand
ACGTCCGGGGCGCCCGTACCCCCACTGCCTCACGCAGCGTGACCGGCAAGCCTGCCCGTCACCGCCGCACCCCCATCAAGTTCGAAGACCCGGTATGGCAGCTGGTCACAGCCGCTCGTTGATGGCCGCGACGAGAACGGTCACTGTGCAGCGGACGGCGAGCTTGTCGTACCGGGTGCCACCGCCCGGTGCCTCCCGAGGCGATTGATGCCGCATTCGGCTGCGTGGCGCTCGCGATAGTCGGTCTTGTCGAACGTCGGCGGGCGGCCACCGCGAGCGTCGAGCTTCCGGCAGTTCGCGAGCTGGTCGACCTTGTTCGGGATGATGCAGCGGATTCCGCGACTGCGCAGGTAGACGCGGTTCTTCCGGGAGGAGTACGCCTTGGCCGCGGGGACTTTGCGCGGCCGGGTGCGGGGCCGGCCCGCCCCGGGCGAGGTACCCGGATGCGGCTGAGCACCGCCTCGAACTGCGGGGAGTCACCCCGCGGCCCAGCCGTGATCACAAGGGACATGGGCTTTTGCCCCTGCTCGACAGCCAGGTGCAGTTTGGTGGTCAGCTCGCGGCGCGAGCGGCCGAGCCCGTGGTCGGTCGCCTCAGCCTGGATGCCGCCGGGCGGCTCCTTTTGCACATGACGTCACGGCAGGCGGTAGGGAGCATTCCTGGGTGAGCATGTCCCGAAACGGGGGTGCGGTCGGCATCGGGTCGCGGGCAGGATGGGTGCATGGATCATCCTCTTGACGTGCCCCAGCTTGCTGCGGGCGGCGGCTTCACGCTGCGACGGTGGAACCTCTCGGACCTCGGCCTTGTCCGTGAGGCGTCGGAAGACGATTACATTCCGTTGATTACGACAGTGCCTTCCCCCTTCTCGGAGGCTGAAGGCGTCGCGTTCGTCGAGCGACAATGGGGTCGAGCGACCGGCAGGACCGGATACCCGTTCGTCATCGTGGACTCTGATGGCCGACCTGTCGGCAACGTCGGGTTGTGGCTGAAGGACTTGGGGCAGGGACGTGCGTCACTGGGCTACTGGGTCGTCAAGTCCGCGCGTGGTCAGGGGATTGCTGCTGCCGCGTTGAGTGCAGTTGCCCGTTGGGCCTTGAACGCACTGCAGATTCCACGGCTGGAACTGTATGTGGAGCCGTGGAATACGGCATCTGTGCGTACTGCAGAGCATGTCGGGTTCCAACGTGAGGGGCTGCTGCGGGGGTGGCAGCAGGTCGGGGCCGAGCGCCGGGACATGTTCATGTATTCGCTGCTGAGCGGCGAGCTGTGACGCCGCTGGTCCGGTCGGCCGTCACGCTCACCCAGCCGAATTGAGCAGCAGAGTCAGCGACTACGCCAAAGGCCCGGCCCCGCCCACCCTCGCCTCGAACTTCGCCGAGGTCGTCTGGGCGCCCAGTACTGCTTGCCACTCGGATACCGCACATCACAGGCCGTCTTCGAGAGGCGTGGCCTCCCGGAGGCGGGGCACCTCCATGAAATGCAGACGGCGGAGCGCGATACGCCACTGCGCGCCTTCCTTGTAGAGAAGATCGACGTAGGTACCGGTTCTACGCAGTTCATGGCGTCCGTCTTCATAGGCGAAGGTCGCGGTCAGGAACGAAGACGCTTCGGCCTGTGTACCGGAAAGCCTGGTGATCAAGGTGTTGGTCGTGACATGGCGCTGGTGTGCATGCAGAACATTCCTGTTGTAGTTCCAGAGCATGGGAAGCGCCGACGCAATCTCCTTTCCGCTCGAGATCTTCTCAGGAAATCCGTCGGGAGCTGGGTTCATATAGAAACAGGCATCCTCCGTGAAAAGTCCGGCAAGAGCTTCGAAGTCCCCGGAATCGAAGAAGAAGCTGTACGCGGAGAGAACGTCCGATATCGCCGCCCGGTCGGCGAGGAACCCGGGGTCCGCATTGACGAGTCCGGGTTGCAGGAAGGGGAAGTTGCTCATAGTTTTCAATCCAATCGCTTACACGGTCGTCAGCGCCTTCTGCGGCGAGTGCGCATGCTGACACATCGAATACAGATCTGGGCGGTATGTCAGGACAGTGCAGGTATGCCTGTCAGCCAGCGGTGCACGGTTTCGGCGGTATGCGGCGCGTACTCCCCGATCATGGTGCAGTGATCTCCCGGTACTTCGGCCGAGACGTGGGGCAGTGGCCATGCTGAACGCCATTCCTCCCCGGTCAACGGCTCATCAGGGGACCCCGGAATGCACTCCGTCGGCCGGACGAAGAGCGTCGGAGTGTCCACCCGCGCCGGCTCCCAGTTCCGGAACAGCCCCCGGTAGACCCCGATAGCGGTCAAACCGGAGTAGTCCAGCGTTGCGAACGACTCCCGTCGTACGATCACCTCGTAGTTCATCGCCCTCCGGAACCTTCGGGACATGCTGTCCGGAAGGTAGGTGTCCAGCAGAACCAGACCGGAAGGGCGCGTGCCGGAGGAGGTGAGGAAGGATGCGACAGAGTGGGCGACCCAACCGCTGGAGGAGTACCCAAGCAAGGCGAAAGGGGCTTCGCCGGCGCACTGCACGACAGCCTCTGAAGCGGCCTCCACCAGTACATTCAGGGACGAGGCCAGCGGCTCGTCCGGATGAAAGCCCGGAAGCGATACCACCGATACATCACGCAGCCCTTCGAAGTAATTCGAAAGACGAGCAAACTGAATTGACCCCTCAACCGGTGCGAACGGACCAAAACATATGAGAGCAGGTTGTTTGGTCCCCTGCGCCAGGCGAGTCACACCTATGCTGTCACGCACCACGGCCGGATTCTCGAACGTCTCGCGTAGACTGGCCGCCCCTATCAGCAAACCTTCCGCCTCCTTCATATTGCCTCGCAAAGCGATCTTGCGGTAAATCGCACCCAGCGTGTCCTGCGACTCGTGGGCAGCGGCGAGGGGTGCAGGCCGGGACTGATCCGCTTCCGAGCTCTTCAGGCATGTCGCCAGATGGTCGGCCAGCGCGGTCGGCGTCTCGTGCTCGAACACGAGAGATGCGGGGAGTGCGAGGCCGGTTTGGTTGGTGATGCGGTTGCGGAGGTTGACGGCGGCGAGGGAGTCGAAGCCGAGGTCGCGGAAGGCTCGTTGGGGCT
>NZ_JBSFXK010000136.1:0-3318 GCF_053595355.1 Streptomyces sp. NPDC002513 | reverse complement strand
CGACGACATCCACGAAGCGTTCCTCAGCCTGGCCTGCGGCATCATCTGCTGGCGCCGACTGGTCAACCTCTCACTTTGTTAGGAGTTCTAAGAGCTCGCGCAGATCGGCGGCGCGTGGAGCCTCGGCAGCAAGGTAGGCACAGGTTCCGGTGATCATGGAGTTGCGACGCTCTGTGACGACTGGGGAGACCTGTGCCCGTTCTTCCATCATGGCTGACCGACCCACTCTGGGACCAATTCGCCGCACCGCTGCCGCAGCGGCCCGAGTTCGCTGCGACCCACCCGCTGGGCTGCCACCGACGTCGGATCAGCGACCGGATCGTCTTCGACAAGCTGCTGCAAGTCCTTCGCTTCGGCTGCTCCTACGAGGCGATCGCGGACTCCACGTTGCTCGGCCAGCATGATCCGAGGCCGCCGGGACGAGTGGATACACCTGGGGCTGTTCGCCCGGCTGAACCAGATCGCACTCGACGCCTACGACCGCATCGTCGGTCTCGTCCTGGACCAGATCGCCGTGGACGGCGCCATCACCAAGGCTCCAGGCGGCGGTGAAGCGGCCGGACGCTCGCCGGTCGACCGAGGCAAGCAAGGCATGAAGCGGTCGGGCATGACCGACGGCTACGTCATCCCGCTCGGCCGCGTCCTGGCCGGCGCCAACTGCCACGACTCGCCGCTCCTGGCGCCAACCCTGGACCTGCTGACCGGACTTGGGCCACTACCAGACGAGATCACCGTGCACCTCGACGCCGGACACGACTCGGCGAAGTCACGCACCCTGCTCGCCGAGCGCGGGCTGCACGGCCGGATCGCCCGCAAGGGAACCAAGGCGCCGGTCCAGGCCACCCAGCGGTGGCACGTCGGGCGAACCCACGCCTGGCAGAACGCCTTCCACCGACTGGCACGCTGCTATGAACGGCAGATCAGCGTCATCGAGGCGCTCTTCGACCTCGCCGACACGATAATCACCGTCCGTAGCCTGATCCGCCGAGCCTGGACCACCCACCGCTGGGATACACGCCCACAACGCCAACCATGACCCGTCGCCTACCTGAGCGGCCTCTAAAGCCGTCGGATGTTGAGGTAGCGCTCAAGAGATGTTGAGGTAGCGCTCAAGCCGGACGGGTGTCCGCCGCCCCGCCAAGTAGACGTCGGCCGTGAGATTGAAGACCCCCCAGGCGAGCACCACCAGGCCGAAGTCGGTCGAGCGGTCGGTAACCGTGCGGTCCGGCTCGGGGAAGGTCGGGTGCAGATGGTAGTCGACCCTGGTGACCCGATAGAGGTCGGTGGTCTCGAAGCTTGCGAGATAGACGCGAATTCGAAAGTATGGTCGGCCATTTGTTGAGCGCGAGCCGTCCGCACGCGCGGTGTGGGCCAGGTGAAGGGTTGTCGGTGGTGCGACGGCGGTCAGCGCCGCAGGGCGGATGCGGCGGGGATGCCGATTGCGGACCAAGCCCAGCAGATCGGCGGTTTCGGTGCCGCACTGCTGCGGCACCGGCAGCCCCTCGGCCTGGAGTTGGACCTGAAGATGCCGGTAGATGTCGCCGAGGCTGAGTAACTCCCCTGCCTGTGCGCTGCCGGTGCGAAGCAGTCGCAGCAGGCGCTCGGTGAATGCGGTGTGCTGTTCACCAGGGAGGGCCAGCGCGGCCCGGTTCCCGGGGGCGGCGGTCAGTGTGTACGTCCCGGCTACCTGGAGCTGACCGAGGATCGTGTTGGCATCCTCGGTCAAGGTCTCGCCGATCGCCCGCCCGCTGAAGCAGCTGTCCAGGATCACCGCGCGGACTGCCGCCCTGCTGTCCAGAAAGACATCACGCACGGCCTGGAACGGCAGGGCGGTGAACTGCGGTCGGTCAGGCCGGGTGGCGGACAAGCTCAAGTACAGTTCACGACGCCGCGGTTCGAGAAGCCCGTGCCCACTGTAGTAAAAGAGCAGAAGGTCCTCGGCCTCCGCGGCGGGCCCGTGCGAGCAGGTCGCCGGCCTCGGCAACGCTGACGGTACCTGAGGCAGACCGGCAGTTGTCGGGGTCGACACCGCCCAACCGCGGGTCGGTGAGCACCTGATGCAGGCCGGCGATGTTGTTGGCGACCACCGGGATGTCCGCGAGCCGTGGATCGTCGTAGGCAGGAGTGCCGACCAGCACGATCCGGGACCGGCGGCGGTCGACCGCCCGGGCCTTCGCCTCGCCTGCTGAGGCGTGGTGCGGGGGTGACCTGGTGAGCGTACCGCGCCTCCTCACGTTGAGAAGCCTCACGGGGCGGCTGGGCGCTCATCCCAGATGCCGAAGGGTCTCGCGGAGCAACGCCTCGACATCGTTGACGCGCTCGGCCTCCACGGTCACACTGCGCCCCTCCGCGCGCACCAGGATCCGGACATCCGACTTGCGCGGCTGCGACAGATAAGCCCGCAGCGACGCAGTCAGCGCCGTCAACACCCCTCCGCTGCCCACGGCGACGGCCAAGGCATCGGCCAGTGCCCCCAACTCGCCCGGCTCGGCTCGGGGTTGGCGAAGGTGACCAGCCCTCGAAGCTCGGGCTCATGCCGCAACCAGTCCGCGAGATCCGGCGCCGCCTGCTGTGGAAGCGTGGCATCAAGCGGCTGATCGCCCGACGCGACGTCGCACACGGTTCCGGACTGGACAAGGTGCGCTGGATCGTTGAGCTCGCATTCGCCTGGCTGCACCAGTTCAAGCGCCTCCGCACCCGCTACGAGCGGCGCGCCGACCTCCACCGCGGCCTCCTCGAACTCGCCTGTGGCATCATCTGCCTCCGACGACTCCGAACGGCATCCTGAAACGCTCAGTGAGCCGGATGTCAGTGTTCTGGACGACGAGAAGTTCTGGTTCCGCGCGGTTGCTGCGGGGGAGCAAGCGGCGATCGAAGAGATCCTCGGGTCTGGGGAGAACGCGTGGCAGCCTGCCCCGGAGAAAACAGCCGAGGAGGTCTTCGCTCTCTACCGCAAGGAAGGGGAGCTCGCCGACACCTTCCTTGCCGGCGCAGACCTGGAGGCGGCCCCGAGCTGGTGGCCGGACTTCTTCGGTAACTGGCGCCTCGACAACCTGCGTGAGGTCGTCCTGCACGTGATCACCGAGACCGCCACCCACGCCGGTCACTTGGACGCCGTGCGCGAGCTCATCGACGGCAGGCAGAGGTTGGTTCTCACTTGACGGGAGAGCCACTGCGCTCTGCCGACCAAGATCGTCGAACGCAAGGTCCAGAGCTCAACTCATCAACGCCGTTGCGTTAGGGATCTTGAGGTGGTGGCAACCCCGCCTGAACAGTGGAAACGGGACCCCTGGTAGATCAGCTTGTGTCGAGCAAGGT
>NZ_JBSFXK010000135.1:0-3533 GCF_053595355.1 Streptomyces sp. NPDC002513 | reverse complement strand
CGCCCAGCTCGGCGAGGAGCTGGCGCTCGATCTGGCGGGTGCTGTAGCCGAGGCGGCGGGCGGGTCCGGGTGCCGCCGGGCGCCTGGCCGGACTGTGATCCGCCGTGCCGTCAGCTCTCGTCGGCGAGGATCAGATACAGCTTCTTGCGGGCCTCGTTGATGACCGCGAGGGCCTTTTCGCGCTGTTCCTTGCTGCCGGTCTTCCAGACCTGGCCGAAGGCCTCCATCAGACCGAAGCCGGCCTGCCGGATCTCATGCAGAGCCTCCCAGTCGACACCGCGCGAGGCCTCCTCCCACGGAGCGTCCGGGCCCTCGTCGGCCGCGGCGCGCCCCGCCTCGGTGAGCGAGAAGAGCTTCTTGCCGCCCTCGCTCTCGCTGGCGATCAGCCCCTCGTCCTCCAGCAGTTGGAGGGTGGGGTAGACCGAGCCCGGGCTGGGCTTCCACGCCCCGCCGCTGCGCTCGGCGATCTCCTGGATCATCTCGTAGCCGTGCATGGGCCGGTCCTTGAGAAGGGCCAGAATCGAGGCCCGCACGTCACCGCGCCGCGCCCTGCCGCGCGGTCCGCCCCGGCCGCGTCCACCCCAGGGGCCACCCGGCCCGAAGAAGCCGGGTCCGCCGAATCCGGGGCCGCCGGGACCACCCGGCCCGAAGGGCCCGAAGGCCGCGCGCCGCATGTCGAAGCCGCCCCGACCCCGATGACCGGGGCCGCCGTGGTGTCCGTGCCGTTCGTATCCGAAGTCCTGTCCACGGGAATGCATCGCCATCACTCCATCCATCGTTGATCTGTCGCGATGCGTCAACGATATATCGGAAGTCTGCGTATGACAAGACCCCTGGCCCTGTGGAGGGTGTCCCGTGCGATCGAACGGGTCGGGGACGGCGACGGGGACCGTCGCATACACCTGGGACCTCAGGGTGTAGTTACAGTCGCCGTGCCAGTCGTGGCGGGTCAGGGGCAGGGCGTCCATCTGTTTGTCGCTGACGCGGACTCCGGTGTCGTGGGCGGAGGTGTCGAGTTCGGCTTGGACGGTCAGGCCGGTGCGGGTGGTGGTTGCGGCGATGCTGTTGATGATGACCTCGTGACTGGTCAGCGGCCTGCCGCGCCAGTTCATCGTGATAGGGGAGAACAGCCGGCGCTCGATCCGGTTCCACTTCGACGTTCCTGGCACGTTCCTGGCGGAAAGTGGCACACGGTGATCTCCAGGCCCGTCTCCAACGCCAGCGCCGCGAGTTCGGCTTTCCATGCGCGGGTGCGGTAGCCGTTGGAGCCGCCCGCATCCGCGGTGATCAGTAGCCGCCGGGCGCCGGGGTAGGCGGCTCGACCCGCCCCGCGCCACCAGCGGCGGATGGACTCGCCGGCGAAGGCGGCGGTGTCGTGGTCCGTGCCGACCTTGGCCCAGCCGGTATTCGCCGTCAGGTCGCAGATGCCGTAGGGGATCGCCTTGCCGAGTTCCTTGTCGGGGAAGTCGTGGGTGCTGACCTGGACGGAAGCGCCCTTGGGATGCCACTCGCGGCCGGCGTTCTTGTACTGCCCGACCAGTTCCTTCTTCTTCGAGTCCACGCTGACCACCGGGTCCCCGGCCGCCTGGAAGGTCTTGACCTGCTCGTTGAGGCAACGGAACTGCCCGTCCCGGTCCAGGTGTTGCCTGCCTTCGACGGTCTCGACGTTGCCCTGCAGGCTGAAGCCCTCCTCGCGCAGCAGGTCACCGACCGTGTCCGCAGAGATCCGGTGGCCCTGGCGAGTCAGCTCCACGGCAAGAATGCGGGTGGACTTGATGGTCCAGCGCAGCGGCGACATCGGGTCCCCGCGCATGTCGGGCTCGACCAACGCCAGCAGTGCGCTCCGCAGCGCGGGGTTCAGGTCGGCGACGCGCTTGCGGCCTCCACCTGATCGGTGCACACGCCCCAACGGCGCCTCCCCGGAGGCCAGTTCGCGTGCTCCCGACGACACGGTTGCCTCGCGCACACCGGCGGCGCGGGCGACCAGCCTGATCCCGCCATGGCCGATCGACCGGGCCTCCGCTCCCATCAGCAGACGCCTCTGGCGCGGAGTTGGGGTTATCCCGTGAGGGCCATGTCGTGGAGGCGTGCAACGCCGGGCATGGCCCGAGCAGGCTCAGCCACTGGACGGCAGGCAGATCATCGCGCGTCCGAGGCCCCGATGAAGCTGGGATCGCTGCGCACCGACCGCGTCCGGACGGGTGAGCGCCCAGACAGCAGCCATCCCATCAGCGCGGCGGCGAGGCCGGCCAGGCCGGCCGCCGCGAAGCCGCCTGCCGGTCCGAACGTGTCGATCGCCCCGCCGACGATCGGGACGCCGAGGGCGAAGCCCGCGCTCAGCGCCGAGGACTGCAAGCCTGTCGCCTCACCGCGCACGCTCGCGGGTGCGAGCCGGCTCACGGCGTCGGACAACACGGAAAGAGTCGGTGCGGCAAGCAGCCCCGCGCCGCAGCCTGCCACACACAACCAGCGCCAGTCGTGGGCCAGTCCGGCGGGAATGGTTACCAGCCCGAGCAGGCCGAGCAGCAGCCAGGTGGGCAGCGGTCGCGGGAGCGCGCCGTACAGAAGCCCGCCGGCGATGGAGGCCGCGCCGTACACGGCCACCACGACGGCGGCCCAGGAGACCTGGCCGGCTTCCTTGAGAGTGGCCACGATGGCCAGGTCGGTACCGTTGAGCACGATCGTGGCGCCGAACGCCATCACCAGCACCGCGATCATTCTCGGGCCCAGCCACTCCCGGCGACGGGGGCGGTCGGCTGGGTCGGCCGGCGCCTCGTCCTCGGCCCGCAGCGGGGGGTTGAGCAGGGCGATCCCCGCTCCGCCCGCCACGATCGCAGCGCCGACGCCCCAGGCCACCACGCCGGAGGCCAGTTGTGCCGCGCAGAGGATCACGATCGGCGGGCCCACCATGTAGGACAGCTCGCCCTGTACCGCTTCCAGCGCGAAGGCGGCCCGGCGCTGCCCCGCCTTCGTCATCGCGGCGATCGCCTGCCTGGTCACCATCGGGGCCGGCACCATTAGCAGACCTGCTACGAAGGCGGCGGCCAGCAGGGTCGTGTACGGCAGTACCGCGACGCTCAGCCAACACGCGACCTGAACCACGACGGTGATCAGCAGCACGACACGCGCGCCCCGCCGGTCGATCATGCGGCCCAGCAGCGGACCGCCCAGCGCCAGACCGGTGGTCATGGCCCCCGCGGCTCCTCCCGCTGCCGCGTAGCTCATGTCCAGGCCCAGAACGACGTACATCGTCAGCGCCATCCCGGAGGCCGTGATCGCGGTGCGGGCGAGCAGCGAGACGCCCAGCAGCGACGCCATCCCGGGCACGGCGAGCACCTGTCGGTATCGAGTCACCCGCGTGACGCTAGCTCCCACCATCTGGCAATAGGAAGTGGCCATATGATGGGAGCCGATATAATGAATTTTTATGGCCAGGGATCTAGTAGGGCTTCGTTAGGTAGCCCAACTGCCGTCTGATCGGTAGCGTGTGATCTTGTATCGGGTATGACACCCGAGGAGATGGATGAGGTCCG
>NZ_JBSFXK010000134.1:0-3953 GCF_053595355.1 Streptomyces sp. NPDC002513 | reverse complement strand
TCGACGGGCGCCTCCTCGATGACGACATGAGCATTCGTACCGCTGATCCCGAACGACGACACACCCGCCCGCCGCGGACGCACACCACGCGGCCAAGGCAGTTCCTCCGTCAGCAGGGCGACCGCTCCGGCGTCCCAGTCGACGTGGGAGGAGGGGCTGTCGACGTGCAGGGTGCGCGGCAGGCGTTCCGCCTGGAGGGCGAGGACCATCTTCATCACGCCGGCCACCCCGGCGGCGGCCTGGGTGTGTCCGATGTTCGACTTGATGGACCCGAGGCGCAGCGGTACGTCGCGGTCGCGGCCGTAGGTGGCCAGGAGGGCCTGTGCCTCGATGGGGTCGCCGAGCGTGGTACCGGTGCCGTGTGCCTCCACCACATCGACATCGCCCGCGCTCACCCCGGCATTGGCCAACGCCTGCCGGATCACGCGCTGCTGGGAGGGGCCGTTCGGCGCGGTCAGCCCGTTCGACGCCCCGTCCTGATTCACCGCGCTGCCCCGCACCAGGCCCAGGACGCGCAGGCCCCGGCGTTCGGCTTCGGAGCTGCGCATCAGGACGAGCACGCCGGCGCCCTCGGCCCAGCCGGTGCCGTCGGCGGCCTCGGCGAAGGACTTGCAGCGGCCGTCGGCGGCGAGGCCGCGCTGCCGGGAGAACTCCACGAAGGTCGACGGGGTGGCCATCACGGTGACACCGCCCGCGAGGGCGGTGGTGCACTCGCCGGACCGCAGGGCCTGGCAGGCGAGATGGAGGGCGACCAGGGAGGAGGAGCAGGCGGTGTCGACGGTGACGGCGGGCCCCTCGAAGCCGAAGACATAGGCGATACGGCCGGAGAAGACGCTGCCCGCGTTGCCGTTGCCGAGGTATCCCTCGACCTCCTCCGGCACTGCGTGCAGGCGGGCCGAGTAGTCGTGGTACATGAGGCCCGCGTACACGCCGGTGTCGGTGCCGCGCAGGGAGTGCGGGTCGATGCCCGCGCGTTCCAGGGCCTCCCAGGAGGTCTCCAGGAGCAGCCGTTGCTGCGGGTCCATGGCGAGGGCCTCGCGCGGGCTGATGCCGAAGAGTTCGGCGTCGAAGCGGTCGGCGTCGTGCAGGAAGCCGCCCTCGCGGACGTAGGCGGTGCCGGGATGGTCGGGGTCGGGGTCGTAGAGGGCGTCGAGGTCCCAGCCGCGGTTGGCGGGGAAGCCGGTGATGCCGTCGCCGCCGTCGGCGACGAGCCGCCACAGCTCCTCCGGGGTGGTGATGTCTCCGGGGTAGCGGCAGCCCATGCCGACGATCGCGATGGGCTCGTCGGCATGGCCCGGCCGTGCCGGTGCGGTGGCGGGTGGCGTCGTCGTGTCGTCGCCGACGAGTTCGGTGTGCAGGTGGGCGGCGAGGGCGACCGGGCTGGGGTGGTTGAAGACGAGGGTCGCCGGGAGGCGCAGGCCGGTCGCGGTGGCGAGGTCGTTGCGCAGGTCGACGGCGGTGAGCGAGTCGAAGCCGAGATCCTTGAAGGCGCGGTCCGGCGCGACCGACGCGGCGTCGGAGTGGCCGAGGACGGCGGCGACGCGGGTCTGCACCAGGTCCAGCAGCAGCCGGTCCTGTCCGGCGCGGGACAGTGCGCGCAGCCGGGCGGCGAGTGCGGGCTCGTCGCCGCCGCTGGTGCCGGTGGCGAGCCGCCTGCGGGGGGCGGCGGGCACGAGGCCACGCAGCACGCCGGGGAGGGTGTCACCGCGGGCGGCGAGCGCAGTGGTGTCGACGGCCGCGGGTACGGCGGTGGGTTCGGCGCTGGGCAGCACCGCGTCCAGCAGGGCGAGCCCCTCGTCGGCGGTGAGGGCCGGGAAGCCGAGGCGGCGCAGACGGGCGACCTCCGCCCCGGTGAGGGTGCCGCCCATGCCGGTGGTCTGCTCCCACAGGCCCCAGGCCAGGGACAGCGCGGGCAGGCCGCGCGTGTGGCGGCGGGCGGCCAGCGCGTCGAGCGCGGCGTTGGCGGCGGCGTACGCGGCCTGCCCGGCGGAGCCGACGACCCCTGCGACGGCGGAGAACAGCACGAACGCGCGCAGGTCGTGACCGGCGGTCAACTCGTCCAGATGCAGGGCCGAGGCGAGCTTGGCGGCCAGGACGCGGGCGAGGCGGTCGCCGGTCAGGTCGGTGAGGACGCCGTCGTCGAGTACGCCGGCGGTGTGCACGACCGCGCTCAGCCGGACGCCCTCCAGGGCTTCCTGGAGCGCCGCGCGGTCCGACACGTCGCAGGCGGTGACGGTCGGGCGGGCGCCGAGCCCCGTCAGTTCGCGGACGAGTTCGTCGGCACCGGGGGCCTCGCCGCCGCGCCGGGACAGCAGGAGCAGGTCCCGAACACCGTGGGCGGTGACGAGGTGTCGGGCCACCAGCGCGCCGAGGCCCCCGGTGCCGCCGGTGATCAGGACGGTGCCGGTGCCCCAGGGCTGTCGGGTGGCGGCGGGCGGCGCCTCGGCCCGGGTGAGCCTGGGCAGCAGCACCCGGCCCTCGCGGAGGGCGATTTCGCTCTCGCCGGTCCCGGTGAGGGTGGGGAGGTACGCGGTCAGCGCCCGCAGGGAGGCGGCCGTGCCGTCGGTGTCCGCCAAGGCGAACCGACCGGGGTGCTCGCTGATCGCGGTACGGACCAGGCCCGAAACGGTGGCCATCGCCGGGTCGGTACGGGCGCCCGTGGTGAGGACGACGAGGCGGCTGCCGTGCAGCGTGGGGCGCGCCAGCCAGTCCTGGATGGTGGTGAGCACCGCCTCCGCCGTGTCCTGCGGGGTGCTCTGCCCGGTGGGCACGGGCAGCAGGACATCCGCCAAAGGCGCGTCCAGGGCGGCGAGAGCGGCGGCGTCGGCGTACGCGGTGGCCGGCGCCGGGAGGCTTCGGGGGTCGCCGAGGACGGCAGGGCTCTCGGGCGTGGGGAGGGTGTCGGGCCTGGGGAGGTCCTCGGCTGCGGCCGGGGCCGGAATCCAGGCCACGCGGTACAGGTGCCGCGTGGCCGCCGCCGTGTCGGCACGGGTGATGTCACCGGCCGACACCTGTCGCAGCACCAGCTCGGCGATCTCCGCGACCGGTTCGCCCGCCGCGTCGGCGACGCGCACCGTGACTTCCCCGGGTCCGCGCACGGTCAGCCGGGCACGTACCGCGCGGGCACCGACGGCGGTCAGCGACACGCCGGACCACAGGAACGGCAGGAGCGCCTTGCGGCGGCCTTCCCCGGCGTCCGGGTCGCGCTCGGTGTCGTCGACGCCGAGCGCGTGCAGTACGGCGTCCAGCAGCGCGGGGTGCAGGGCGAAACCGGCGGCGTCCTCAGCGATCGGCTCGGGCAGTTCGGCCTCGACGTACAGGTCGGCGCCGTCCCGCCACAGGGCGCGCAACCCCTGGAAGGCCTGCCCGTAGCCCAGGCCGGTCTCCGTGAACCGGGGGTACAGCTCGGTCACGTCGACGGACCGGGCAGCGGGCGGCGGCCAGGCGCGCAGGTCCCAGCCGGCAGGCGCGGCCGGTCCTGCGGCGGTTGTGAGGGTTCCGGTGGCGTGCAGGGTCCACGGCCCGTCCTCGGGTGCGTCGCCGGGCCGGGCATGGACCCGGACCGTGCGCGTGCCGTCGTCGCCGACCGGTTCGACGGAGGTCTGCACCTGCACCGCGCCGCCCTCGGGCAGCACCAGGGGCTCGCGCAGGGTGAGTTCGTCCACGGTGAGCGGGCCGGTCCGGTCGGCGGCCTGAACGGCGAGTTCCACGAACGCCGTCCCCGGTACGACGACCGTGCCGTCGATGGTGTGGTCGGCCAGCCACGGATGGGTCCGCACGGACAGGCGTGAGGTGAGCACGACCGCGTCCGTCCCGGCCAGCCGAACGGCGGCGCCGAGCAGCGGGTGCCGGGTGACACCGAGGCCCAGTCCGTCGGCGTCGGAGACCGGCGGCGGCACGTCGAGCCAGTACCGGCGGCGCTGGAAGGGATAGGTGGGCAGGTCGATCCGGCG
>NZ_JBSFXK010000133.1:0-3984 GCF_053595355.1 Streptomyces sp. NPDC002513 | reverse complement strand
TGACACCCCGCCCTGCCAGCCGACGACCACCACGGTCACCGGCCGTCACCACACGCCCAAATCCATCACTCAGCGCACACCGCCTGAATGATTACCCTGCGGCGTCACCCCGAGCACTTCCGCGACCTTGCTCTGACGCATCCCCTGTCCGAATAAATCAGCCGCCTGCATGCGCCGCCGCTCCAGCTCAACCGGGCTCAACCGACCACGAGTTCGAGCCCCCATACCCCGGTATGCCGAACATGGCCAGATCATCAAACACGACGTCAAAGATCAGTGCGCTGTGGCGTTCTTCGTGGAACGGCCCTCGCTCACAACGGCACCACCGACGCCGCAAGCTCCAAGGAAGCCGACAATCCCAGCTACCCAGCGCCATCCCGTCGGCACGTCAAACGTAAGCAATACAGCGCACGCGATCACGACTACGCAGGCCTGCAATGCCAAGGGCTCGATGTAGAGAGGCCAATAGGAACGCGGATCGAACAGGCGGACGGGCCGGTCCTTCTCCGGTGCAGGACTCAGCTTCCCCACAGAGACCGCGCTGCCGTTCAGCGACCGTGTCTCGTCAACGCTCATCATTCCGTGCACCACCAGGCCAGCGTCGAACACCATCGCCGCGGGCGTTGTGCTCGGAGAAATCCGCGAGCCTCGCGCTCCCCGATGTGCGTCCCAGCACAGCCAAAGCTGCTGACCCACCATCATCTCTGGCAGACCGTTCTCGCTTGCGCCTGCGTAGAAGTGTGCCCATCCGTCATCCGTACGGATCTCCAGGTACTTTCCCTTCAGCAGCCGCTTCTGCCCTTCTGTATCAAAATGTCCACCAACTCGCGTGTAGCTTCCCCGAATGGCTTTGTCCTTCTCACCCAGTCGTGAAAACGCTCGAAAACCGTGTCTGGCCGACAGATGGTTAATGGCCAGGAACCATCCGAGCAGCAGCACGACGACGAAGGACCAGCGCATGTACGCGGGCATCGTTTCCCCACGCAACTTCCAGCCCAGACTGCGCTCGTCCCCGGCCACCGCTCCAAGTTGCGGCTGTGCGGGCGCATACAGCACCTTCACCGGGTCACCGGGACGCAGAGGCTCGTATGTCGTCGACTTGACCGTTGTCGACACCGACTCGGCGCCGGCTCCTACAGGTAGTTGGACGACCACCGTCGCCGTATAGGGGTCCTTGCCACTGGAGGACTTCTGCCGGACGTCGCTCACCTTTTGGGCTCGCGCGACTCCGAACTCGCCACCAGCCGAATAGATGCGTTGCACCAGCTCCGGCCTTTGCGGCGCCCCCGCAGCCAAGGCGACGACGCCCACGAGCACGGCGGGAATCCCGAGTCCCCAGGCAAGGCTTCGAAGCTGCTGGCCTCGCCTCGAAGGGATGGTCCGTGGCAGCGAGGCCGGCTCCGCAGCCGAGCCATGTGCCTCGTCGTCAACTTCAGCACACACAGCCGCAGCGACTTCTCCAAACGGCCTCCAACCCCCTGACGACCGCCGCTGCAGCGCGATCACCACGACGCAGATGAGCACGCCGCCCAGAGCGACCAGGATCAGCTTCTGCCGCAGGTCCGGGAGCGTAACGAACAGCCACAGCCACAGCACGGGCGTCACTGCCATCAGCCCCAGGCCAGCGCACCACGCGCCAACCCTGAAAGACGCCTTAAAAGGCGTTCGAGCCACTTCCGCATGCACCGTCACCCGAAGTCCTCGCGAATTCGGTCCGTTGCCGACCTGTGGTCGCCCTCGACGCCCCTTCGGGCAGCTTTCTGAGCTTGCTCTGCGGTCTTGTCCACGCCTCCGAAGCCGTCCTTCGCGGTGTTCGCGGAAATACCTCCCGCTACCGGAGTGGCGGAACCGAAGGCAGCGTCGGTTCCGACCTGCTGGTGCTCCGGTCGGTCCCCGCTGTAGGCGAAGTCGTTGTCGCTCCTCAGGCCTCGAGCCATGTCATCGAAGCCCCTGTCGACCGCCCTTGCGCCGCCACCGAGTCCGCCGGCTGCGCCTCCGGTGATAGCAGTGACGGCCTCTTGCCTGATGTCGAAGTCCTCACCCTTGCGTAGGGAGTCCAGATAGTCTCCCGAGACCCCTCCAGCGGCACCACCCACCATGCCACTGACAATCTCCTTACCGCCCAGCGCGGTCACGGCTTTACCCGCGGCAGTACCAACGGTCACTCCGGTGAAGCCTCCGATCATGTTGGTCGTGACTTCCCAGCCTTTGCCGCTCAGCTGGCTGGTAATCATGCCACCCGCAGTGCCACCCGCCCAGTTGAGCGCTGCCTCAGTGAGGAATTTCCCTGCCCTGCCCGTGTTGTAGAGCCTCTGGAATATGGTGCCGATCAAGCGTAGGAGCCTGCCCATTCGCCCCGCGGCATCGAGAGCCCTAGTGACCAGCATGGTCACTCGCGCTGCACCAGCCGCGGCCGAGACACCCAGCGTCAGGAACGACATGCCTACCGAGACACCGATGGAGATCCCGATCTCCATGTAAATTTCATGGATCTCATCGTTGACCTCGCGAATGCACTTGGCGGCCTCCTCGAGACCTTTGGCGGCTTCGTCGAAATCTTTTGTGGCATCCAGTACGGCACCGGCGAACTCCTCCCAGTGAGCCTGGAAAGCGTTCGCTGCCTCACCACGCCATGTGTGCCCGACAGTCCTCTTGACTTCTCGGTCCAGGTTCCCTACGAGGCTCTCGACGTCAGATTGCAGATTGCGCCATGCCTTGGCCGCGGCTTCCAACTCTTCCGGGCGACCACCGGGATTGATGACCTCGATACCGAGTTCGATGATTTCTTCTGCCGCGGACTCGTTCCCGCTCACCGGTCACCATCCGCTTGCTTGCCGAAGAGGACCGCGAGGTCGTCATCGGTGACTTCGGCGTCCTTGTTGACCTTCCGCAGAGCGTCGGCGATCTTGTCCAGGTGCTCATGCACGGCCTTCATGGCGCTGGCAACGTCCGCAGAGTATGCGATATAGGTGGATGTGACCTCCTCCGATTCCGCCAGAACACCGAATCCGTCCGTGATCGCCTCTTCCCCTGTCTTCTCCGTGAATTCTTTGAGATAGGCCCTCAAATCATATGCTTGCAACTCAAATTTGCGGGCCAGATCCCTTCCCGCTCCAGGTTCGTAATAAGAGGTACCGTCGTCGGCCATTTACCGTCCTCATTTTGGCGGTATATGTGCTGGGGGTCACGAGTGGTGAGGCCTCCCAACGGCTGATCTGGCCCAAAGGGCATCGGAGGCCCTAAAGTGTTCAGCCTCTGCCGGAACGAAGAGCGGAATCGGCTACTCGCCCTGGTGCGGGGGTTGTTGCATGTAGGGGTTGGGATACTGCGGGGGCAGTCCCGGAGGAGTGGGATATCCCTGATGGGGAGTTGAGGGGTACGGCTGCTGGGCAGGTGGGTAGACCGGCTGCTGCGGTGAGTAACCCACATGAGGGGAATAAGTTCCTGCCCCAGAATTGACCGGACTGGTCCCGGAGTTGCGGCGGCCACGCATTACGGTGAAGACGACGATGGTGGCAATCACCGCTCCGATACCGATGATGCCGAGGATAAGGACGATGGCACCCACTGAGGAAAATCCCCTCACATTCTTGGACTGATTCGCTGCGGTGTCATTGTTTCCGCGTACCCGGATGGCGAGCTGTCCCACCAACAGAGGCCATCCTTGAGCACGGTCCGTCCGACAGAGAATTACCCTTACTGCTCTTGGTGCGGCGGCTGCTGGGTATAGGGGTTGGGCTGCTGCGGGAACTGCCCGGGAGGAGCGGAATCCCCCTGGTTGGGAGCTGCATTGGGGTAGGGCTGCCGGGCATGCGGGTAACCCGTGCCCGGCGAGGACATAGCACCGCCGGAACCGGGGCCGCCGTTACTACCGTTACGGCGGTTTCGCATTACCGGGTCTTCGAACTTGATGGGGGTGCGGCGGTGACGGGCAGGCTTGCCGGTCACGCTGCGTGAGGCAGTGGGGGTACGGGCGCCCCGGAC
>NZ_JBSFXK010000132.1:0-3987 GCF_053595355.1 Streptomyces sp. NPDC002513 | reverse complement strand
GCCGCGTCACACACGACATCCACATCCACCGCCTCGACCCCGAGGAGAAGATCAACGCCGAGCTGCAAAAGGCCGCTTAGGAAGCGACGTTGCCCGAGACACCAGTGGCGCACTTCTACGACGAACTGGCCGAGGATTACCACCTGATCTATTCAGACTGGGACGCGAGCATCCGTCGGCAGGGGGACGCGCTGGACGCCCTGATCGGCCAGGATCGCGCGGCGGTGCTCGACTGCTCCTGCGGTATTGGCACGCAGGCCATCGGCCTGGCATTGCGCGGGCACCGCGTCACCGGGACGGACCTCAGCCCCCGCGCCGCGGCCCGCGCTGCTCGTGAGGCCGCCCGCCTGAGCCTGAGCCTGGGCACGGCCGCCGCCGACATGCGACGCCTCCCGTTTCCCGATGGCCAGTTCGACGCCGTTGTCTGCGCCGACAACTCGTTGCCTCACCTGCTGTCGGAGCAGGATGTGCACGCTGCCCTGGCCGAGATGCGCCGTGTGTTGCGTCCCGCTGGCCTGTTGATGGTCAGCACACGCCCCTATGACGACCTGCTGCGCGACCGCCCCGCTTCGACGCCTCCACAAGTCCACCAGGCCGTCGACGGCGGAGAACGGGCAGTCACCTTCCAGCTCTGGCACTGGCACGAAGACGGCGAGCACTACGACTTGGAACACTTCCAGCTTCTTCCGGCGGGCGGAGAATGGCGCGTCCAGGTCCGCCGGCCGGACCACTTACTGGGCACTCGGCCAGGACCGGCTGGCCGACCTCGCAGCCGAGGCCGGGTTTGTCGACCCCGGCTGGCGAATGCCGCAGGAGACAGGCTTCTTCCAGCCGCTGCTCGTGGCCCGCGCCAGCATGTAGGTGTTTCCACCGCCCGACTCGACCGCTGGCCTCACGGGCGGAGGTCGAGTCGGGGCCGGCGGGTGTCAGCCGGCCTTGGCGGGTTCCTCGGCTCGGGCGCGGGTGGAGGCGAGCCGGTAGGAGTCGGTGCCGGTCTCGATGATCGTGCCGCTGCTCGCGCGGCGCGTCCAGGTCCGCCCGCGGCCGCAGCGCGGCGGACAGGACCGTCTTGTGGTCGGCGACGTCGTTGGGGGCTGCGTTGCCGGCCGCGGCAGCATGGCGACGCACTCGCGGGTGTTGGCCAGCCACGCCCCCAGCGGCATGTGGCCGAAGCTGCCCTTGAAGGTGCCCGCCGCGCCTTCCTTCTGGCTGGTGCAGGTGACGATGGTCGCGTCCAGGTCCAGGACGTACCAGCCGGTCAGCTCCCGGCCGCACACCGAGATCCAGGGGAAGCCTTTGGGCCGCAGGGCGAGAAGCGTCCACACCACGCGGCGTATGACGGCGCGGGCGCGCTCCACCCGGGCCGCCACCGGGGCGTCGACCGCTTCCAGAGTGCGGCGCAGGGAGATGTCCGAGACCGGCCGGCCGAACACCGGCCGCCAGTGGTACTGAAGTTGCTCAGCCTGAAGGACGTTCGTCGCGCCGTGCACGATCGCACAGGCCAGTTGGACCAGCGCCATGCCCCGATCCCGCCAGCCCGGCCCGGCGCCCTTCGGCAACGCCGCACTCAGCGCGGTGGCCAGACCGACGCGGTCGGCGACCTTCCGCAGCAGCACCACGCCCGCGTGACCGATTCACCGCCATCGGGTCAGGTGCGGCGGTCGCAGCTTGGTTGAGCGCAGACTCCGGTAGGCCGCACGGTGTTGTGCTGCCGTGTCATACCGGATGCACAGGGGCTGTCTTTGCTCACGCGGGCACTGCCTTTGCTTCATCGTGCATCGATCACCGGCGAAGTGTGGGGCTCGCGTGCGGCCCCTGCCAAGATCGGGCATGAGCAAATGAGTTCGCGTTCGGAAGGCGGTCGGCCTGAGACGGAGCCGGCTCGATCCGCCGATCGGCACGGCTCCTGGCGCAGGTGTGCTCCGGGCCCAGTGCTTTCGGGTGCGATGTCGTGCTCTTGACAAGGAGTCCCATGCCTGATCACGCAAACGAAGCTCGTCCGGTGCCGGGGGTCGTCGTACAGGCCGACGACCCCCTGACCCAAGACGGTACGGTCAATTTCCTGGGGGCGGACGAGCGCGTCCGGCTGTTGACGGACGATCAGCTGCCCGAAGCCGACATTCTGGTGATGATCACGGCGGCGGTCAGCGGTAAGACCCTCTCCGCGATGAGCCGCGCCAGCCAGAGCACCGGCGGCCGGATCCGGGTCGTGCTGGTCGCGGACCACATCTCGGAGCAGCAGTTGGCGCTCGCGGTCCACCACGGTATGGCGAGCTTCCTGGTGCGGCCGTACACCAGCTTCACCCAGATCGGTGCGGCGGCCGTAGAGGCGTACCAAGGGCGGTCAGTCGTGCCTCCGATGCTGGTGAACGTGCTGCTGGACCAGATGCGCACCATGCAGAAGAGCGAGTCGCCCACCGGTCTGTTACCGGTCGAGCTGGCACAGCGCGAGGTCGACGTGCTCAGACTCCTGGCCGAGGGCATGGACACCGTGGAGATCGCCAACAAGCTCAGCTACTCCGAGCGTCTGATCAAGAGTGTCATACAGACCGTGGTCAAGCGACTGGGATTACGTAACCGGACCCATGCCGTCGCCTACGCCATCCGTATGGGCATCCTGTGACCCGCTCCGCCGAAAGGCGACGGGGGAGGCGGGGACAGCCCCGGGGAGACGGCGACAGCTGCTTGGCGGCAGCCGCGCGGCGGCCGGAGCGCACGGGCAGACAGCCTGTCACAGCGGGCACGACGGGCGGCGTGAACTGTCCTTGGGTGCGAGCCGGAGAAAAGGATGGAGACACGAGAGCAACGGGCTTCACAACACTCCTGCGACTGACTGGAGAACCCACATGGCTTCGAATCCCGAGGGCGTGGACCCACAAGGGACGCAGCAGCCTGTACAGGTCCACCTGCAGAGTCTGGAAAGCCACGGTGCGTTCTTCGCGCGCATGAGGGAGCTGGCCACTCGGGCGGAGCACGGCTGGACGGGCCAGGCCGGCGCCGACTTCCAGAGCGCCCTCGAAGCCTGGATGGCGAACTACCAGAAGGTCGGCGCGGTCCTCGACGAGATGCACCAGCGCATCGTCGGGACCGGAAAGGCGCAGACGCAGACGCACGAATCGACCACGAGCACCGCGGGGCAGCTCACCCAGCAGATGCACCAGGGCCTCCCGTTCAAGGGTTTCTGACGGGCGCGCCCTTCCCTTCCGCGCAGTGTCCGCGGCCTTGTCCGCGGATTCGCCCACGGGGGCGCTGCGTGCCACCCATCAAGGAGAACGCGTGGCTGAAGCCTATGCAGTCGACTGGGGAGCGTTCAATGAGGTGCTGGAACAGTTGAGCGCTGTACAGCACGAGATCAACGCGCTCGATCAGCAGTTTGCCGGCGGCAACACCTCGGCGCTGTCCGGACGGCTCAGTGACGTCGAGGATCTGTTCAACCAGCACGAGGTGAACTGGAACCAGACCGTCACGGAGATGCAGGCGCAGGCCGCGGCAGTCCAGAAGGCGGCCGACCGGTGTCGAGAGGAATATCTGCAGGCCTGCAACTACGGCGTCAGGATCTGGGGTGGTTAGTCATGGCACCCCATGGCGCCGCCCCGTGCCAACCCTCGGGGGAACCCACTGCGACGCCGTGGGGACGACCACGAGCGCCTGTCGGGTGAACTTCGAGTGACGGATAGATGAATATGAGGTGCCTGAGGCGTAACCACCCTCGGGCTCTGGTGCCGCCTGCCAGCCCGCGTGCTTGCTCATCCATCCGGATTCCGGCCGGACGGCGCGGCATCAGGCGGTGAACCGAACCGTCGGACACCGGGCTGTGACCTCAACCGTCGGCCATCGGGCTGTGACATAGTCTGGCCCCGGACCGGCGGCGGACCCGCCGGTACATCCGATGCCACTGAGGTCTTCTCAGCAACGTGATGGTTGCGGTGCGTGATCGCCCAGCGTGCGCGGGGTGGTGACCCGGCGTCAGGTATGCGTGAAGCCCCT
>NZ_JBSFXK010000131.1:0-4139 GCF_053595355.1 Streptomyces sp. NPDC002513 | reverse complement strand
CCACCACACCGTCCGGCCGCACACCCCACGACCGCAACAACTCCACCAACCCCACCTGCACCGCGAACAGCGCCGCCTGCGCATAACCGGTACGGCCCAGCAGTGCGGCCTCGGGCGAGCCGTCGGGCGCGAACACCGCCGTCCGAACGGCGGTGGTGAATCCGGGGGCGTCGTCGAACTCGCCGTCGAGGAGGGCGCACACCTCGTCGAAGGCATGCGCGAAGGCAGGGAAGGTGGCGTACAACTCGCGTCCCATCTCGGGGCGTTGGCTGCCCTGGCCGGTGAACAGCCATGCCGTGCCGCCCTCCACGACGGTGCCGGTGACGAGGGCGGCGGGCTGGGCGTCGTAGGCCGCGAGCGAGGCGGAGATGGCCGGGGTGTCGGGGCCGAGGGCGACGGCTCGGTGGGCCAGAGCGGCGCGGGTCGCGGCGAGGGAGTAGCCGATGTCGTACGCCGAGCGGTCCTCGGTGAGGGTGGTGAGCAGCTTGGCCGCCTGCCGGGTCAGCGCCTCGGGCCGGTGTGCCGTCAGGACCCACGGTACGACCGGGAGGCGGGCCGTGTTCAGGTCCTTGTCCGGTGTCTGCTCGGCCGGGGGTTCTTCGAGGATGACGTGGGCGTTGGTACCGCTGACACCGAACGCGGAGACGCCCGCCCGACGCGTGCGCTCGCCTCGTGACCAGGGCGTCGGTTCGATGAGGAGACGGATGTCGCCCGCGTTCCAGTCGACCCGTCGGGACGGCGTGTCCGCGTGCAGGGTGCGCGGCAGTTGTCCGGCTCGCAGGGCGAGGATCATTTTGATGATGCCGACGGCTCCGGCGGCGGCCTGGGTGTGTCCGAGGTTGGACTTCACCGAACCGAGCCACAACGGCCGTTCACGGTCCTGGCCATACGTCGCCAGCAGCGCCTGCGCCTCGATCGGATCGCCCAGCGCGGTGCCCGTCCCGTGGGCTTCCACCACGTCCACGCTCGATGCCGGGACCCCGGCGTCCCGTAGCGCCTGCCGGATCACCCGCTGCTGGGAGGGCCCGTTCGGCGCGGTGAGTCCGTTCGAGGCCCCGTCCTGGTTCACCGCACTGCCCCGCACCACCGCCAGCACCCGGCGCCCGTTGCGCCGCGCGTCCGACAGCCGTTCCAGTACGAGCAGTCCCACCCCCTCCCCCCACACCGTGCCGTCCGCGCCGTCCCCGAACGCCTTGCACCGGCCGTCCGCCGCGAGACCCCGCTGCCGCGAGAAATCCACGAACGCCGCGGGCGAGGACATCACCGTCACCCCACCCGCCAGCGCGAGCGAACACTCCCCCGACCGAAGCGCCCGTACCGCCAGATGCACGCCCACCAGTGCCGACGAACACGCCGTGTCCACCGTCACCGCCGGACCCTCGAGCCCCAGCGTGTAGGCGACCCGACCGGACAGGACACTCGCCGCCGAACCCGTGACCACAAACCCCTCGACGCCCGCGAACCCGCCCTGGGAAGCCCACGGGTAGTCCTGGCCGTTCGTCCCGACGAACACCCCCGACTGCGAGCCCCGCACCGAGGACGGATCCACACCAGCCCCCTCCAGCGCCTCCCACGCCGACTCCAGCAGCAGCCGCTGCTGCGGATCCATCGCCAACGCCTCACGCGGCGATATACCGAACAACTCCGCGTCGAAGTCCGCCACATCGCGGATGAAGCCGCCGGTGTTGACGTAGGAGGTGCCTTGGTGATCGGGGTCGGGATGATAGAGGCGGTCGATGTCCCAGCCGCGGTCGGTCGGGAACGGGGAGATGGCGTCCTGGCCGGCTGCCAGCAGGTTCCAGAGGGATTCCGGTGAGTCGACGCCGCCGGGTAGGCGGCAGCTCATGCCGACGATGACGACGGGGTCGTCGTCGATGGCCGCGCCGGCCGGGGGGACGGGCGTACCAAGGGCGTCGGCGTGCGTGCCGGGATGGGGGTCCTCGCCGGGAAGGTGGACGCGGACGTGGGTGGCGAGAGCGGCCGGGGTGGGGTGGTCGTAGACGAGGGTGGCGGGCAGGGCCAGGCCGGTGAGGGCGGAGAGGCGGTTGCGTAGTTCGACGGCGGTCAGGGAGTCGAAGCCGAGGTCGTTGAAGGGGCGGTCGGGTGCGATGGCGGCGCCGGAGGGGTGACCGAGTACGGCGGCGACGGCGGAGCGCACCTTGTCCAGGACGATGCGCTGCCGCTCCGCGGGCGGACGGCCGTGCAGGTCGCCGGCCAGTTCGCTGTCGGCGGCGGGGCGTCGGTCGGGGCCGGTGAGTGCGGGTTGTGCGGCCTTGCGTGCCGCGTCGATGAGCTCGCGCAGGAGGGAGCCGTGGCGGGCCGAGGCCGTGGCCGCCGCGAAGCGGGGCCAGTCGGCGTCGAGGACGGTGACACACGTGCGGTCGCTGTCGAGGACGCGCTGGAGGGCGTCCATGGCTGTGTCGGGCGCGAGGGGGCGGATGCCGAGGCGGCCCAGATGGGCGGTGACGACGGGGTCGGCCGTCATGTCGTCATCGGTCCAGGGTCCCCAGGCGACGGACGTGGCGGTGAGGCCCTGGGCGCGGCGGTGCTGGGCGAGAGCGTCGAGACGGGCGTTGGCGGCGGCGTAGGCGGCCTGGCCCGCGGTGCCGGTCACTCCGGCCGTCGAAGAGAACAGGATGAAGGCGTCGAGGTCGCGCTCGGCGGTGAGTTCGTGCAGGTGGTGCGCGGCGTCGGCCGTGACGGCGAGGACGCGGGCAAGCCGCTGGGGGGTGAGGTCGACGGCGAGCGCGTCGTCCAGGACGCCGGCCGCGTGGACGACGACGGTCGGGGGGTGGGCGTCGAGGAGTTCCGCGAGGGCGGTCCGGTCGGTCACGTCACAGGCGGCCAGGGTGACCTCGGCGCCCAGCTCGGTCAGTTCGGTACGCAGGTGCGCGGCGCCAAAGGCCGTGCCGCCTTCGCGGGAGACGAGTACGAGATGTTCGACACCCCGGGTGACGAGCCAGCGCGCGATGTGCCCACCCAGGGCGTCGGTGCCCGCGGTGACCAGCGCGGTGCCGCTGAAGCGCGTGGCGGAGGGACGGGGGTCGCTCGTGGCGCTGTCGCGTACCAGGCGTGCGGCCAAGATGCCGGTGGGGCGCAGGGCGAGCTGGTCCTCGGTGCCGGGTGCGGTGAGCAGAGCGGCAAGTCGGTCGGGGGTGTCGGCGTCGGGGCGGGCGGGCAGGTCGATCAGTCCGCCCCAGCGGTCGGGCTGCTCCAGGGCGAGGGTGCGGCCGAGGCCCCATAGGGCGGCTTCCTCGGGCCGGGCCGGGGCGTCACCGGCACCGGCGGACTGCGCCGAGCGGGTCGCGCACCACAGCCGGGCGGTGGGGGCGGCCTCGCCGAGCGCCTGCCACAGGGTGAGCACCGCGGCGGGCTCGGGCAGGAGGGCGAGCACATGGGAGCAGTCGGCGCCGGATGATCGTATGCGCTCGGTGAGGGCGGCCCGCGTGTCGGTGGCGCGGACGGGCACGAGGTGGACGTCGGCTCCGGTCCGGCGCAGTGCCGCGGCCACTTCTTCCGCGGTTGTCAGGTCCTCGGCTGCCACGGTGGCGTCCGCGCCGGCCGGTTCGTGCACGGCGATCACCCAGCGGCCGTGCGACCGCGGCTCGTCGGCGCCAGGACGCACCGGGCGCCACCGGATCCGGTAGCGCCGCTCGGCCTGGGCGAGGGCCAGCCGCCCCTGGCGCCGCCACTCGGACAGCGCCGGCAGTACGGTCTCCAGTCCGTCCTGCGCGCGCACACCGAGCCGCTCGGCCAGCGACTCGGGCCCACCGCGCTCCACGAGATGCCAGAACCGCGTGTCCACGTCGTCGTCGGCGCCTGTGGCGGCGCCCCGGCCGGCCGGAATGTGGTCGGGCAGCCAGTACCGGTCCCGGCGGAAGGCGTATGTCGGCAGGTCGACCCGTCGCGCGCGGGTCCCGTCGAACACAGCCGCCCAGTCGATCTCGGCGCCCCGGACGAACATCACGGCAGCGGCGGCCATGACGGACTCCGCCTCGGACTGCCCCTTGCGGAGGGTGGCGGCGGCTGCGTGGCCGGCGGCGAGGGCCTGGGCGGTGAGGACGGGGTCGGGCCCGATCTCCAGCAGCCGGGTGGCACCCTGAGACGTCGTGAGAGCGGCAAGGGCGTCATGGAAACGC
>NZ_JBSFXK010000130.1:0-4633 GCF_053595355.1 Streptomyces sp. NPDC002513 | reverse complement strand
TACGTCCGGGGCGCCCGTACCCCCACTGCCTCACGCAGCGTGACCGGCAAGCCTGCCCGTCACCGCCGCACCCCCATCAAGTTCGAAGACCCGGTAATACGCCGTGGACTTCCACGGCATATCCCAGTTGATAATTACGCGGACGCCATTGTGGTCAAACCTTGACGAGTTCTGCCCGTCCAACTGGCGCGGGCCGGCCTGTCGAAGCGTCGTCTCAACTTCCGTGGCAGACGGACGCCCCATTGCCGGATTCCCCCCACCCGTGTGCCCGTTCACGAACTCAACCATCTCGTCGAGACTGTAGTCACTTCCGTGGAAATCCTCGCCGCCGAGACGGTCTCCATTTTTGCCGCCAGCTGGCACTCCACAATTCGGACCGGAATTGTGAACCAGGACCGGCGTGGCCCCCGCCAGCACATAGTACGTGTGGAGTTGCTGGACGGTGAGATTCCAGCGGTGGGCGGCGCCGGGTGTGGTGTGGATGGCGACGACGTAGGCGTGCCGGCCGTCGGTGGTGTTGAGGGTGTGGCCCGCCTTGAGTTTGCCGGCCGGGACCCAGGTGTGGGTGGTGTCGTCCCAGAACGGGTGGCGGGAGGTGGTGTGGAGGGTGGCGGTGTGGCCGTCCTTGGTGCGGATCGTGACGTCGACCAGGTCGTGGTCGTGGTTGATCCACACGTGCTGGACGGTGCGGGAGCCCTTGAGCTTGCCGGTCTTGGGGTCGGCCGACTCGACCTTGTCACCGACCTGGAGCTTGCCGATGGCCTTGGTGGAGCCGTTGCCCATCAGGACCGGCGTGTCCGGGGCGAAGCTCATCCCCGCCTCGCAGGACGTGGCGATCTTGTCGCCCTGTGCCTCCGCGGCCTGTGCGGATTCCTGGGTCGCCTCCGCCTGCCGTTCGGCGGCTGCCTCCTGCCGCGCTTCCGCCGCCTTCGCGGCTGCCGCTTCCTGTTTGGCAGCCTTGGCGTCCGCGGCGCCGTGGTCGGCCGCCTTGCCGGCATCCGCGGCGTCCTCCGCGCCATGCGTGGCGGCCTTGGCGTCCTCCCCGAGGTGGACGGCGTTCTTCAGCCCTTGCAGGGCCTCGGCGCCTTCCGCCGCGTACTTGGCGCCCTTGATCGCCTCCCGGGCGCCCAGGGCCGCGTCCCCGATCACCGGGATCGCCCCCGCGAAGGAGATGCCCGCGTCCAGGTAGTCACCGTCGGCGGCGTACCAGGCGCCGTTGGCGACGTCGGCGACCGCGCCGACGACCGGGACCATGCCGGCCACGTCCAGAGCCGTATGCCCCAGGTCGGAGAGCCAGCCGTGGCCGTCGAGTTCGATGTTGCTGATCGGGTTGCCGCCACCGAACGCGTACCGGTTGCCGGTCAGCGGGTCCGACACCAGACCCATGTCGGACAGGGCACCGTTGTACATGTCCCGCGACAGGAACCGGTTCAGCCCCGGGTCGTAGCTGCGGAAGCCCATGTTGTACGTGCCTGTGGAGCCGTCCACCCGGTCGGCGTTGAACCGGTAGGCGCTGTACGGGTCGCTCGGCGAGTTCGTCGTCGAGCCGGGCTTGTCCGCACCGGTGTCCTGGCTGGTGTCGTCGGAGCCGTAGGCGGTGTAGCCGTACGTCGACTTGGTGTCACCGCCGGCGTCCGTCACGGCCTGGACGTCGGAGTGTGCGTCGTAGGTGTAGTACGTCGGCTCCTCACTGCCGTCCGACTTGATCTTCACCTGGGACAGGCGCTCGCCCCACGGCGAGTACTGGTAGGTCTTGGTGACCTTCCCGTTCTCCGTCTCCGACACCACCGCGTCGGACATCGCCAGGTAGTCGAAGACCGTGGTCTTCTCACCCGTCGCGCCCGCGTTCACCGTCTGCGACACCGTCCGGTCGAACGGGTCGTAGGCGAAGTTGGTGGTGTCGTATCCGGTGCCGTTCTTCTTCTGTTCGGACGCGATGTGGTCGAAGCCGTCGTACGTGTAACGCTCGACCACACTCCCGCCGGTAGTGACGTTGTCCAGCCGCCCGTACGGGTCGTAGTGGTAACCGGAGGACACCCCCGCCACGACGGTGGTCGCCAGCCGGTTGCGGTCGTAGACCGACGTGGACGTCTGACCCCCGACCGTGGAGGACGTGACGTTGCCGTTGTCGTCGTAGACGTACGACTCGTTCTGCCCCCCGCCCGTCTTGGTCACGCTCTTGACCTGGTCACGGGGTGTGTAGGCGTAGTCCAGGGTCTGGTTCTTGTACGCCGCGTGGTCGTCGGCGTTCTGGACCTTGGAGACGTCCTCGGTGGTGTTGCCGTCAGGGTCGTAGGTGTAGGTGTGCTCGGCCACCGTGGTGGTGCCGTCGGACTTCTTCTCCACCTGGTGCTTCAAAGCACCGTCGAGGAAGTAGTCGGAGGTGACGACGTTGCCGTTGCCCTTGGTCTCCGTGGCCACCTCGCCACCGGGAGCATAGGTGAACTGGGTCACCTTCGGGTTGGCGTCGGTCGCCGATTCCTTGTTGGTGACCTTGCTCAGCAGGTTGCGCGTGTCGTACTCGAAGCTCGCCACCATCGCGTCGTGCGTACGCGACAGCGTGTCACCGTCCGCGTCGTAGTTGAACGACGTGGTGTGCAGCGTGGTCCCGGCCTTCTTCACCTCCAGCTTGGACAGCAGGTTCACTCCGTCGAAGGTGGCGGCGTAGTCGTCGTAGCGGGCACCGGGAGTGGCATCAGCCAGGTCGACGAGGTTGCCGTTGGCGTCGTAGGAGTAGGTGAAGGCGGTCTTCTCGTTGTCGACATCGGCGCTGTTGTCACGGACCACCTTGACGGCGTCCGCCGCCACCGTGCCGCCCGCGTTCTGCGCCAGCGTCACCTTCTGCGTGGTGTCGGCAGCGTTGAAGGCGTAGGAGCCCAGCGACACCCACGTGCCGGTGTTCTTGGTCTGGTCGACGGTCTTCACGGCGGTGCCGCCGTGGTAGCCGACGGTGTACGAGGCGTTCGTCGCCGCCCCGGACACCTGCGGGTACTTCACGTACACCTGGTAGGTGCCGTCCTCGGGGATCGACAGGTTCCAGGTGAACGCATCCGTACCGGTGCCGGCGGCGTGCGTGGCGTAGTCGTAGCCCTGATGGTCGCTGCCGCCGGTGGCGGTGGGCCAGGAACCGGTCGCCGAGGTGGACTGGACGTCGGAGTTGTCGGCCAGGTCCACCTGCAACCCCACCGGCACACCGTTGTCGGTCCGGGTGTGGATCATCCCATCCGGGTAGTACGTCCAGTTCATCGTCCGCGACTGCGAGCCGCCCGCGGAGGTGATGGTGCGGGAGGTCTGGTCACCCAGCTCGTCGTGGTCGTAGGAGGTGGTGATGTCCCACGGGTCCGTCGAGGTCTTGGTCTGGCCGTCGTCCCAGTAGGTGTAGGCGGTGTCGCTGCGCACCGACTGACCGGCGGACGGCGGGGCGGACACCTTGGACAGGCGGCCGGCCGCGTCGTAGGAGTAGTCGGTCTCGGCCGCCTTGTTGTACGTCGCGTCGTTCGGGTCGTAGGCGGACAACTGCGCCTTGACCCGGTTCAGCTCGTCGTAGACGGTCTGCGTGGTGAAGGCGGTCGTGGAGTTCGCGGCCACCGCGCGCGGCGAGTACACCTTGGTCTGGTTGCCGACCTGGTCGTACTCGTACTTGGTCGTGTCATAGCTGATCGAGCCGGACGGGTTGTCGTGCGGCACCTGGACCTGGGTGACCATGCCGCGCTCATCCAGCGTGTACAGGGTCTTGTTGTTGTCCTCGTCCGTGGTCGAGGTCTGCAGGCCGTCCTTGTCGTAGCCGGACTGCTTGGAGTGCCCGGCCGCGTCCGTCACCGATGTCGCCCGGTGGTCCCTACCGGGTCCGTCGCCGCCTGCGAGAAAACAGGGACCTCTTCCGGAAGCAGTACCGGGAGCTCACGGGCCACCTCCCTTCGCCCGGCGCGGACGACCGCATGGCCGCAGCCCTTCAGGAGCGCGCGCAGCAGGCGCGGCAGGCGGGGGTGCGGCGATGAATGACCAAGACCACTGTCCTAGAAGCGCTCTACGACTTCGTCCTCCACGACGTCGCCGGCAATGTCGTGGCCAGGCTGGTGCTGCTGGCCACCACCGCTGGATGGCAGCGCACCCGCGCCCGACGGCAGATTCGCCGGACGCCTCCCGGTGTCATCGAAAGCGACGAGCCGCCCAGCTGACGCCCTCGGGGCTCGCTAGGACCGAGAGCGCCTCGGTCTCGTGCTCGCGCCGACCGAGGAGAGCCGGTTGTCCCCTTTGGGTCCAACGGGGACAACCGCCGTTCATCTGGTGACGGTTGCGTGGGCGGAGCAAGCAGCTCTCCGACGGCGTCGTGACCTTCGTGCCGAACCTGGTGGCCGAGAAGGTCGAGGACTTCATCGAGCGGGAGCCGAGCTTCACGACCTTGGTGTCCGTCCAGCCATCCCCGTTTGCGAAGTTCGGCTCCGTCAGCGAGATCACCCACGTCTGGGAGGACAAGATCCGGTACATGCCGAAGTTCTCCGCCGATGAAAGGGACGAGGACTGCGTCCTCTTCATCAATAAGAGGCCGCGCAGATAGGCGGCACGAGGCAGTCGCGACAGCAAGGCAGGCACAGGTCTGGGCGATCATGGAGTTGCGACGCTCTGTGATCAC
>NZ_JBSFXK010000129.1:0-5034 GCF_053595355.1 Streptomyces sp. NPDC002513 | reverse complement strand
CAGACATTGAGGGCCTCCCTCCTGAGCTCGTGCATACCCGGACGATAGGAACCACCGGGCTGAGCAGGGAAGGGGGCCCGGCCCTCATAGGATCAGGTCACACGCCAACGGCCGTGGGTCGCAGGCGTCGGCTCCCCAGATCTGGGATGGTGTTCGCCTCGCGGTCAGGGATCCCTGGTCGGCGTGCGGTCCCGCTGCCGCTCGTCCACCGCCAGGTGTTCACCGACCCGGTTCACGAGCAGCGTCATCTCGTACGCGATCTGCCCGATGTCGGCCTCGGCGGCGCTGAGCACGCACAGACAGCTTCCCGGGCCGGCCGCCGTCACGAACAGGATCGCGTCATCGAACTCGATCATGGTCTGGCGGACCTGGCCCGCTCCGAAGTGGCGCCCCGACCCCTTGGCCAGGCTGTGCAGCCCGGACGACACCGCGGCAAGATGCTCGGCGTCCTCGCGCCGCAGTCCGGTGCTCGTGCCGGTCACCAGCCCGTCGTTGGACAGCACCAGCGCATGCCGTATGTGCTCCACGCGCCCGGTCAGATCGTCCAGGAGCCAGCCGAGTCCGGTGTTCTGCGCCATGGTCCTCTCTCCCCGTGATGTCGCTCCCCCCGGTCGGAGGATTCGGTGAGCCAGCCTTCACCACAGCCGCCCTCGCGGCAAGCAGGATGGACACATGGCACAGAAGATGACCGACGAACAGTGGCGGGCTTTCGTCTCCCACGGCACCCGCACCGGGAAGCTTTCCACCGTCCGCGCCGACGGCAGTCCGCACGTGGCACCGATCTGGTTCCTGCTGGACGGCGACGATGTGGTGTTCAACACCGGAAGGGAGACGGTGAAGGGACGGAATCTCACCCGAGACGACCGCGTCGCCCTGTGCGTGGACGACGACCGTCCCCCGTACGGCTTCGTCGTGCTGCAGGGACGAGCCGAGTTGTCGGAGAACCTTGACGAGGTGCGGCACTGGGCGACCCGGCTCGGCGCCCGGTACATGGGTGAGGAGCGGGCCGAGGAGTTCGGCGCTCGCAACGGCGTCCCCGGGGAACTCCTCGTCCGGGTGAGGATCGAGAAGGTGCTGGCGTACGCGGCCGTCGCCGAGTAGCGGCGCCAGCTCACGGAGTCGAGCAGCCGGGCGGCGTGCATCCGCCCGGCGTACTCGACGAGGCGGATCAGCACTTCCTTCCCGGAGTCACGGTCCCGTGCGTCGCAGAGCACCGCGGGCGTGCCCCGGTCGAGGTCGAGGGCGTGCGACACATCGGAGGCGTCATAGGTGCGGGCTCCCGCGAAGCAGCCGAATGTGGCGTGGTCCAGGTGTCCCATGTCCCGGGGACGCTAGTCCTGACGAGGGAGCGCGCAGGGGGCGCATTTCGAAAAGTGTTGGAATCTGACCCGGGCAGACCGGGGAACGATCGCTACATGCCTGTACATGCGCGCAGAGACATCCCTCATGGAGGTGAGGAATCATGCGAACCATGAGCGACGACCACACACACGTCCAGGAGTTCTTCACCGCACGGGCAGCCGACTGGGACACCCGGTTCCCCGACGACGGCCCGGCCTACGCCGCAGCGGTCACCGCCCTCGGGCTGCACGAGGGCGCCCGCGTACTCGACGCCGGCTGCGGCACGGGCCGGGCCCTGCCGCTGCTGCGCGCGGCCGTGGGGCCGTCGGGAGTGGTTCTGGGGGCCGATCTCACCCCGGCGATGCTGACGGCCGCCGTACGGGCTGGACGGGACCGCGACGGACGACTGCTGCTCGCCGACGTGGCCGCGCTGCCGTTGCGCACGGAGTCCCTCGACGCGGTCTTCGCGGCGGGTCTCATCGCCCATCTCCCTGCCCCGGCCCGGAACCTGAGGGAGTTGGCCCGGGTGGTGCGTCCCGGCGGCTTGCTGGCGCTCTTCCATCCGATCGGCCGGGCAGCCCTCGCGGCCCGCCAGGGCCGGCAGATCACCCCCGACGACCTGCGCGCCGAGCCCAACCTCCGCCCCCTGTTGGCGGGTTCCGGTTGGCGCATGACGTCGTACGTCGACGAGGACACCCGCTTCCTCGCCCTGGCCGTCCGCGAGGGCTGAGCCTCAGCGGACCGCCGCGACCTCTGCGACGAGAGCGTCGGGTTGGTCGAACATGATGTTGTGCCCGGCCCCGGGGACCATCACCACACGAACGCCCGCGGCCTCCAGGCCCTCTCTGCCGTCGAGTTCGCCACTCAGTTCGCCCTGGAGGTAGACCCGGTCCACTGTCAGCGCCTCCAGCAGCCGGCGCATGGTGGGGTTCGTGCCGCGCACGAGATTCGTGGCCGCGCGGTGGAGGGCGCGGGGGTCGGCGAGGCGCATGGTAGCCGCCCAGGTGGGGCCGATCCGGCTGAGCACGCGCGCGTGCCCGCCGTTGTCGACGTACTCGTCCTCCGTGTACCGGGAGATACCACTGCTCCCGGCCCCGGCCGGCGGATTCGGATCGAGGTTGGCCTCGATGAGCACCAGCCGTGAGACGAGGTCGGGCCGGCGATGGGCGAGCACGATGGCGACGGAACCGCCCATGCTGTGCGCGACGAGTTCCGCCCCGGTGACCTTCGCCTGGTCCAGTGCGGCAGCCAGCGCATCGGCGTGGTTCTCCAAGGTGTACGCGAAGTCCGCGGGGCGGTCGCTGATCCCGTGTCCCGGAAGGTCGACGAAGAGGGTCCGGCGTCCGGCGAGTTCGGGCCGTGCCGCTATGTGTGCGTGGTACACCGTCGAGGTCGCGCCCAATCCGTGCACATACACGCGCGCGGGGAGCGTTCCGGGCGTCTCGGTCCAGCGGATCAGGCTCCCGTTGCCGTCGAACTCGGCCTGCTGCATCGCTCTTTCTCCTCTGCGCTGCTGTCGGTCTCCACCTGTCCGGACATAATACATCGATAGCGATGTATTATGCTAAGGATGCGCTATGCAATGGATGTATTACGAGGACGCGGCATAATACGGGCATGCTGGAACTCGCCATCCTCGGTTTTCTGCACAGCGCCCCGCTACACGGCTATGAGCTGCGCAAACGCATCACCGCGCTGACGGGCCACGTGCGCCCCGTCGCCGAGAGCACGCTCTATCCCGCGATCAAGCGGCTGGAGAAGTCCGGACTGCTGGCGCGGACGACGGAGCCGGGCTCCGTGGCCGCTCCGCGGCACGTCCTGACGCTCACCGACGAGGGCAGGCAGGAGCTGCGTCACCGGCTCGCGGAACCCGCGCAGCGCGACATCAGCGACGAGAACCGCTGGTTCACGGTGCTCGCCTTCCTCAGGCACTTGGAGGACCCGGCGGCCCAAGCCGCCGTGCTGCGCCGTCGGCTCGCCTTCCTGGAGGAACCCTCCAGCTTCTTCTACGAGGGCGACCGGCCGTTGCGCGTGGAGGAGCTGGGCGATCCCTTCAGACGCGGCATCCTCACGATCGCCCGCGCCACGAGCCAGGCCGAGCTGGCCTGGTTGCGCACGACACTCGCCTCACTTGAGGGGAGCGGCGCCTCAGGTTGATGCGCCGGAAAGCGGCGGAGTTCGAGTCACTCGAAGCTCTTCACCGTCCGGGCCCTTTATGCCGCCGCAGTTTCAAACTCTAGGTTGCCAAGCGGCAGATGCACGTCGGCTGGGGCACCCACGGGGGGAAGGTGGTCGGCATGTTTGGCAGGATCCGCAAGTCGGTCGGCGGATTCGGCAAGTCCTCGGGCACGGAAACGTGCCCGGGCGGGGAGATGCGCACGCACAACCTGTTCGAGGCAGTCGCGGCCTATGCCTCGGCGCGTGCCGAGGACAGCCAGGACCGCGTGGACGAGATCGTGGCGTGGGTATCACCGGAGGCCCTGTCGTTCGGCGTGAACGAGCCGGCGTACCGGGCCGTCATCACCCTGGCTCGGGAGCGCGACGAGTCGTCGTCGGCGGTCGCGCGCACGCTGCTCGGTCCGCCCGCCGTCCGAGTCCGGAGCCCGCTCGGCCGTTTCGCCCCGTTCCCGCCGGAGAACTGCGGTTCCTCGTGTGATTCGCACTCGTGACAACCGGCTCGTGGGCGCATTAGGGTGCGCCGACGGACGAACCCACAGGGAGGGTGGCATGGCTGGGACGGACGAGGACGCCGTCGCCGCCGAGGACGACGCGCTGTATGTGCTGACGGCGGCTCTGCTGACGCCCGCGCAGTTTCCGAGCGTGCTGGGCGACGACTATCCGGATGCCTGTGCGGCGCTCGACCTGTCGCCCGCGGCCGACGGGTACGGCCTCGTGCTCGGTCAGGACGGCGACGGCGCGCGCTGGACCGTGGTCATCGACGACGTGTCACTGGTGGCCGTGGCCATCGCGTCCTGGGACTGCGGCATGGAGTACGAACTTTCGCCGGACGAGCGGACGGTCGTCGCCGGACTGCCGGGGTGGCCGCTGGCGGTGGCCGTCGCGGCACCGGGTCTGCCCGCACCGCACGACCCCGCTCCGGAAGTCACCGACCGCGAGCCGCTCTCCCCGCCTGACACCAGCACCTGGGGGCCGGCACAACGACGCCTGGGAGCCGACGAGATCGCGCTCCAGTGGACGATGTGGCGCGAGCAGCTCGACGACGCCTTCTTCGCATCCGCAGACGACGGGACACCGGCCGGGGAGGGGGCGCAGAACGGCGAGGAAAGCGGAGGCGAGAAGTCCCCTGTCGGCGTCCGCCGTGTCCTCGCGGAGGCGCACGCCTACGTCGACACTCCCCCGCCGCTGGGCCGTATCCGCTCCTCGTTCGCTCCGGGCGACGCGCGCACCCTGCGCGCCGACGGACCCGGCTGGTCCATGGTGGCCAGAACCGACGACATCGCGTTCGTGCTGCTCGACGAGAAGCCAGGCGAGGTTCTCCCCGTGGGCCGTGGCCCGAAGCTGCCCGGACTGCTCGTGGCGCTGGACAAACTGGCGGTCCGCCCGGCCTGAAGCGTCCGGGCCGCTCGAGCGGCCCGGACGCGGCGTGGAAGGCCGGACCGGCGCCCGGCGGCGGGGGCCGGGAGACCGGCGGGGCCCGCGGGCCGCGGCCGGCGCAGCAAGAAAGGCCCAGCA
>NZ_JBSFXK010000128.1:0-5043 GCF_053595355.1 Streptomyces sp. NPDC002513 | reverse complement strand
GCCGCGTCACACACGACATCCACATCCACCGCCTCGACCCCGAGGAGAAGATCAACGCCGAGCTGCAAAAGGCCGCTTAGGAAGCGACGTTGGGTGCGGGCCGGACGTGTCCACCGCCCGCCCGTCCGGCGCATGACGTTCTCCGGTCGCTCCCGGGCAACAGTGGCACCCGGAGAATCAACAATCTTTGCTTCACAATGGGTTCCCCAGGAACGCACATAGACTGCCGTCCATTTCTGCATAGCTGTCGCGGTCCGAAGAAGGAGGCCGGAAAAAACGGGTGGGGCACGGTCAACGGGTAGCTGTCGGAGCCGGGGTCAGGGCGGCGGCCAGTTCGTCACGGCCATTTATACCGAGCTTTTGGTAAACGTTGGTGAGATGGAACTCGACGGTACGCTGCGTGAGAAACAACATTTCGGCGATCTGTCGGTTGGTGGCTCCGCCCGCGGCCTTTTCGGCCACCTGGCGTTCGTTTCCGCTCAGGGCCGCGGTCCGTGATTCGGTGCTGCGCCTGAGCCGTCCGCCGGCCTCCGAGAGGGCGGGCAGCGCCTGGTCGAGCAGGAGCCGGTCGCCGCACAGGACGGCGATGTCGATTGCGCGGCGCAGCCGTTCCCGGGCGCGCCCGCTGTCGTCGCGGGCGAGGAGCATGCGGCCCAGTTCGTATTCGGCGCGGGCGTGTTCCAGGCGGCCGGGGGTGCCGTCGAGCAGGCGGACGGCCTCGGTGAGTTCGTCGATGCCGGGGTCGCCGGGGGTGAGGATCCCGCGGGCGTGGGCGAGCATGCCACGCGCTCGCGGGGTGCCCCAGCGGTGGACGGCGGGGGCGACCCGCGCCACCAGGTCCAAGCCCTCGCCGGGACGCCCGAGTCGGGCGAGCACCTGGGCGGCGTCGTACCACCAAGGGGCCAGGACGGGGCTGCCGATACCGGCCCTTTCGAGGCTTTCGCCACAGGTCAGAAGGTAGTCGAGGGCACCTTCGAGGTCGCCGAGGGCGGCCCGGGCGCGGGCCCGAACATGCAGGTAGGTGTGGTATTCGAGGGTGAACCGGTCGAGGCGGGGCCGGTCGACGCGGTCGAGCAGTTCCTCGGCGCGGCGGGCCTCGCCGCGGTGCACGAGGGCCGCGGCGAGGATGCTGCTGGGGCCGACGGCGCCGGGCATGTCCAGGTCGCGGCAGACCAGGTCGTAGGCGAACTGGGCGTCGGACAGGGTCTGCAGGATGTTCCCGGCCCACAGGTGGACCTGCGCGCGGGTGGTGGAGGCGACGGCGCAGGTCCATATCTCGCCGCGGCGGGTGGCGTGGTCGAGGAGCGCGGTGAGTGCCGCGTCGACGGGCTTGATCTCGTCAGCGAGATAGAGGGCGAGGCTGGAGCCGAGGGCGCCCCAGCCGCCCAGGGAGATGTCGCCGACGCTCAGGACCAGTTCGGCGGCGGGTACGAGGTCGGCGGCGGGGCGGCCCTCCAGGGTGCCCAGCGCGCACAGCATGCCCAGCAGCAGCCGTTCCTCGGCGGTCTCCCCGGCGGGCAGCGGATGGCCGGCGAAGCGCTCGCCGACCCGCCGTACGGTCGACTTCTCGTCGAGGCCGGAGACCAGCACCATGGCTTCCACACGGGTGCGCAGCGCCCGGTCGGCGGGCGTGTCGCCGAGTTCGGTCTCGCACAGCACCAGGGTCTCGGTGACGAGTTCGAAGGCGCGCAGCGAGCTGTACGCGCCGAGCGCTGTGATCACGTACTGGAGGACGAGGCCGCAACGGGTGCGCGGTTCGGTCACCAGGGACAGGGCGTGTTCGAGCCGGGCGAGGGCGGCGCGCGGGTCGCTGTGGGCGGTGGCACGGGCGGCGGCGGACAGCAGGCCGGCGTCGTCGGGATCGTGGCGCAGGGCGAGGTCGAGGTACCGGCCTGCGGTCGCGGGGGCACCGCGCTGTTCGGCGCCGCGCGCGGCGGAGCGCAGCGCGGTCACCATCCAGGGCTCGGGGATCTCGGGCAGGTGCAGCAGCTGGACGGCGACCTGATCGGCGGGGCTGCCGGAGTCGTTGAGCAGCCGGGCCGCGCGTTCGCGCAGGGCCGCCAGCTCGTTCTCGGGGGTGTCGGCGAGGACGGCCTGGCGGATGAGGTCGTGCCGGAAGCCGAGGGAGTCGGGGCGCAGCAGGCCGGCCTCGCGCAGCGCGTCGACGGCGCTGCCCGCGGGACCGGGCCGGGTCCGGGCCAGGGTGGCGACCATGTCGAGGTCGTCGGTCTCCAGCACGGCGATCGCCCTGGCCACGGCCCGCCGGTCCGGGGTGAGGCGGTCGAGATGGAAACGGGCCAGCGTCTCGGCGTCCGTTGTGGCCGTGGAGGGTTCGTCGAGTTCGGCGGCCAGCGTCTGCACCAAGAGGGGGATGCCGCCGGTCAGTTCGGTGCAGCGGGTCACCAGGGCCGGTGCGGGGGCGGTGCCGAGGACGGTGGCGAGCAGGTCACGGATCGCCTCCTCGGGCAGCGGGGCGACGTCCACGGTGAGGCAGTTCGCGGCGTCGGCCATCTCGTCCAGCACATCGGGGCGTTCGGTCCCGGCCGCGCTGCGCAGCGTCATGAACAGGACGACGGGCAGGTCGTCGGCACGGCGCAGCAGGAAGCCGAGCCAGCGCAGGGACGCCTCGTCGCACCACTGGACGTCGTCGACGGCGAGCACGACGGGCCGCCGGGCGGCGAGGGAGGCGGTGAGCCAGTACAGGCCGTGCATGACGGAGTAGCTGTCGGCGGGCGCGCCCCCCGCCCCGTGGCCCGGGGTGAGGGCGGGCAGTGCGAGGCCGGCGCTGCCGTCCAGCAGCGAATGGTCAGCGCAGTCCTCGGCGGTCAGCCGCAGGGGGGCGAACAGCGTCCGAACGGCCTCATAGGCGCCTGCGCCGGTCTCCTGGCACTTCACGGTGAGGATCTGGGCGTCGCCCGCCAGCTCGTCCAACGCGGCGCGCATCAGACTGGTCTTGCCGATGCCGACGGGGCCACGCAGCAGTACCGCCCGTCCCTCGGCCATCCCGTGGAGGTGTTCCCGTATGAGCGTCAGCTCCAGGTTCCGGCCGACGAGTCCGGGCCGGCAGGCCGCCTTCGGTCTGCTGGGTGAGGCCACCGATACTCCTGAACTGCAGTTCCCTGCATAGGGGTTGGCTGAGTTGGTCCCTACCAGGTCGCGCTTGCGCGATCATACGCGCGGATCTTGCCCTGGCCGTGGTGATCGCAAACGGTCCCGGCGGCGACGCAGCCGGTTCCGCACAGCGCGTTCACCGCTTGCTCGGTGCGATGCGCCCACCTCCTCCGCCCGGCCCGCTCAGCGGTCGAGCAGCCAGGTGTGTACGGTCCGGGCCGTGGTCTCCGCGTCGCCGTCGAGCAGGGTGGCATGGTTGCCGGGGACCTCGACCGCCTCGTGCGGCAGCGGCCAGGACGGGCGGTCGGCGCCCATGAGCAGCGCGGGATCGTGTTCGGCGGCGGCGACGAACAGGGTCCGCCCGGACGCCTCCTCACCCGTGGGCCGCCAGCCGGTGAACAGCCGGCCGTAGTGGGCGGTCGCGGTGAGCTGGTCGACGTCGACGGGGACCTCCGGGAACTCCTCCATCAACCGGCAGGACGTGCCCACCATCGCCAGGGCGAGGTCCTGTTCGGCCGGGGCCGGGGAGTCCAGCAGCACCAGGGCGCTGGGCGGTGCGCCCGCCTCGGAAAGCGCGGCATCGAGGAGGTGGGCGAGCCAGCCGCCCGAGGAGTAGGCGACGAGGGCCGGCGGCTTGTCGCCGAATGCGTCGAGCACCGTCCGCGCCAGCCGTGCCGCGGCGGCCTCCGGGCGGTCCGGCAGTGGCTCGCCCGGCGCGTAGCCGGGTGTGGGCAGCACCCACACGTCCCGGACGCCTTCGAGGGCGGCGGCGAAGCGCGCGTACTGGTACGGAGTGGACGGGGCGACGAGTGAGGGCAGGCACAGCAGGGTGTCGCCCTGGGTGCCGGTGGCCAGGCGCACGGGGCGGCGTGCGGGCCGCTCGTCATCGGGACGCGTCGCGGCGGCCAGGTCCAGCAGGTCGAGCCCCTTGTCGTACAGGTGCCGCTCGAACGCGTACCGCACGAGTGCGGTGACCGGGTCGGCCGCGTGCGGTCCCTCGCGCGTGTCACTTCCCTCCCGCAGGGCCAGGAGGGCGTTGACGTGCGCGGCCAGGGCGTGGGGGGTGGCATGGTCGTAGAGGGCTCCGGTCGGCAGATCGAGTCCGCAGGCCCGGTTGATCCGGTTGCGGAGGTCGGCCAGCGACAGTGAGGTGAAGCCGAGTTCCATGAACCGCTGCGTGACGCCGACCTCGGTGAGGTCGGCATGACCGAGCACATGGGCCGCCTGGGACACGATCACCTCCACGACCGCCTGCTCGCGCCCGGCCGCCGGGAGCGCCCGGAGCCGGTCGCCGGGCGCGTGCGCCGCGTCCGGTACGTCGTTCTCCCGCGCGGTGCCGAGCAGGTCGGGCACGCTGTTGTCCCCGGCGTGGTCGGGCAGCCAGTAGCGGCGGCGGCGGAAGGCGTACGTCGGCAGGTCGACCCGTCGCGCGCCGGTCCCGTCGAACACCGCCGCCCAGTCGACGTCCGTGCCGCGCACGAAGACCTCGGCGAGTGCCGTCAGCAGCGCGTCGGTCTCGGCGCGGTCGCGGCGCAGCACGCTCACGGCCACGGCGGTGTCCGTGGGGGCCTGGGCGGTGAGGACGGGGTCGGGCCCGATCTCCAGCAGCCGGGTGGCACCCTGAGACGTCGTGAGAGCGGCAAGGGCGTCATGGAAACGCACCGGCCGGCGAATCTGCTCCGCCCAGTACGCGGCACTCGTCCACTCCCCCGCCTCCACCACCCGCCCGCTCACACTGGACACCGCCGGCAGCACCGGCTCCCGGTACGACACCCCCTCCGCGACCGCCGTGAACTCCTCCAACACCGGCCCCATCAACGGCGAGTGAAACGCATGGCTCACCCGCAACCACGTCGCCCGCACCCCACCCTCCCGAAACACACCCACCAGCGCGTCGACGGCCTCCCGCGCACCCGACACCACCACCGAACG
>NZ_JBSFXK010000127.1:0-5368 GCF_053595355.1 Streptomyces sp. NPDC002513 | reverse complement strand
CATCGCCCGAGCGGCCCTCGTCCTCCTGCAGCTGGAACACGACCGCACAGCCTGAAGATCACGAAGCGTCACGACAAATTACCGAGAAGGGTTCAGTGGAACCGCTCTCACCCTTCGCGGCTGTGCGGAATCCTGGCAGCCCACCATGGGCGGCCTCCCATGGCAGTCGCGTCCCCCTATCGGGGTGGGCTTTCATCGGTGAGAGCTGCGGCCAGTGCCCTGCGGTCGCCGTCGCCTTTGGTGGTGCGGGGGAAGCGGTCGAGGAAGTGGATCTTCTTGGGTATCTCGAAGGCGCTGAGCTGACCCCGGCAGTGTTGTTGCAGGTCGGCCTGGGTGGCGTGTCGGCCGGTCTGCAGGATGACGGCGGCGTTGATCTCCTCGCCGTACTTCGCGTCGGGCACGGCGAACGCCAGTGCGTCCTGGACGGCGGGGTGGGAGAGCAGTACTGCCTCCACGGTGTGCGGAGCGATCTTCTCGCCGCCTCGGTTGATCATGTCCTTTTCCCGGCCGCTGAGGAACAGGTAACCGTCCAAGTCCAGGTGGCCGAGGTCTCCGGTGTGGAACCACCCATCGGTAAAGGATGTGGCACTGGCCTGCGGGTCGTTCAGGTAACCGGCGGTGAGTGCGGGTCCGCGTACGCAGACCTCTCCGGTGTCGCCGGTAGGGGCCAATTCGCCATTGCCGGCGATGATGCGAATCTGCAGTCCGGTGGGAAGGCCCACGGAGGCGTCCTTGCAGACGCCGTCACGCGGGAGCGGATTCGACGCGGCCTGGTGTGCGGTCTCGGTCATGCCATAGGCGGGTATCACCGGTGCGCCGAATTGTTCCCTGATCCTCCGCGAGACCGCCGGCGCGAGCGGGGCGCTGCTGCTGCGGATGAACCGCAGTGCGGGAGGGTCGGCGGCGGGGTATTCGCCGGCCGCGCGGTTCAGCAAGATCTGGTGGATGGTGGGTACGGCGGTGTACCAGGTTGCCCTCGCTGCGGTGATCTCGTCCCAGAAAAGGTGGGCTGAGAACCGCCCCGTGGCGGGGAGATAGGCGGCGCCGCCGCTCGCGAGGGTGGCGAGCAGGCCGGCGACGAGGCCGTGTCCGTGAAACAGCGGCATGACCAGTAGGGTCGCGTCGTCGGTTCCCAGGTGGTACGTCGATTGGATGCCGGTGACGGAAGCGGCGAGGTTGGCCTGTGTGAGCGGCACGATCTTGGGTGTGCCGGTGCTTCCCGTAGTGAACAGCAGCAGGGCATGACCCGGGCCCTGAGCCTGGTGCGGGTTTCGGCTCGGCTGCAGCGGTGCGGTCCGGCTCGGGCTGGAACCGTGACGGATGTCGGTGAGGGCCACCTGGGTGCGGGCGGTGCCGACATCGATGGCCCACGCAGGGGTGGCATCGCCCTCCGCGGGGTAGCTGTCGCGCAGCCGGTGTGGGAGAAGCACGGCCTTGGCGTGGACGGCGGCCAGGCGCGTATGTATCTCAGGCACGGTCAGCTGCGGATCCATGGGGACGACCGCCGCTCCCGTGGTCCACGCGGCAAGGAGCGCGACGATGAACTCGGGGCGGTTGTCGCTGTAGAGCGCGATCGGGTCGGAACGGGTGATCCCGGCCTCTGTGAGTTCGTGCGCGAGTGTCTGTGCAAGCCTGCCCATCTGCTGGTAGGTGAGGCGCATGCTGCCGTCTGCCACCCCGACTGCCGTCTGGTCGGGCGTACGACGCATGCTGTCCTCGATCAGCCTTGCCACGCCGGGTTGACCGGCCGTGTCACCAGCAGGCATGACAACTCTCCCTTGCGGGGAGCGGGTTATGCGTGGCTCGCTCAGGGCGCGAACTCGGCGCGCAGGGCATCACCGTTGCTGTTCAGCTCCGGCGACGGGACCATGGTGCCGAGCGAGTTGTAGGCGCCGAACTTGATCGGGTTGCCGGGCACCTCGAATCCGCCGACCTCCTTGACCATGCCGCGCACCTTGATGTGCTCGAGCTTGCGTGTGTCGTCGACGTTGAGGACCAGGCCGACGGGTATGCCCGCGTCCTCCAGCCGTTCATGCCAGGCGGCAGCCGTGTCGGTGCGCAGCACCTCTTCCATGGCTGCCTTGAGCTCGGCCTGGTTGTCCATCCGGTCGACGTTGGTGGCAAAGCGGGGATCGGTGGCCCACTCGGGCCTTCCGAGAGCGCCGGCGAGGATGCCGAAGAGGTGGTCATTGCCGACGCAGATCGCGACGAGTTGGTCAGAGCAGGTGAACGTGTCGAACGGCGCCATGGACGGGTGACGGTTCGCTATGCGATGCGGGCGCTTGTGAACGCCGAGCGCGTCCATCAGGCCCTGCTCCAGGGTGGCGAACGTCGCGTCGAGCATCGCGACATCGACGGTGGTTCCCTTACCGGTGCGTTCCCTGGCCGCCAGAGCGGTGAGGACGCCGCAGTAGCCGAAGATGCCGCCCAGGATGTCGGATATGGACGTGCCGACACGGGTTGGGCCACCGTCGGGCTCGCCTGTGGCGTCCATGATCCCCGAGAGGGCCTGGATGACGGTGTCGTAGGCGGGCTGCATGTGAAGCGGCCCGTACTGGCCGAAGCCGGAGATGGAACAGACGATCAGCCGTGGATGCTCCACAACGAGCTTGGCCGGGTCGAGCCCGAGCTTGGCCATGACGCCGGGGCGGAAGTTCTCCACGACGACGTCGGCTTCGGCGATCATCGACTCGACCAGCGCGAGATCGTCCGGGTTCTTGAGGTCGAGGGCGATGCTTTCTTTCCCGATGTTGGCGAATCGGTAGTACTCCGAAGTGCCGTCGGCGGCGAACGGGCCCATCTGGCGGGTGTCGTCCCCCGTGCCGGGGCGCTCGACCTTGATGATCCGTGCGCCGGCGTCGGCGAGCATCCGGGTGCATGTCGGCCCGGCCAGGACGCGGGTGAAGTCCACGACGGTGATGTGCTCCAGGGCGTGCGGTTTGCTCGGATCGAGGTGCTCGGTCGGGGTGGCGGCACCGTGCACGGATTCCGCGGTCATGGACATCTCCTCTTCTCCATCCGGTGTCGTCCTGTGTCGTGGTCAGCGCAGCGGCTGTACGGGGCTGGTGGTGTTCATGCTGACCAAGTGGCCGCTTTCGGTGCCGGCGGTCGGGTCGATGACGGCATTGATGACGGCGGGCTTGCCGGCGTGCAGCGCGGCGCGCAGTGCGTGGCCGAGCTCCTCCGGTGTGTCGGCCTGGTAGCCGGTGCCGCCGAAGGCCGCGCCGACCTTGTCGTAACGGCTGGAGTGCAGCAGCACCGTTGGCGCGGGGTCGGCCGAGTACGTGTTCACCTCGTCGCCCTTGTAGACGCCACCGTTGTTGAAGACGACTGTGACGATGGGCAGTTGGTAGCGGCAGATCGTCTCGATCTCCATGCCGCTGAACCCGAACGCGCTGTCGCCCTCGACGGCCACCACCGGCTTGCCGGACTCGACCGCCGCGGCGATGGCATAACCCATGCCCACACCCATGACTCCCCAGGTGCCGGAGTCGAGCCGATGCCGCGGCTCGTACACCGGCAGAATGTCGCGGGCGAAGTCGAGCGTGTTGGCGCCCTCACTGACCAGGTAGGCATCGCGGTGACGGTCCAGCACGTCGCGGATCGCACGCAAAGCGGTCGAGAAGTTCATCGGAGCCGCGTCCGCATCGAGCCTGGCCTGCATCTTCGCCACGTTGTGCGCCGTCCGTTCCCTGATCGCGTCCCACCAGGCACTCGGCACGGCAACCCGGTCCGGCTTCACGGAACGGTTGAACTCGGCCATCACCGAGGCGATGTCGCCGACCACCGGAGCCGCGATCGGCCGGTTGCTGTCGATCTCTGCCGGGTCGACATCGACCTGGATGAATTTCGCCGCCGCCGACCAACGTGGGACCCGCCCGTGCGCGAGCAACCAGTTCAGCCGGGCGCCGATCAGCATCACGACGTCGGCCTGCCCCAGTACCAGGGACCGGGCCGCGGCCGCGGACTGCGGATGGTCGTCGGGCAGCAGCCCCTTGGCCATCGACATCGGCAGGTACGGGATGCCCGTGGTCTCGACGAACGAGCGAATGTCCTCGTCGGCCCGCGCGTAAGCGGCCCCCTTGCCGAGGACGATCAGCGGACGCTCGGCGTGCGCGAGCAAATCCACGGCTCGGGCGATGGATTCAGGCGCGGGCAGGTGCGCGGGCGCCGGGTCGACCGCCTGGAACAGCGAGTCTTTCGCCGCCTCCGTCGGCATCGTGGCTTTGAGCACCGCGGCCGGCAGGTCCAGGTACACCCCGCCGGGCCGGCCGGACACCGCGGCACGGATGGCGCGGACGACACCGAGACAGATGTCCTCCGGCCGGTCCACACGGAACGCGGCCTTTGCGAAGGGCTTGGCCGCATTGAGCTGGTCAAGTTCCTCGTAATCGCCCTGCTGCAGGTCGATGATGCTGCGCTCGCTGGACCCGCTGATCTGGATCATCGGGAAGCAATTGGTGGTGGCATCGGCCAGCGCCACCAGACCGTTCAGGAAGCCCGGCGCAGACACCGTCAGGCAGATGCCCGGCCGACCGGTGAGGAACCCCGCCGCAGCGGCGGCATGGCCGGCGGCCTGCTCCTGACGGAACCCTATGTAGCGAACTCCCTTGGCCTGCGCGATACGGGCAAGGTCGGTCACCGGAATGCCGACCACCCCGTACATTTTGTCGACTCCGTTGAGCTGCAGCGCATCGACCGTCAGGGTGAAACCGTCAGTGATGGCTCCGTCCGGATGCGTAGCAGCTGCGGAGGTCGCACTCCCCGGATGCGTAATCGTCCCGGCGGCGTTCGGTGCCATGGCTGGCTCCTAGGTTGGCTCTTCCCGGGCCCCGGCTTGCCGAGAACCGCCCCCGGCGGCCTGCTCGTCGGCCAGGCCGCTTGCGCGGAGGCATGTCGTTCCCACCCGCACCGATTTAGGTGCATGGGTTACTACTTGTCTCGATCATGCACTTATGGGGATACCCGGCCCATCAGTGCGTTACACGACCCATCACTCCCCACTCCGCGACCTGTTGTCTCCGGCGCTGGGCTTGGCGTGATACCGGAAAGCCGGACTTGTCGCCGTCTCGAACGAGACGGCGACAAGTCCGGCGAGTTCACGGGGGCTCAGGCGAGAGCGGGGAAGTCAACTTGACCCGGCGCTGAAGCACCAGGCTTGGAGGTAGTGCCCAACTGGCTGCTGGGGTGGACTCCTCCGTCCAGACACCCCGTTATGGGGTGGCAGGGACGCGTGACTCACGCCCCGCATTCCACACGCTCTCGCCACGGGTGGCGATGTTGTGGGAAGCGTTCCGGTCGGCGTGGGCAACGACCCCGCACCCCCGGCAGATGAAAAGCCCCTGGTCGACACGGTTGCGTTTGTCGA
>NZ_JBSFXK010000126.1:1971-5443 GCF_053595355.1 Streptomyces sp. NPDC002513 | reverse complement strand
GTTCGGCGGCGTCCTACTCTCCCACAGGGTCCCCCCTGCAGTACCATCGGCGCTGTAAGGCTTAGCTTCCGGGTTCGAAATGTAACCGGGCGTTTCCCTCACGCTATGACCACCGAAACACTATGAAACAGACAACCCGACACACTGCCAACAAGCAGCGGGATTGTTCGTGGTTTCAGAACCAACACAGTGGACGCGAGCAACTGAGGACAAGCCCTCGGCCTATTAGTACCGGTCACCTCCACCCGTTACCAGGCTTCCAGATCCGGCCTATCAACCCAGTCGTCTACTGGGAGCCTTACCCCATCAAGTGGGTGGGAGTCCTCATCTCGAAGCAGGCTTCCCGCTTAGATGCTTTCAGCGGTTATCCCTCCCGAACGTAGCCAACCAGCCATGCCCTTGGCAGAACAACTGGCACACCAGAGGTTCGTCCGTCCCGGTCCTCTCGTACTAGGGACAGCCCTTCTCAAGACTCCTACGCGCACAGCGGATAGGGACCGAACTGTCTCACGACGTTCTAAACCCAGCTCGCGTACCGCTTTAATGGGCGAACAGCCCAACCCTTGGGACCGACTCCAGCCCCAGGATGCGACGAGCCGACATCGAGGTGCCAAACCATCCCGTCGATATGGACTCTTGGGGAAGATCAGCCTGTTATCCCCGGGGTACCTTTTATCCGTTGAGCGACGGCGCTTCCACAAGCCACCGCCGGATCACTAGTCCCGACTTTCGTCCCTGCTCGACCCGTCGGTCTCACAGTCAAGCTCCCTTGTGCACTTACACTCAACACCTGATTGCCAACCAGGCTGAGGGAACCTTTGGGCGCCTCCGTTACCCTTTAGGAGGCAACCGCCCCAGTTAAACTACCCATCAGACACTGTCCCCGATCCGGATCACGGACCCGGGTTAGACATCCAGCACGACCAGACTGGTATTTCAACGACGACTCCACCCGAACTGGCGTCCGAGCTTCACAGTCTCCCAGCTATCCTACACAAGCCGAACCGAACACCAATATCAAACTGTAGTAAAGGTCCCGGGGTCTTTCCGTCCTGCTGCGCGAAACGAGCATCTTTACTCGTAGTGCAATTTCACCGGGCCTATGGTTGAGACAGTCGAGAAGTCGTTACGCCATTCGTGCAGGTCGGAACTTACCCGACAAGGAATTTCGCTACCTTAGGATGGTTATAGTTACCACCGCCGTTTACTGGCGCTTAAGTTCTCAGCTTCGCCCACCCGAAAGTGAGCTAACCGGTCCCCTTAACGTTCCAGCACCGGGCAGGCGTCAGTCCGTATACATCGCCTTACGGCTTCGCACGGACCTGTGTTTTTAGTAAACAGTCGCTTCTCGCTGGTCTCTGCGGCCAACCCCAGCTCACGAAGTAAATCCGATCACCAGAGCTGGCCCCCCTTCTCCCGAAGTTACGGGGGCATTTTGCCGAGTTCCTTAACCATAGTTCACCCGAACGCCTCGGTATTCTCTACCTGACCACCTGAGTCGGTTTAGGGTACGGGCCGCCATGAAACTCGCTAGAGGCTTTTCTCGACAGCATAGGATCATCCACTTCACCACAATCGGCTCGGCATCAGGTCTCAGACTACTGCCAGGCGGATTTACCTACCCGACGTCCTACACCCTTACCCCGGGACAACCACCGCCCGGGATGGACTACCTTCCTGCGTCACCCCATCACTCACCTACTAACCGCTTGGTCCGGCGGCTCCACCACTCCCCTCAACTCCGAAGAGATCAGGGCGGCTTCACGGCCTTAGCATCACGATGCTCGATGTTTGACGCTCCACAGCGGGTACCGGAATATCAACCGGTTATCCATCGACTACGCCTGTCGGCCTCGCCTTAGGTCCCGACTTACCCTGGGCAGATCAGCTTGACCCAGGAACCCTTAGTCAATCGGCGCACACGTTTCCCACGTGTGAATCGCTACTCATGCCTGCATTCTCACTCGTCAACCGTCCACGACTACCTTCCAGTGCCGCTTCACCCGGCAGACGACGCTCCCCTACCCATCACAACAGGCGTTAGCCCTCATGCTGCAATGACACGACTTCGGCGGTACGCTTGAGCCCCGCTACATTGTCGGCGCGGAATCACTAGACCAGTGAGCTATTACGCACTCTTTCAAGGGTGGCTGCTTCTAAGCCAACCTCCTGGTTGTCTGTGCGACTCCACATCCTTTCCCACTTAGCGTACGCTTAGGGGCCTTAGTCGATGCTCTGGGCTGTTTCCCTCTCGACCATGGAGCTTATCCCCCACAGTCTCACTGCCGCGCTCTCACTTACCGGCATTCGGAGTTTGGCTAAGGTCAGTAACCCGGTAGGGCCCATCGCCTATCCAGTGCTCTACCTCCGGCAAGAAACACACGACGCTGCACCTAAATGCATTTCGGGGAGAACCAGCTATCACGGAGTTTGATTGGCCTTTCACCCCTAACCACAGGTCATCCCCCAGGTTTTCAACCCTGGTGGGTTCGGTCCTCCACGAAGTCTTACCTCCGCTTCAACCTGCCCATGGCTAGATCACTCCGCTTCGGGTCTTGAGCGTGCTACTCCAACGCCCTATTCGGACTCGCTTTCGCTACGGCTACCCCACCCGGGTTAACCTCGCAACACACCGCAAACTCGCAGGCTCATTCTTCAAAAGGCACGCAGTCACGAGAGCCCGAAGGCTCCGACGCTCCCACGGCTTGTAGGCACACGGTTTCAGGTACTATTTCACTCCCCTCCCGGGGTACTTTTCACCATTCCCTCACGGTACTATCCGCTATCGGTCACCAGGGAATATTTAGGCTTAGCGGGTGGTCCCGCCAGATTCACACGGGATTTCTCGGGCCCCGTGCTACTTGGGTGTCTCTCAAACGAGCCGCTGACGTTTCGACTACGGGGGTCTTACCCTCTACGCCGGACCTTTCGCATGTCCTTCGCCTACATCAACGGTTTCTGACTCGTCGACCAACCGGCAGATTGGTCAAGAGAAATCCCACAACCCCCCAAGCGCAACCCCTGCCGGGTCTCACACGCTCAAGGTTTAGCCTCATCCAGTTTCGCTCGCCACTACTCCCGGAATCACGGTTGTTTTCTCTTCCTGCGGGTACTGAGATGTTTCACTTCCCCGCGTTCCCTCCACATGCCCTATGTGTTCAGGCAAGGGTGACAGCCCATGACGACTGCCGGGTTTCCCCATTCGGAAACCCCCGGATCAAAGCCTGGTTGACGACTCCCCGGGGACTATCGTGGCCTCCCACGTCCTTCATCGGTTCCTGGTGCCAAGGCATCCACCGTGCGCCCTTAAAAACTTGGCCACAGATGCTCGCGTCCACTGTGCAGTTCTCAAACAACGACCAACCACCCGTCACAGCCCACCGAAGCAGACTTTCACCGGGGCCGGCACCGAAGGACGACCAACGGCCGCACCCTCAGACACCCAACAGCGTGCCCGACACCCTCACCCTTC
>NZ_JBSFXK010000125.1:0-5494 GCF_053595355.1 Streptomyces sp. NPDC002513 | reverse complement strand
TCGGTACTTCAACCGTACGTCGGCCGCAACCGGAAGCGGCTGCGCCGAGGGCGCGCCAGGACACTCCCGCTGACGCCGCCCCGCCGTACGGCCGTCCGGCAGCCGGACGGCCGTACGGCTTCCCGGGACAGGCTTCCCGGGCCGGACCAGGGGCTCCCGGCCGGGTCCTCGGGGCCCGGCGCGGGCGTGGAGCCGCCGGTCGAAGTTGAGTACGCGTACTCAGGCGCCCGGACACCCCCCGGCCGCAGGATCGACGGCATGCTGTGGTCCGACCCCGAGGACGAGCCGCCTGAGGAACTGCGTGACATGCAGGACATGTTGCGGCGGCTCGGGGTCCTGATGGCGCTGGCCAGCCTGCTGGCGATGATCGTCATCGGCATCAGGTGAAGTACGCCGATACGCTGAGCGCATGACCGATCAGCCCCGCCGCCGTCTGGTGCTCGCATCCCAGTCCCCCGCCCGCCTCGGACTGCTCCGGCAGGCCGGGCTCGACCCCGAGGTCATCGTCAGCGGCGTCGACGAGGACGCCGTCACCGCCCCCACCCCCGCGGAACTCGCGCTCGCCCTGGCCGAGGCCAAGGCATCCGTCGTCGCGGCGAAGCCCGAGGTGAAGGGCGCGCTGGTGATCGGCTGCGACTCGGTCCTCGACCTGGACGGCGAAGCCCTCGGCAAGCCCGCGGACGCGGAGGAGGCGACGGCCCGCTGGAAGTCGATGCGCGGCCGGGCGGGCACCCTGCAGACCGGCCACTGCGTCTACGACACGATCAGCGGCCGGTACGCGTCCGGCACCGCGTCCACCGTGGTCCGCTTCGGCGAGCCGACGGACGAGGAGATCGCCGCGTACGTGGCCTCCGGTGAACCCCTCTACGTGGCGGGGGCGTTCACCCTCGACGGCCGCTCGGCGCCCTTCATCGACGGCATCGACGGCGACCACGGCAACGTCATCGGCATCTCGCTGCCCCTGATCCGCCGGCTGCTGGCCGAACTGGGCGTCGGGATCACCGAGTTGTGGGCGCCTGCGGAGAAGTGAGCGCCCGCCCGGGGCGGGCTCGGGCGGCGGGCCTCAGGGGGTGGCGGGCGCGGGGCCGCCGCCCTCCTGCGCCGGTCCGCCCTGCCCCGGAGCGCTCCCGCCGTCCCCGGGACCGCCCTCCCCGGGCCGCGGGCCGTCCTGCCCCTGGCGGTCGGACGTCACGCCCGGACGGTCGTACGTCATGAGGGTGAGCAGGATCAGCCCGAACACGACCATCAGGAACGCGAACGCCCCCCAGCCGACCAGACCCACCGTGAAGGCGCCGAGCACGGCGTGCACCACGGCGGCGCTGATCAGCAGGATGCGCCAGAACCCGGACGGGGTGCGGCCGCGCACCGCCACCAGCAGGGCGGCGAGCCCGCACAGCGCGAAGTACAGACCGAAGACGACACCGCCCGCCTTCGACGACGCGGACATCGCATCCGGGTCGAGTCCCGCCAGCGACATGTTCTGCCGGTCCACGACCATGCCGAGGAACCAGTTCAACAACGCGATGCCGAACGCCTCCACGAAGAGGACCACCGTCACGATCCATGCCACCGGTCTGCGGACCACCGGCCCCCACCCACCTTCGAGCGCGCTGCGTGTTACTCGGAGTACCTTCGAGACATCGCGAACGCTACTAACGGGTAAACCTCGGGACAAGAGGTCTGTCAGGCGCAAAGTTTCGTTGGGCCATTAGTAGGGACTCCACAAAGAAACACGACCGGTGGCAGGACTACCTCATAGAGACCTCGGCCACATCAGAAGGCTAGGGTTTTCCGGTGGATTCCCCTGTACGGCGGTGCGACAAGGGATTTCGCAGGTGGAGTGAGCATGGTTTCACGCTCCGTGTGGGCAAGCTCACCACTCGGGACCGGTCGAAACATCGTGTCGGCAGTCCCTAAACTCGGCTTGTTTCAAGGAGAGGGAGCCATCGTGCGCAAGGTGTTGATCGCCAACCGTGGCGAAATCGCTGTCCGTGTCGCCCGGGCCTGCCGTGACGCCGGGATCGCGAGCGTGGCCGTGTACGCCGACCCGGACCGGGACGCCCTGCACGTCCGTGCGGCGGACGAGGCGTTCGCCCTGGGCGGTGACACCCCCGCCACCAGCTACCTGGACATCGAGAAGGTCCTCCAGGCCGCGAAGGACTCCGGCGCGGACGCCGTCCACCCCGGCTATGGCTTCCTCTCCGAGAACGCCCACTTCGCCCAGGCCGTCCTGGACGCCGGGCTGACCTGGATCGGCCCGCCGCCGCAGGCCATCCGCGACCTCGGCGACAAGGTCGCGGCCCGGCACATCGCCCAGCGCGCCGGTGCCCCGCTGGTCGCCGGCACGCCCGACCCGGTGTCCGGCGCCGACGAGGTCGTCGCGTTCGCCGAGGAGCACGGCCTGCCCATCGCCATCAAGGCCGCCTTCGGCGGTGGCGGGCGCGGTCTGAAGGTCGCCCGCACCCTCGAAGAGGTCCCCGAGCTGTACGAGTCCGCGGTCCGCGAGGCGGTGGCCGCCTTCGGTCGCGGCGAGTGCTTCGTCGAGCGCTACCTCGACCGGCCCCGCCACGTGGAGACCCAGTGCCTCGCCGACAGCCACGGCAACGTGGTCGTCGTCTCCACGCGCGACTGCTCCCTCCAGCGCCGCCACCAGAAGCTGGTCGAGGAGGCCCCGGCGCCCTTCCTGAGCCAGGAGCAGCTCGACGAGCTGTACACCGCGTCGAAGGCCATCCTCAAGGAGGCCGGCTACGTCGGCGCGGGCACCGTCGAGTTCCTCGTCGGCACCGACGGCACGATCTCCTTCCTGGAGGTCAACACCCGCCTTCAGGTCGAGCACCCGGTCACCGAGGAGGTCGCCGGCATCGACCTGGTCCGCGAGATGTTCCGCATCGCCGACGGCGAGGCACTGGGCTACGGCGACCCCGAACTGCGCGGTCACTCCTTCGAGTTCCGCATCAACGGCGAGGACCCGGGCCGCAACTTCCTGCCCGCCCCCGGCACGGTGACGAGGTTCGACCCGCCGTCGGGCCCTGGTGTCCGCCTGGACGCGGGCGTGGAGTCCGGCAGCGTCATCGGCCCGGCGTGGGACTCGCTGCTGGCCAAGCTGATCGTCACGGGCCGCACCCGCGAGGAGGCGCTGGAACGTGCCTCCCGCGCACTGGAGGAGTTCCAGGTCGAGGGCATGGCCACGGCGATCCCGTTCCACCGCGCGGTGGTCAGGGACCCGGCGTTCGCGCCCGAACTGACCGGCTCCGACGAGCCGTTCACGGTGCACACCCGGTGGATCGAGACCGAGTTCGTCAACGAGATCAAGCCGTTCACGGCGACCGCCGAGGCGGACGCCGAGGAGGACACGGGCCGCGAGACGGTCGTGGTGGAGGTGGGCGGCAAGCGCCTGGAGGTGTCGCTGCCCGCGTCGCTCGGCATGTCCCTGGCCCGCACGGGCCTGGCGGCCGGTGCCAAGCCCAAGCGCCGCGCGGCCAAGAAGTCCGGGCCGGTCGCCTCCGGTGACGCCCTCACCTCCCCGATGCAGGGCACGATCGTCAAGGTCGCCGTCGAGGAGGGCCAGGAGGTCAAGGAGGGCGACCTGGTCGTCGTTCTCGAGGCGATGAAGATGGAGCAGCCGCTGAACGCGCACAAGGCGGGCACCATCAAGGGCCTCAACGCCGAGGTCGGCGCGTCCCTCACCTCCGGCGCCCTGATCTGCGAGATCAAGGACTGATCACCCGCACCACTTCGGAAGCGCCCGGCGGACCGGCCCGCCGGGCGCTCCGCTGCCTGTTGCGGCGCTAGCGGCGGCGCAGGTCCGCGACCCGGGCGCGTTCCCCCGTCGGCGGCTCCCCGAGGGCCGTCGCGCTGCGCAACTGCGGGCCGGCGCCGGGGACCTGGCCCCGGCGGGGGCCGGGCAGGGGCACGTCACGGCGCGGCGGACGGCCCGCCGGGGCCGTGTCGCCCCCCGAGGAACCGCCTCCCCCGGCGACCGCGATCTGCACACCCTGATCGGCCAGGGCCTGCACCTCGGTGGCCGCGCGGTCGTCGTGCGCGGGCGGCTCGTCCGTCACCAGCCGGGTGATCAGATCCGTCGGCACGGTCTGGAACATCGTGTCCGTGCCGAGCTTGGTGTGGTCGGCGAGGACGACGACCTCCGCGGCCGCCTGCACCAGCGCACGGTCGACGGACGCCGACAGCATGTTGGACGTGGACAGTCCGCGCTCGGCGGTGAGCCCGCTCCCGGACAGGAAGGCCTTGGAGACCCTCAGCCCCTGGAGCGACTGCTCGGCACCGCTGCCGACGAGGGCGTAGTTGGAACCGCGCAGGGTGCCGCCGGTCATCACGACCTCCACGCGATTGGCATGGGCCAACGCCTGGGCCACCAGCAGGGAGTTGGTGACGACGGTCAGCCCGGGCACCCGCGCGAGCCGGCGCGCCAGCTCCTGCGTGGTGGTGCCCGCCCCCACCACGATGGCCTCGCCCTCCTCGACGAGGCCCGCGGCGAGGTCGGCGATGGCGGTCTTCTCGGCGGTCGCGAGATGGGACTTCTGCGGAAAGCCGGACTCCCGCGTGAACCCGCCCGGCAGTACCGCACCGCCGTGCCGGCGGTCGAGGAGTCCTTCTGCCTCCAGCGCGCGCACGTCCCGCCGTACGGTCACTTCGGAGGTCTGGACGACGCGGGCGAGTTCACGGAGCGACACGGCACCGTTGGCTCGCACCATTTCGAGGATCAATTGGCGACGTTCTGCAGCGAACACGAAACTGACAGTAACCCCAACGACCGTCTGGTTTCAGCAGTTTGCGCCGAATAACAGAAGTTGTTCGCACGACAGGGCGGAAAGTGGTATACGTGCCCACTCCCGTCACCTATGTCCCGTGTCCCGCCGCCACCTCGCCACGAACGGGACCCCCGGCCCGCGGTCACCCGCGTGGACCGTCAGGACTCGGCGCCTGCCTTCCGGGTGTGCAACTGCCGTGCCACCTCGGCAATCCGCCCCGACCGCTGCCGGTATGCCGTGAAGTGTTGCAGGCTGTTCCACCGTCAGGTTGCTGCCGACAGTGATCAAAATCGAGTGGATCAGTTTCGGAACAGGCGAAGCGCGGCGACCCTGCGGATCACGCTTGCCGGACAACCAGCCCCTCTTATAACCTAATTGACTAAGCATCATCTTTGGATCGACTACCTCGTTCGCATGAAGGTGTCCCACCCGCGGATTCATCGGCATTCACGCTGGTCAGACTCCTTCTCCTTCACGCTCGGCGGACCGGTTCCTCAACAGACCCCTCCCGTCGAGCCTGTCGCAGGCGTATGACCCCCTCGATCCGCCACTGGAATGCGCGAGCGCCGCGTGCCCTCACGCAACGGAGTGCAGGAAGACGGACCTCACGGTCGGCCTCCTGCGTAGAGCGTCAACTTGACCCGGCGCTGAAGCACCAGGCTTGGAGGTAGTGCCCAACTGGCTGCTGGGGTGGACTCCTCCGTCCAGACACCCCGTTATGGGGT
>NZ_JBSFXK010000124.1:0-5590 GCF_053595355.1 Streptomyces sp. NPDC002513 | reverse complement strand
TTCCATGCACGCCGACCGGCCAGCAAGATCGTTCGAGGCATCCCCCGCCAGCCCCACCCACCGAACACTGTCCGGTTCACCACCACGCTCTCACGCTCCATCTCCAGCTCCCGAATGCGCTTGTTCTTCTCGCTCATCTCACGCCGCAGCCGCTCCAGTTCCACGCGCTCGGCCTCGCGCACCCGCCCGCCGGCCGCGGTCTGCGCGGGCCGGTCCGACGACGCCGTTCCGTTACGGCGCCAGCGCGAGACCCAGCTGTGGAGGGTGCCGGGGTTTACGCCGAGTTCCTCGGCTACATCCGGGACCGGCTTCCCCGTCTCGATCACGATGCGAACGGCGCCCTCACGAAACTCGGCGTCGTACGGCTGCTTCTTGGATCCCATGAACCCCAACTTCCCCTGCAATCACGGGCTCCACGCTACGAGGGGAGGGTCATCCGCCACCTCACCACCGACAACCGCACCCTCGACGAGCGGCTGAAGGCCGCCCGCTCGAACCTGCGCTTCCAAGACCGGCGCGTCGCCGACCTGGAAGCCCGCATCGCCGACCCGGGATCAGCGACGTGATCCTGTCCCGCCGGCAGTTTCACGGCTCTGCTGTCGGCGTGCACGTGATAGTGCCCAGCTGAGTACAGATGAACGGGGTCAGCACCAGGCGACTCAATGGAAGGCGGAGGCATTCTCCGAAACCCACTGATGGAATGGCCTGGTCGGGGAGCCGGTGACCCGCGAAACCGTGTCGCGCACCTTCAGCAGCTCGTCGTTGACGTCCCCACCCGTCACATCGAGCACCGCATCCGCGGCCTCGTCTCCCAAGAACGCGGCCATGTGACGGTGGGCCTCCTCCCTGTTGATCTCAACGAACGGCACCTCCCGCTCCAGTACTGCCGCGATGGCCTCCACCTGCTGCCGGGCGGTCACCCGCTCCGGACCGGTCAGGGCATACGTCCGGCCTTGGTGACCGGACTCGATCAGCGCCACCCGCGCCACCGACGCGATGTCCGCGGGGTGGATCGTGGGGAGCCCGATGTCCGCATACGGCGCCCTGACCGGTTGGTGCTCGCGGATGGACGCCGCCCACCACAGGGCGTTCGAGGCGAACTGCGTCGGCCGCAGAATCGTCCAGGCCATACCGCTGCCCTTGAGTAGTCGCTCGACAGCCAGGTTCTCGTTGGCGGGGCCCAGGTGCGGATGGGTCTGGACGGTAATGGACGACACGAGCACCACGTGCTCCACACCTGCGTGCCGGGCGGCGTCGAGGATGTCAGCATCTGAGCCCATACGCGACACGAGAAACAGCGAGCGCACCCCCTCCAGCGCAGGCTTCAGCGAAGCCGTCTTGGCGAAGTCACCCTCAACGGCCTCGACCCCTTCGGGGAATGAGGCCCGCGCAGCATCGCGAGTGAGACCCCTCAGGGGCCCGGCACCGCACGCGTGCAGCTCCTTCAGCAGAGCACTTCCTATGTTCCCGGTGGCTCCCGTCACGAGAATCATGAGCGCCTTCTCCCGTCGTCAGATGATCAGCTGGAGGACACGCTAGAAGCTCAATCGCACTTCAGGTCAAGGAGAGCCCTGACAGGTTCGTGCTGCTGGGCACAGACATCCGTACTCGGCTGAGCACTTCACCGAGTACGCCGGCCGTCCACCGTCCCGGTGGACGGCCGGCCCGAGAGACCACCCGGACGAGCTACAGCAACGGCCCCAACTCGGCGTCACGGACATGTAGTCTATGAATCGTCGCAGTTCAGAGCCAGTATTCCGAGCTCCTGCGGTCGGTAAAGTCGACGAGATCCACAACATCTCGCAGACCACCCGGTCCGGCGCCGAGGTCTCCGACACCTTGAAGTACTTCTCCGAGCGCATCCCCGCGACGTTCGTCTATGCAGGCATCGGCGTCGAGGACAGCGAACTGCTGGCCGGCACCCGCGGGGCCCAGATCGCGGGCCGCTTCACGCTCGTCCCCACCCGCCCGTTCCCTTACGGCGCCGAGTGGAAGGGGCTGGTGGCCACCCTGGAGAACACCCTGCTGCTGCACGATCACCCGCTCGGCAGCCTGGTCAAGCTCGACCGCTATCTCCACAACCGGACCGACGGCATGATCGGAGCTCTGTCCCACGCCATCCGAGGAGCCGCGATCGACGCCATCCTCAGCGGCACCGAACGCGTGACGAAGGAGGCAATCGACGCGATCCCACTGGACCATGCCGCAGAGACCGCGGCTTCTCCGCTGAAGAAGGCGGTCAGTGGGTGACCTCGGCCCCGGAACCGCTGCTGCACCGGCTTCCTATCCAGGTCCGGCCACGTCCCGGAGAACCGACCGACTCCTATATCCGGCGCCTGGCCCACGCCAACCACCTCAAACCGAGTTACTGCACGGCCTCCTCACCGGCTCACCGAACTGGTTCGGACAGCCCCGCCTTGAACGCCTTGCCGCGTTGGCTGGCCGCCCCTGCGAACTCCTGGAACGGACCCTGGCAGATGTCCGACCACCCCGTCGGCAGCGCAAGCCGGCCCCCGACCGCGTGTCGTCCAAGAAGATCGACAAGAAGGAGCTCTACCGACGCATCCGGCACGACGCCGAACGGGAAGCCCTTTCGATGCGAGCTCTGGAACGACGCCACAACGTCTCCTGGCGAACCGTCCGGGCCGCCCTGGACGGCCCTGAACCCCGCCCCCGCAAACCACTACCGCGTCGGCCAACCGCCATCGATCCTGTCCAGCACCTCGTCGACTCCATGATCGAGGCGGGGCACCGCCCCACAGAGATCTGGGCGAAGCCCATGGACGAGCACGACACCTCGATCTCCTACGGTGTCATCAGACGCTACGTCCAGGACCGCGCACCCGCCCCACGCCAACGGTCCTCTGTGGCAACCAATCAAGTCGGCCCAGTCACGCTGTCCCTAGAAGTCAGCGAAGCCAATGAGCAGACCGCTCCGCCGCCACCGCCGACAGAACTCGCGGGTGGGTCCTCTGGAAGCCCTGAAAATGGCACACCAGGCGACCTGCCTGCGACTATCGTGCCTCCGTGACGCTGACCGACACCGAGATAGCCACCCTGATCGCACCCGCCGGGCTTCACTTCGTGCAACGGCGCCGGGACGAGGTCCCGCTGCCGCCACTGCCCGCGGGGTGCTCGCCAGCGAGTGCCCGCCCCGAGCACGGGCGATTCGACTCATACCCGGACGAGATCGCCGACGTCGACGCCCCGGATATGGCTGACAAGGTCAACGCGAGTTGGTATCGGATGGCAACGCAATACGGACTCTTCAATCAGGACCGCGAGTTCCTCCTCGGCGTCGACTACAACACGCACCCTACGGACGGAGAGCCCGAAGATGACGGCTGGGCCTGGGTCCAGGTCCGCCTCCTCGACGACTGGGACCTGGTGACGAGCGAGGTGACCCAGCTACGGAGCGGGTTCGCGACACTGTTCACTACGCGCTTCGTGCCGGAATTTACCGCGGTGTCGCTGGACGGACGCATGATGATGAACACCACCGTCTGGGGCAACGGCACCGTCAGCACCATCGCAATCCGCCCCTAGTGATCAACTTCGGAACTCTACTCCTGCCGACAATGAACTCAGTCGTCGCAGGTCAGAGCGTCGTCGTCGACTAACTTCGCTGTCCAAGGACAATTTTCAGCAGCAGTCGGCGATCAGCGCGTTCGCAGATGTTCACGAGAAATGACGGCACCGTCGGCGGTGAGGGCGTTCGCGTCGACCACGGAGCCTCCGCCAAGTTCGTTTCCGCAGTTCAGTGGGGCTGGTGTGATGCGCGGGTGTAGTCCTCGCGCTGGCAGGCGGGGTGATCGTTAGCACGAGATCGTCCGGCGCGGGCGTTCTCGCGGGTTCTTGCGTGAGGTTCGGGGCTGCCGCGTAGGTTCCGCGTCGGGAGGGATGTTCATGACAGACGTGCTGACGTGGACGATCGGGCGGCGGCTTGAGCTGGCGAAACGTGCTGAGCTGCTGCGTAAGGAGCTGGGTGAACTCGATCTGGAGGTGGCCCGGTTGGAGGCCGCCGAGGTGGTTTTCGGGCAGTGGGCCGAGGCCACCGGCGGTGGACGGCTGCCGCCGGGCATCGTGTCGCCGGAGCCGGAGCCGGAGCCGGAGCCGGAGCCGGAGCCGGAGCCGGAGCCGGTTGCTGTGACGGTGGGCCCGGGTGCGGGCGGGATGCGGGTGGTGCCCGATCGCGTCGAGGGGATGGGGCGTGAGGCCCTGACCTCGGAGTACCGCCGGATCATGGAGATCGTGGCGGGGGCGGACGGTCCGGTGATGGCCAAGGACGTCGCCCTCGCGCTGGGCCGGGAGACGACGCCGGGGAAGATCGAGCCGGTCCGGGGACAGCTGCGCAAACTCTCCGACCGTGGCTGGCTCGTCCGCACCGCATCGGGCCGCTACCGACCACGCTGACCAGCGGTGTCGACGGCCGGACGGGCCGATTCCGGCCGTAACGCGAGGGCCCCCGGCGGGAGTTGGTTGATGTGTGACGAAAAACCAGCCCGCCGAGGGCGCTCAGGATGTTGTCTACCAGGTCCGCCTGCCGCTGTCGAAGCGGACCATCGATCTCGTCGCCGGCCTGATACGCCGGCGCCGGAACCGGATGCGCTCTGTCTGGCGCAAGGCCGAACCCGGTAAGCAGGCTGTCATCGTGCTTGCCGTCCTGCGTCACGACCAGCGTCTGGCCGACATGGCCGGCGGCAACGGTGTCGGGGAGTCCACCGTCCGCCGCTGGGTGAAGGAAGTCGTCCAGTTGTTGGCCGCCCGGTCCCCGCGTCTGGACCGGGCGTTGAAGAAGATCGCCCGCGGCGGCGGGGTCGTGGTCCTCCTCGACGGCACCCTGATCCGTACCCGCCGCCGTACCGGGAAGGACGACCGGAAGAACTACTCTGGCAAGCACAAGGCCCATGGCCTGCTGTTTCTCGCGCTGACCGACGAGAAGGGCAACCTGATCTGGATCTCCGCAGCCAAGCCCGGCCGGTCCAGCGAGATCACCACCGCCCGCCACAACAAGATCACCGGACAGCTGCGGGAAGCCGGCCTCGGCGCCCTGGCCGACCTCGGCTTCGTCGGCCTCGACGACAAACCCGACGACGACCCGGTGATCATCACCGGCCGCAAGGCCACCCGCAACCACCAGCTGACCGCCGCCGAGAAGGAAGCGAACCGCCTGGTCAGCCGCGAACGCGCCGCCAACGAACACGGCTTCGCGAACCTCAAGAACTGGCGGATCCTGACCAAGCTCCGCACGGACACCCGGCAGGCCACCACACTCCTGCGAGCCCTGCTCGTCCTGGCGAACAGCGAAGTACAGCGATAACCAGACAGGGCGGATGATCTCGCCTCGATGATCACGCCACCTGCCAGCGCGAGGACTACACCCGCGCATCACACCAGCCCCACTGAACTGCGGAAACGAACTTGGCGGAGTCTCACGGGGGTGACCAGCGCCCCCGGGGAACCAGGCGCGGTAATCTCGGGCCATTCCCGAGACACCCAACGTCGCTTCCGTAGTGTGATCTTGGTCGGGTAGGGTTCTGATCTTGTGGCGAGTGGGCACATAGCTGGTGAGACATACCCCGAGCGGACA
>NZ_JBSFXK010000123.1:0-5672 GCF_053595355.1 Streptomyces sp. NPDC002513 | reverse complement strand
ACACGCCGCGGTGCGCTCGCATGGGCGTACGGCCGGTGCCCGAGGCGCACTCGGGTGGCCTCGGGAATCCATCTGTCGTCAGGCGACAGCGGTCCCCGCGGGCGGCCCTCGGGAGGTGATCGCGTGGACGAGAAGGCGTAGGGCCGGTGCCTGGTCCGGGCCCGGGCGACGCGGGCGCAGGCGCGGGCGGTTCGGGGTGGCGGGCAGCGCCAGCAGCAACCGCAGCGGTGCCGCCAGCCATCCGGCGACGGCCCGCAGGATGCGGAACGTGGCCTTCTCGCCGTACGCGAGCCACAGGCCGGTCAGGAACGCGGCCAGCAGGTGGGCGACGAGCATGCCGGCCCCCGACGAACCACCACCGGCCATGGCATGCCCCATGTGCCCCATGTGCCCCATGGGACTCATGTCCATCGAGTCCATGCTCTGGCTCATGTCCATGGAGCCCATGCTCATGTGGCTCATGCTCATGTGGCTCATGTCCATGTGCCCCATGTCCATGGAGCCCATTCGCGTGGACCCCGCGTCCATGCCGCTGACCGGTCCCATGCCCACGCTCATGTCGCCCCTGCCGGCGGAGGCACTGCCCCCAGGGACCGACTGGGCCAGCGAGAACGCGGAGTGCAGCACGGTCTGCGCGGCGACCACGACGGCCACGATCAACGGCAGCCCGCGCTCACGGCCCGTCAGGCCCCAGCCGACGGCACCGGTCGCGGCCAGGCCGGCCCCCAGTGCCCACGCCGGCACGGCGGAGCCGGACATCATGACGTGGCCCAGGGCGGCGAGCAGCACGCACACAGCCGCGAACACCGCGGCGCGCATCGCGCGAGAACACCACCCTGTTTTCATGGCGCCTCATCCTCGCATCCGGACGTCGGTCGTCATGCGGGGGTATGGATATCCACCGGGGGCCGTAGTCAATCCCGCGGATATGACCTGGATCACGAAACATCCGGGGAACTGGCCGGGTCTTCCGCCCGACCTCTGGAGGAGAACGGGTCTTCGGTCACGGTCCTGGGACGACGAACAGAAGGACGCGTCCGGACGAAACCGCGATCTGTTCCGGGCTGCCCGCCTTGCCGGCCGCGCCCCAGGTCGTGAGTCCGCCGAGGGCGAGACCGAACGCCGTGACCGGCGCGACGGCGGCGAGCAGACGGTCCGCCAGCCGTCGACGAGTGGGCCGTCACAGGCGCTGTGCCGTCATCGGGTACGCCTCCGTACGGGCGAGGGCTGCCAGGCGCGCAGCCGCAGGCCGTTGCAGACCACCAGCACCGAACTGGCCGACATGGCCGCCGCGGCGACCATGGGGTTGAGCAGGCCGACCATGGCGAGCGGGACGGTCACGAGGTTGTAGCCGAACGCCCAGACGAGGTTGGCGCGGACCGTGCCCAGGGTGCGCCGGGCAAGCCGGACGGCGTCCGGGAGCGCCTCGATGCCGCCGCGTACGAGGGTGACGTCGGCGGCCCCGATGGCCACGTCCGTACCGGTACCCATGGCGATCCCGAGGTCGGCGCAGGCCGGAGCGGCGGCGTCGTTCACGCCGTCGCCGATGACCGCGACCCGGTAGCCTTCCTCCTGCAGCTTCCGTACGAGGGCGGCCTTGTCCTGCGGGGTGCAGCGTGCGTGCACCCCGTCGATGCCGAGGGCCTCGGCGACGGCCCGCGCCGGTGCCTCCCGGTCGCCGGTGGCGAGCACTGGGCGTACGCCCAGACGCCGAAGCCGGTCGACGGCCCGGTAGCTGCCCGGCCGTACGACGTCACCGACCTCGATGAGCGCCTCGGCGACATCGTCCACGTACACCACCACCGGCGTGTACGAGCCTGCCTGCGCGACCGCCGGCCCGGCCGGCAGCTCTTCGTCCGGGGCCCGGACGTCGACCCGTCGCCCGGCGACCCGCCCCCGCACGCCCCGCCCGGGCAGGGCGCTGAACTCGCTCACCTCGGACAGCGGTTCGCCCAGTTCCCGGCGGGCGTCCCCGGCGACGGCCCGTCCCAGCGGATGCTCCGAGCCCTGCTCGACAGCCCCCGCCAGCCGCAGCACCGCGTCCCGCCCCAGCCCGTCCGGTACGACGGTGACGCGGCCGACGCTCATATGGCCGGAGGTGAGGGTGCCTGTCTTGTCGAGGACCACGGCGTCGAGATGCTGGAGCCCCTCCAGGGGCGTCAGTCCGATCGAGCCGTGCTGCTTCAGGAGTCGGACGGGGCTGGAGGTGAGTTCCGAGACCGGAGCATGGCGCGCGTCACACTCCGTTCGGTCAAGGGCCGTCCGTGCCGGTCCGTTCACAGGAGCAAGACGAACATCGCGGCCATGCCCAGGGCCATGGCCGCGTGGCAGGCGAGGCCGAACGCGGCCTCCTCGGACCCGGCGCCGTCGTGACTGGGCTCGGTCGCGCGGGCGGTCCGGGCGCGGTCGAAGGCGCGGCCCAGCCAGCGCAGCCCGACCACGGCCAGTACGACGGCCAGGAGTCCCGCCGTGAGCTGCTCCCCCGTACCGGTGAGGCTCATGGACGCTGTACCGGAACCGCCCGACATGATCATTCCGGGCATGTCGCCGCTCGCGCCCCCGCCGCCGTGGCCCGCGCTCATCGCGGCGGAGGCCATCACCGCGACCATCCACGCCATGGCCGCCGTCATCACCACGTGCGGCAACGGCACGGCACCGGATTTCAGCCACGATCCGGAGCGGAGGAGCGACGGCGCGGTGCGCGCGAACCACACGGCGCCGGCCCCGAACAGCACCACCTGCGGAGCGGCCGGCAGGTCCATGCCCCACGGCCAGACCATCGCGATCATGGCCAGGCCCATGAGGGTGTGCAGCCCGTGGTCCACCCGCCTGGCCGAGGCGTAGCCGGGCCTGGCCACCTGCCACCCGCCGTGCAGGGCCGACAGGGCGAAGACCGCGGTGAGGATCCAGCGCAGTCCCGTCGCCGCGATCACGCGGGTGCTCCAGCCCTGCGCCTGCGCACCGCGCCCGCGGCCAGGTCCACGGCGAGGAACACCAGCAGAGGCAGACCGAGCAGGGGCAGGTAGTAGCCGACGACCGCGACCACGACCACGGCCGGCGCGAGGACACCTCCGGGTGTCCGGCGCCAGGCCCCGCGGGCGGGCGGGCGTCCGAGGGTGAACCCGTCGGACCGGGTGGGCCTGCGCAGCCACCACATCCGGTAACCCCAGAGGATCATGGCGATCAGACCGATCGCGAGAAGCGCCAGGGCGATCTGGTTGGCCAGTCCGAACAGCAGCCCCATGTGGGCGTCGATGCCCCAGCGGGTCAGCTTCGCGAGGAGGGGGAAGTCGGCGAAACGCACTTCGTCGGTGACCTTCCCGGTGGCGGGATCGACGGCCACCGAGTCCTGCCGTTCGGGCCAGGAGCGGGTGTTCTCCTTGACGACGTACGCCGTCCCCGCGTCGGCGGGCGGGGTGATGACGAGCAGTCCGCGCAGACCGGCGTCGTGCGCGGCGGCCACGACGGCGTCGTAACCGACGTCCTTGCCGGCCTTGTCCGTCGCGCCGGTCTTGCCGGCCTCGGTGCCGGAGGAGCCACCGCCCTGGGCGGGGAGGGACGTGGTGACGGCGGGTGTACTGCCGCCCAGCGAGTCCTTGATCGCGCCGATGTTCGCACCCGCGTGGGCGGACCAGGTCAGGCCGGTCGCGGACAGGCCCAGCAGACCGATGGACACCCACAGACCGACCGCCCCGTGCCAGGACATCGTGCGCCGCCTGCCCTTCGCCCCGCCACCGGGCAACAGGGCGCGGCGCAGCCGCCGGCGGTTGCGCGGGGCGCCGATCCACAGGGCGAGCCCGCCCAGTACCTCCACCCACAGCCAACTCGCGGCGATCTCACTGTAGTTACGGCCGAACTCGCCCAGGTGCAGGGTGCGGTGGAGGCTGTCGAGCCAGGCCCTGACCGGCAGCCACTGGCCGTAGGTCGTCAGCGTGCCCAGCACCTTGTGGTCGTAGGGGTCGACGAACACCGTGCGGGAGTAGTCGGCGGGCAGGGCCGGGGTGCTGAAGACGACCCGGGTACTGTCCGTGCGGCCGGGCGCGGGGCTGACGGACTCCAGCGTGCCGTCGGGCACCGCCCGCCGGGCGGCGGCGATCTGGCTGGCGAGAGAGTCCGGTGCGCCGTTCGGGGTGACCGTCAGTTCGTGCTGGTACAGGACCGACTCCAACTGCGGTGTGGCGGTGTACACCAGACCGGTCAGGGCGGCGACGAGGATGAACGGCCCGATGAGGACGCCCGCGTAGAAGTGCACCCGCAACAGCAGGGGCCGCAGGCTGCTCCATGTGCCCCGATTCGCCGGGGCTCTGTCCGGTGCGAAGGCTGATTCGTCCGGCGCGAAGGCTGATTCTTCCGGTGTGGAGGGCGGTTCGCCCGCCACCGGCGCACGGGTGCCGGTTCTCGTCGTCGCCGGTTGCCTGCCGGGTTCCCCCGGTGTCATGGCTGTGGTTCGGCTGTCGGCCATCGCAGGCCCTTCTGTCAGGAGCGTCCACCGAGTTCTGCGGTCCAGAACAGGGGTCGGTTCCATGGGGCCTTGAGTTCCGGCAGATCTTGAGTGACGGTCGTCATAGCCTCGCCGTCGAGGGGCAAGTCGGTAGTGCCGCCCGAAAGGCCGGGAAGTCGGGCCTTCGTCTCAGTGACCGGCCGGTGGCTCGAAGCAACCCGCCTCCGGGTAGGGGCCATTGGTCGACACCTGGTAATTGGTCTTCTGCACGAACGCGGTGACGCAGGCATCGGCATGGACGCGCAGGCCCACCAGCGCGCCCTCGGGCCTGACCTCCCGGCCGTTCCTGAAACGCGAGTCCATCGGCTTGACCCGCAGTGTTCCGCCGAGCAGGTTCCCCTTGGCGTCGAAACGCTCCTCCTGGTAGCCGAGCTCGAGCATCGCAGCGCGGACCGTCTTCGGGTCCCACGTCCTGTGCTGCCACAGCCGCTTGAGCACCGGCTCGATGCGGTCGGCCTCCCGCTGGGCGTCCTCGGCGCTCGCGGCGGACATGGCGCCCGAGATCCGGAAGCCGTTGTTCTCGCGGTAGTGAGGGGCGCCGTCCCCGGCCCCTGGCTCCACATAGGGAGACCCCACGGCCGGGCTCGGGCTGGTTCCGGTCCCATGGGGCGTGGTCGTGCCGGTAGCCCCCGTCGTCGCGCGCTCGGTGCCACAGGCGCCGAGCGACAACGTTGCGAGGACGACCAGAGCCGCCGTCACGGCATCCCGGCCGCGCCGCCCGGACCCGTACCGTCCGGCCGCCCCGAACCCACCCGCTCCCATGAACCCCTCCCGCACCTCTGCGTCCCCCGTTTCAAGGCCTCCTGCCGCGGCACTAGCTCACGATAGGAGCCACCCCTTGCCCCGTCCTGAGTATCCGTACTCACCGGAGTGCGGCCGGCGGAGGCACTGCGCCGGTGACCATCCGGTCGGCGCGGGATCCCGCCGCCGTGGTGCGTACCTGTGGCAACAGAGGGCGTGGTGATCAAGTGGGGCACAGTACGCTGAACCCAGCGGGACAGGGCCCGTCGCACAGTGTCCGGGGAGGTGCTTCATGACTGCCGAGATGGTGGCCCCCGCCTGGATGCACGAGCAGATCACGGCGGAGGAGTACGACTCCTGGTCCGAGGAGCAGTGCGCCGGGATCGAGATCGTGGACGGGATGGTCGTCGTGAGTCCCAGTGCGTCCAAG
>NZ_JBSFXK010000122.1:0-5683 GCF_053595355.1 Streptomyces sp. NPDC002513 | reverse complement strand
AGGGATGTCGTTGCGGTTTACGGCCTGCCGGAGCAGGGTGAGCCGTTGGTGCTGAGCGAGCGGGGTCGGGTTGCTGGTGGAGCGGTGCGGAATGGTGACCGTGGGCATCTGGTTGGACCGCATCGCCCATCGCAGGAAGGCATGGGTGAGGCGCCGGGCGGTGTAGCCGCCTGCGTACCAGTCGTCGACGTCGGCCTGCGTGCAGTCGGCGAGGGTTCGTCCGCGCTCGGCGAGGTGAGCGAGGAAGGCGGTCGCGAGGTGGATCTCGTTGCGGGCCTGGTGGATCTGCTTGCTGGTGAGCGGGCAGCGGTCGGCCAAGGTGTGCAGGCGGCGCTGGATGTGCCAGGTGGCGAAGAGCTCCAGCAGGCGCCGAGGCCCGGGGCCGTCGATGGCGGGCAGTTTCTCGGCGAGCCACCGCTGGAACAGCAGCAGCTGCCGGTCGGCCGGGGGCAGGACACCACTGTGCATGAGCAGGTCGCGCAGGTAGGCGACCGACCGCCAGGGTGTGAGTTGGCTCAGTCCGTCGTGGGTGAGCGGGACTTCGCCGCGTGCTAGGGCCCGCAGGTTGTGCTGGACGTGGGAATGGCTCGTCCAGGTCAGTCCGCCCCAGGGGCGACGTATCTGTCGCAGGGCATCGAACAGCGGGAGTAGCTCGGTGCGGACGGAGCCGGAGCCGTCGTCGAGTAGGTCATGGAGACGTTCGGTCAGGACGCATCGGCCGCAGATCCCGCGCCGGTAGCGCCTGGCTTCTTGGCCGCATCGTTCGCAGGTGAAGTCACCGAGCCCGCCTGCGCAGTCGGTGCAGAGCTTGCCGCCGTCCGGCGCGAGGCCAGGGGTGAGCCGATCGACGCCACAGCCGACGCACGTTCCGTAGGTCTCCAGGGCTCTGGTCATGCAGCTTTGGCAGATGTAGCCCTCAGGCCAGTGGTTCGTCTCGGGCCGCACCGCCCGGCCGCAGCGGGCGCAGAACCGTGCGCTCGCCGGCACTCGGGTGCGGCTCACCCTTCGGGCCGGATCCGGGCGCGCTTGGGACGGACCGCCGACAGGTCGACGATCGCGTCGCCGGTGGCGACCTTGCGGATGGCGGCGGTCTCGGCCTTGGTGGCGATCAGGTCGGCCGGGGTGCACTCGAAGATGTCGCAGAGTGCGGCCAGCACCGGCAGCGACAGCCGCTCGGGAGTGCCGGTGACCAGCCGGTGGACCTGGGAGAGCGACAGGTTGATGCCCCGCTCGGCCAGCGGCGGGGCCAGCTCGCTGGTCGTGAACATTCCGGCGGCGGCCATCCGCTCCCGCAGTCGCCACTGGTAGCTGACCTGGCGTTTCATTACGCCCTCCTGGCGGGTTTGAGCGCGGCCTCGACCGTGGCGTCCAGCGCCCGCCGCAGCGTGCGGGTGCGGAAGTCGGAGGAGACGCAGGTGTAGATCGAGGTTGTGCTGGCATGGTCGTGGCCGGCTTGCTGCTGGACAAATAGGGCGTCCCAGCCGTCTTCGATCAGGTGGGTGACGTAAGACCTTCGTAGGGAGTGAAAGTCCAGGACCGGGTCCAAGCCGAGGTCGTCGCGGTAGGCGGCGAAGCGGGAGTCCAGCCGTTGTAGGCCGACCCGCTGTCCGCGCTCGGACGGCCACAGGGCGGATCCGTCCGCGTGGCGCATGGCGGGCCGCACTTCGCTCGTCCACTGGTCGAGGATCTCGGCCGACCACTCCCATACCGTCAGTACGCTGCGGCGTTTGGGGGGTGAGCCCTTCTTGGCCTTGCCGTGGCGGACATAGCAGACGCCGTACTCGCCGAACTCCGTCCCCTCGGGGTTGCGGCCGAAGTCGGCGACATCCAGCATCCGCGTCTCATTGCGCCGCAGCCCGTAGGCGTACGCGGTCTTGAACAGCATCGTGTCGCGGAAGGCGGGCAGCCATCCCTTGCGGCCGCGTCCGCGGACCCGGGTCACCTCGTCGTCGGCGTGGTCGAAGAACGCCTGCAACTCGTCCCGGGTGAAGGCCCGTTTCGGGGACTCGGCCTCGCACTCCTGCATGTGCACGGCGGTGTTCCACTCGTGGCACACCTGGATCGGATGGGTGCCGAACCGGCGCTCGCACTCGGCCGCCCAGTCGTAGGCGGGGTCGGTGGCGTAGTCGCAGAACAGCCGCACCGCCTCCTGGTAGCCGCGCAGCGTCGAGCGGACGCAGCCCCGGACCGCCCGCAGGTCGCCGAACCACTCGTCCGCCAGCGTCGAGGACCAGCTCCAGGGGAAGGCGTCCGCATGGGTGGCGAATGCCCGCACCTTCCGCTCACGGCCGTTGATGGTCGACAGCGCGAGGTTCCGCGCCAGCTGCTGGTTGCGCCAGCCGTCCAGCATCGCTTCGAAGACCTGCTCCTCCGGCCGCAGCAGCGGCACCCCGTCCGCCAGGTGCAGCCGTGCGGCCCCCGGCGCCGCCTTGTTGTCGCCTGCCAATTCGTCACGCTCCGTAGATCGCATCCGGCGCGAGAATCTCGCATCAGATGCAAAGCCCGGAGAGGAATGGCAGGTCAGCCATCCGATCGAGTGATGCGGAACGACACAAGCCCGGCCTGTCCGCTACCGTCTCGGCAGCACACGGTGAACCCTCAATTCGCTGATCAGCGGCTTCCTTACGCCCGCCCGGCCAACGCGGCGCAAAATGTGTCCAGTTCGCATCAGATGCGATTCGCGCCGCTTCCGAGATACGCGCCAAAGGGGCAACGGGATGATCTTGAAGCCCTGATCCGCTCGGATTTACGTGCGGCGACGTGCAGCGGGGTCGCGTTCGGCGACGTGCCGGGCGACCGAGTCGACGCCAGGGCGGGCGTATCGCTCCAGGGAGCGGACGGATGCGTGGCGGGAGCGGGCCAGCAGCATCGGGGTGGAGGTGCCGTCCTCCGCGTCGTGCGTCAGGGCACTGTGCCGGAGTCGGTGGAGCGTCCAGCCGTCCAGGTCCTCGATGTCGTCGGGTGAGGCGAGGGGGTTGGCCAACAGCCGGGTGTTCTCCTCGAAGATCTCCTCAGCCCGCCGGTAGGAGAGCCGGGCCCGGCCGGTCTCCGGGCACACGTCGAGCGTCGGGGTTCCGGCCGGGGCCTTGCGGTCGGTAAGGAACAGCGGGCCGCGGGTACGCCGGGCGATGAGGCGGGGCAGGAGCTGGGCGGTGCCGGACTGCCAGTGAATCCACTCCGTCGCCCCGCCCTTGGCGGTGATCCTGCCGCGCTTGTCCTGCGGGTAGAGGTCTTCCACGTTCAGGCACAGCACCTCATCGGCCCGTGCGGCGGACTCGTAGAGCATCTTCCACTGCGTCTTCTCCCGCAGCGCGACGTCGAGGCGCCACAGGGCGGCGATCTGGTTCTCCGCGAGAGCCTTGGTGCGGTCCGGCGGTGCCGGCCGCCGCTCGATGCCGATCGTGGGATCGCCTTCGATCCAGCCCTGGCGCTGCCACCAGCCGATCGCCTTGCGCGCGATGGACAGCTCCCGGTTGACGGTGTCGGCGTCCATCTCGTCCGCCCGCGCCGCCGCCAGCTCGGCCAGCACCTCGGGCAGCGCCGGGTCGTCGATCGCGGTGACGGGGAAGACGGGCGGCTTCGCGCCCCGGCGGTCGGGTCCGGTCGGCGCCGGTTCGCCGGCGAGCATCCACCCCCAGGTCGTCAACGAGATCCGGTAGATCCGCGCGGAGGACTTCGCGATGCCCGTGCCAGTGAGGTAGCGCTCGGCCGCCGCGGTGTACGACGCGGGCGGGGCGGACAGAGGGGGTCCCAGTAGTTCTCGCGGAAAAAACAACGCTAAGCCGTGCGGCAGCCCATTGATCTGGGCTGATGTCCGTGCTCACCGTCGGGCGGCAGACCATGGTCGAGCCCCGAGGAGCGGCTGGACGAACTACTGCCGGCCGCGGTGCTCAGCGCGGTGCGGAGCTCAAAGCGGATCAAGGCCGACCCTGCCATGGCGAACCTGCGCGACACCGGGTTCCCTGCGTAGGAACGCCGCAGGGTAGTGCAACGCCACCTGTCGTCCGGGGAGTTCGGGGATTTCTGCCTGTGCCCATCGTCTGGCCGGGTAGCGGTGGTGCTCGTCTGCTTTGATCGAGTGGGGTGGGAGGGGCCGATGGCCACCAGGGTGTTCTCGGATGAGGAGTTGGAGGGCTTACGGTCCTTTCCGGCGATCGGCAAGGACGAGCTGATCCGGTACTTCACCCTCACCCCGGCCGACGAGGCGTTCCTGCGGAAGTTCCGCCGGGCCCAGAACGTGCTCGGTGCCGCCGTGCAGCTGTCCGCCCTGCCCTGGCTGGGCTTCGTCCCCGACAATGTGCCCGCCGCTCCGCCCGCGGCGGTCGGCCGCCTGGCCCGCCAGCTCGGGCTCGCCGTCGCCGATCTGGCGGACTACGGGGAGCGTGAGCAGACCCGCACGGACCATCTGCGGGAGATCGCCGAGTATCTGGGGTGGAAGCTGGCGAAGGCCATCGAGCTCAAGGAGCTGGATGAGTTCCTGCTGGCCCGCGCGATGGAGCACGATTCCCCGAGCCTTCTGTTCAGGCTGGGCTGTGAGTACCTGCGTTCGGCGAAGGTGATCCGGCCGGGTGTGGTCTCGCTGCTGGAGAAGGTCGCCACCGCCCGTGAGGCCGCCGAGCGGGAGACCCATGCCCGCGTGGCCCACCTGCTGTACCCCGAGCGGGCGCAGGGGCTGGACGGGCTGCTGGTCGTCGATCCGGAGCTCAAGTCCTCGCGGCTGCACTGGCTGGTGACCGGGCCGGTGCAGGCGTCGCCGACGAGCGTGGGCGGCGAGGTCGAGAAGCTGAGGTTCCTGCGCGGCCTTGGCGCGGACACCCTGGACATGTCGTCGCTGCCTGCCGAGCGGCGCCGCTACCTGGCCCAGATCGGGCGTCGGCTGACCGCGCAGGCCCTGGTGCGGCGCGAGCCCAACCGGCGCCATCCGATCCTGCTGACACTGCTCGCGCAGTCCTCCGTCGACGTCCTCGACGCCGTGGTGCAGCTCTTCGACCAGACTCTGTCCGGCTCGGAGTCCCGCGCCCGGATCAAGCTGCGCGAGGTGCTTGCCGAGAGGGCCAAGCTCTCCGAGGGCCGGCTCGCGTTGCTGGACGAGGTCTTGCCGGTGCTGGCCGATGCCGGTATCCCGGACGAGGCGGTGGGGACGCTGCTGCGCGGGAAGATCGGCATGTCCCGGCTGCGGACCGCGCACGCCGGGGCCGCCGTGCGGCTGCCCAAAGGACCACGGGCACCTGGCGCTCCTGGAAGGCTCCTACACCTACATCCGCCAGTTCGCGCCGAAGGTGCTGGAGGCGGTGCGGTTCAAAGGCGGCACCGAGGCGAAGCCGCTGATCGAGGCCCTGGAGATCCTGCGGGAGCTGAACGCGACCGGCGCCCGCAACGTCCCCGACAAGGCGCCGACGCTGTTCGTGCCGACCCGGTGGCAGGGCTACCTCGACGAGGCGGCGGCCAAGGGCGATGCGACCGCGTACTGGCACTACTGGGAACTGTGCACGCTGCTCGCGCTGCGCGACGGCCTGCGGTCGGGGGACGTGTTCGTGCCGGGCTCGCGCCGCTACGACAACCCGGCCGCCTACCTGTTCAAGCCCGCCCAGTGAACCCTTCTCGGTAATTTGTCGTGACGCTTCGTGATCTTCAGGCTGTGCGGTCGTGTTCCAGCTGCAGGAGGACGAGGGCCGCTCGGGCG
>NZ_JBSFXK010000121.1:0-5705 GCF_053595355.1 Streptomyces sp. NPDC002513 | reverse complement strand
ACGGCGGCCGCTCACCCCTTCTCATGTGCAGGCTAACAAGTCATCAGACCCCTTCATTCCGAGGCGAGTTGCAGCATTCTGTTAGGAGTTCTTAGGGCCTACGCGGGTAGGCGGAACCGCTGTCGGCCCGCTGGTGGTGGCTCAGGTAGGCACAGGCGGGGCACCCGAGCCCGGGAGCCAACCGCCCGCCCTCGGTCACTGAGCCATGTGAGGGACCGCCTCCCGCGGCCCTCACATCCTCCGCCGTACACCACGTCCGTGGACGTGACCGCCGGTCAGTGCCTGGGGGACGGCGCCAGATTCGGCCAGGATCAGGCCCGCCATCGAAGTCACCCAGGTGTCGGTGTCGGGATACAGCGAGAAGCCACCGTCCACAGCTTGGGTCGCCAGCAGCTGCTCCAGGCCCGCGGTCACCGGGCCTCGGTGACGCGGGTAGGGGGGAAGGGCGAACGGGTAGAGCGCAGGTGGGACAGGTGGTTGCGCTCCAGGACGCCATCGCAGCGCAGCGACCGGCGGCTCCGGCCCACCTGCCGCGAGCTTGTCGATGCGCCCGCGTGGGCCCGGGTGAGCGCGTTCCTGGTGGCCGCAGCGGACAGGGCGGATGCCACCGTTCTGGACCGCTTCGGGCTGTAGCGCGGGACACGCTCGGGGCTTGCCGCGCTCAGCACCGGGCTGGCGCGGAACCATGAACGCGACAGCACGACGCCGGGTCCTTTTGTCCTAACCTGTCAACTTACGCGAATTCGTCACATGTATGCGGGAATCTTTGCGATCTCCTCTAAATTTCTTTCATCTTTCGGTAAAAGCCGCACGAGGAGTGGAGGGGAATTTTTTTTATTTTATGTCCGATTTAGCCGTAGAGGTTGAAGTGGGCAATCGGGGCAATTGGTTGAATCTCGCCAGGCGTGCCCTTTGTGGAATTTGCCAATACTTTACATGCGCCATTCCTTCACATTGGCCTATTTGACTTCTGTGAACCTTTGGCAACCTCCTGTTGTCAAGATCAGCTCGTTTGTGTCGTCTCCGCGCTGCGGAGAGTCAAAGCGGGAGGGAGCTGATCATGCGTCACAGACCTGTGGCCCATGGCAGATTAAAGGGGAGTCCCCCAAGGGCGCGCTGGCTGCGCCAGAGCGCGGTCGGTATTGCCATGGTCGTTGTGGCCGAGACTGCGCTGTTGTCACTGAGCACGGGAATGGTGTTCGCCGCGGAGTCCGTAATGGCCGCGGCCGAGTCGGTTACGGCGTCGTCCGAACCGTCTGGTCCTGCGCAGGCCGAGAGCGAGTCGTCGGCGTTGCTGATGGCCCGTCTGCAGGACCGCAAGATTGAGGTGCTGTCCGCTCGGACCAGTGACTCGACGACGTACGCGCTGCCCAGCGGGGAGCTGGAGACCGAGGCGTACGCCGGTCCGGTACGGGTGAAACAGGACGGGGTCTGGAAGGCCATCGACACCTCGCTGTCCGACACCGGGGACACCCTGGAGCCGCAGGCCGCCGCCGCGGACATCAACGTCTCCGACGGCGGTGACACCCAACTCGCGTCGGTCACGAAGGGCGAGGACTCCTTCGGGCTCGGGTGGGCGGAGAAGCTGCCCACCCCCGATGTCAGCAAGAACACCGCGTCCTATGACCTGGGCAGCGGCCAGACCCTGTCGGTGACCGTGCTGGCGCAGGGTTTCTCGGAGAACATCGAGCTCGCCCAGCAGCCGGCCGACGACACCGTCTCGTACCGGATCCCGCTGGACCTGGACGGGCTGAAGCTGTCCCAGGCCGACTCGGGGCATCTGCTGCTGAAGGACTCCGACGGCAAGCTGGTCGCCGAGGCGCCCGCGCCGATGATGTGGGACGCCTCCAAGGACGACGCCTCGGGTGAGTCCGCGCACCAGGAACAGGTCTCGACGAAGGTCGAAACGGCGGACGACGGCTCGCAGACCCTGGTGCTGACCCCGGACAAGGACTTCCTGGACACCGCGACCTACCCGGTGACGGTCGACCCGACCACCACGCTCGCGGTCACCACCGACACCTGGGTGCAGAACCCCGACTACCCCGACTCGCAGATCTCCTCCCAGGAACTGAAGTCCGGTACGTACGACGGCGGTACCGACACCGCACGCTCGTACCTGAAGTTCGACGTGTCGAAGTTCACCGGCAAGCACATCACGTCGGCGACGATGTCGCTGTACAATTACTACTCGTCGACTTGCTCCGCTTCCGGTGCCGCCACCGAGGCCCGTCGCATCACCTCCACCTGGTCCTCGTCGTCGATCACCTGGGGAGCCCAGCCGTCGACCACGACGACCGGCGTGGCGACGAATACCGGGCACTGGGGCTACTCCTCGTCCTGCCCGGCCGCGTGGTCGAACTGGAACCTGCAGACGATCGTGCAGGCGTGGGCCGACGGCTCCACCAACTACGGCCTGCAGATCCGCAGTGCGGACGAGACCGACTCCACCACCTGGCGTCGCTTCCGGTCGGCGAACTACACCACCTCCGGATATGCGCCGAAGCTGTCGGTGACCTACAACTCGTACGCCACCACCGCCTCCGCGACCGTTTCTCCGTTGTACGCCAATCCGTACAACGGCAAGACGTACGTGACGTCGCTGACGCCGACGCTGTCGGCGAAGGTGACCGACGCGGACGGCAGTACGGTCAAGGCTCAGTTCGAGGTCACCGCCGATCCTGCCTACGCCGACACGACGTACTCGTACACCGCCAGCTCGTCGTCGGTGGCCTCGGGTTCGACGGCGACGCTCACCATCGGATCGGCCAATGCCTTTCCGGCCGGGAAGCACCTGCGCTTCCGGGTGCGGGGCTACGACGGCACGGACTACGGCTCGTGGTCGGGCTACACCACGTTCGTCATGAACACCGGTCTTCCTGCCGCCCCGACGATCACATGTGACACGTACGAGGAGAGTGGCTGGACAGCCAAGTCGGACGACGCGGTCTCCTGCACGCTGGCGACTACTTCCACCGACGGCGCGGGCTATCTATGGGGGCTGGACGATGACAGTGTGCCCAACCGCAAGCTGGACACGACCGACGGCAACGGCGGCGACGCGCTGACCATCAGCATCGACCCGGACGAGGGCTGGCACACGCTGTACGCCAAGACCGTCGACTCCGGAGGAAATATTTCTTCAACTGCTACCGCCTACAGCTTCGGCGTGGGTGAGGACGGCGCGGCGATCACGGAGCCCAAGGATGGCCTGACGACGGCGCGCCGGGTCACGCTGGAGGCCAGGGGGCTGCCGAGCTACTCCAGCATCCAGTGGTACTACCGCTTGGGCGACGATGACGACTGGCAGCTCATTCCGGCTGAGAACGTCACCACGGCCTCGGGTGGGAACACGGTCACCTGGCCTGTCGCGATGAGCAACGGCGTGGCGACCAAGCTGGTGTGGAACGTCGCGGACACCCTCGGTGTCGACAGCGATGTGGAGATCCGTGCCTGGGTATCGGACGGCACGACCAACGCCTACACAGCTAGCCGCAGTATCAGCCTGGACCGGGCTGGTGGCTTCGGCCCGACCCGGGATATCGGCCCGGGCACGGTCAATCTGCTGACTGGTAACTACAGCATCGCTGAGACCGACGCCGACCTGTTCGGCCTGCAGGTGCTGCGCCGTGCGGTTTCCCGCACGTCGGACCGCGAGGCCGACGACGACTCCACGGTGGCTGACACGTTCGGGCCCGGGTGGAGCGCAGGCACCGGCGCGGGCGTACAGGCGGCGGTTTTCGCGACCATCACGAAGAACTCCACCTCGTCGGTCACCCTGACCGGCCTCGACGGCGAGACCACGGCGACCTTCACCCTCAACAACGGCACCTGGACCTCGGCGGACGCCGACTGGGCGACGCTGACGGGCACCACGACCGGCTCGGTCTTCACGTTGACGAGCGACTCGGGCGTCGTAGCGGTATTCCGGCTCTCTGCCACCGCCGGAACCTGGACGCTGGACACCGTCGCGGACACCAGTGCGACGGACACCATCACCGTGTCCCAGGCGGTGTTCTCCGGCGACGAGGTGCTGGCGCGCCCGAAGTACCTCATCACCGCGAGCTCCGCGCACAAGCCGGCGGACTGCCTCGCCGATCTGACCGTGACCGGCTGCCGTGCATTGGAGTACGTGTATGCGGACTCCACCACCGCGACCTCGGCTTCCTTCGGCAGCTACACCGGTCGCGTCAGCGAGATCCGGCTGTGGGCCGCAGACCCAGGCGCGAGCCAGGCCACGTCGACCGCTGTGGCGACGTACGCATACGACAGTTCCGGATACCTGCGCCAGACGTGGGACCCCCGTATCAGCACACCGCTGAAGACCTCCTACACCTACGACAGCGCCGACAGGATCGCCACCTACACCAAGCCGGGCCAGCGCTCCTGGACCTTCACCTACGGGTCGGTCGGTTCCAGCACGACGGCCGGCGCAGGCATGCTGCTGACCGCCACGAGGGCCGGTGCCACCCTGGATCAGGCGGACACCACCACGACGATCGTCTACGACGTACCGCTCAGCGGTGACTCCGCTCCCTACGCGATGTCCGGTACCGATGTGGCCACGTGGGGGCAGGAGACCGCGCCCACTGACGCGACGGCCGTCTTCACCTCCGGCACGGTGTCGAGCAACCTGGGGTCCGACCTCGGCCACGACGCCTACGCCACGGCCTCCGTGTACTACTCGGACGCCGACGGGCACGCCGTCAACGAGACAGCCCCCGGCGGACACATCACCACGCGGGAGTACAACAGCAACGGCGACCTCGCCTACGAACTCACCGCCGCCAACCGCGAACTCGCACTCGGTACCGCGGACAACGCCGCCGAGGCACTGGCCCGGCTCGGCCTGCAGAACCAGAGCGACACCACCGTGCGCGCCCAGCAACTCGCCACGGTCTACACCTACGACACCGACTCGGGAGCCAAACTGACCGAGACCGGACCGCTGCACCTGATCACCCTCCAGACGGCCCTCACCGCCGGTGCCGGCACGACATCCCTGGCCGCCGGTGACATCCGGGCCGCACGCAAGCGCGTCACCTACACCTACGACGAGAACCGTCCGGCCGGGGCCGACGCATCCGGGCTGGTGACCACCGAAACGGAAGGCGGCCTGATCGACGGCTACAGCACTCTGGCCGACAGCAAGGTCGTGTCGTACAGCTACGACTGGGACACCGGCAACCTGCTCAAGGAGACCACGGACCCCTCCGGGCTCGCGCTGGCCACCGGCTACACCTACGCCTCGGACGGGCAGATCGCCTCGACCACGAAGCCGGGTTCGAAAGCCGCCGGCACCACCGTCACCACCAACACCCGTTGGATGGGCAGTGGCACGGGAACCTGCGCCGGACACCCCGAATGGGCGGGTCTGATCTGCACCGAGACCACCGCTCCGGCCTCCGACAGCAGCGCCTCGACAGTCACCACGTACACCTACGACCGCTGGGGCAACCAGGCCACGGCCACGGTGACGGCAGGAGGCAAGACCCGCACTACCACCTACGCCCACGACGCCGCCGGCCGTCCGACCACCACCACGGTCACCTCGGACACCACCGGTACCGCCCTGCCCAGCCGGACGATCACCTACTCCACCACCACCGGTCTTAGAACTCCTAACAAAGTGAGAGGTTGACCAGTCGGCGCCAGCAGATGATGCCGCAGGCCAGGCTGAGGAACGCTTCGTGGATGTCGTCGCG
>NZ_JBSFXK010000120.1:0-5792 GCF_053595355.1 Streptomyces sp. NPDC002513 | reverse complement strand
ACGACCGAGGATCAGGAAGGAACCGGCCGCACCACCAACCCTGCCAGCACCACCAAGCCGCTGTCAGCTCTCAACGGCCAATGGGCAACAGGGTCGTCGGCACTCTGGGCGCCGGTGGTGGTGCGGGGGTTGAGCCGGTGGATCTCGTCGATCATCACCAGCTGGACGCCCGCGGCGGTGTAGGTGTGGCAGACGGCGCCTGTGATCTGGGCCTGGGACATGCCGGCGGTGACGAGGATGCCGAGGTAGCGGGCGAATTCGATGGCGAGGGTCTTGGCGCTGGCGGCGGGCGGGACCAGGACGTAGGCGACGGGGGCCTGTCCGGCTGCTGCCGCAGCGCCGTGGCGGCGGGTGTGGGCGAGGTGGCAGGCGCGTCCGACCTGGAGCAGGGCGGTGGTTTTCCCGGCGCCGGCGGGACCGGTGACGATGAGGAAGGGCCGGGCGGTGACGGCCTGGTGGCGGCCGAGGATCATCAGGGTGCGCACGTTCTTGGCGAGGGTGTCGATGGCGGGGGTGCGTACGGTGACGAACCGCGAGTGGTAGGCCAGGCGTTCTTCCAGACTGCGGTGCGGCGCCCCGGGTGGGGGAGGGGCTGCCACGGGGGTGGTGGCGAATGCCTGGAAGCCGTCCCAGGTGGTCACCGACTGAGGCTGAGGATCAGGGGCGTCGTCGGCGGTGCTTGCCGCGGCCCCGGGAGGCCGTTCCGCCGTCGACGGGGAACTGCGGGCTGATGCATCGCTCGTGCCCGGCGAGGTGTTCACGGATGGCCCGCGACGAATACGCCTTGTCTGCGAGGACTGCCGCTGGCCGGGTCCGGGGCCAGATGGGCTCGCACGATCGTGGAGTCCACCGAGACGACCCAGTTCAGCTCCTCGTCGGCGTCGGCCTGTGCCACAAGCGCGGTGAACACCCGCTCCCATGTGCTATCGGCGGACCACATCCGCAGCCGGTTGTAGACCCCCCCGCCAGTTGCCGTACTTCTCCGGCAGCTGCACCCACTGTGCCCCGGTCTGAAACTTCCAGGCGATGGCGTCGATCACCTCTCGGTGGTCCCGCCACCGGTCACCCCGCTTCGGTGTCCGGTCCGGAAGCAACGGCTCGATCCGGGCCCACTGCGCGTCAGTCAACGGCACACCAGGACAAACGAGCAGACGATCCGAAGGGAGCGACTACACGCAGCCGGTGCCATCGGGTTTCCCGGCAGCTGTCCACCAGGACATCACCCGGGCAGCCATCGCTTCCGGCTCTGACGGAAGAGGGGTGAGACCGAAGTAGTCTTCCAGCTCATGCCGCAGGAACTCACCGATCTCCGCCTGGTCGGCGCCCCCCGGAGCCGCTGAAGGAGAGGGACGAGCATGCAGTCGTACTCCTCCTGCACCGCGTCAGCGACGCCGATCGGATCCCACTCATAGAGCAGATGCCGCAGGCCGTTCTCGGTGACGTCGGTCCCAGGTCGCATCGCTCCAGGGTGCCACCCCAGAACCGCCGCCATCACTCACCCCCACCTTGATCCAGAAGAAACCGCCTACACCAGCCCCGCTCACCTGTGGCTGGGTAGCACCGCCGAAAACCGCGCGGAATGGGCCAGTCGGCACTGCACCACCACAGGCCCGCTCGCAGAACTCCGCGGGGCTGCTGGACGCACCCGCCTTATCGCCGCCGCCCGGGCTTGCTGCCGGAGAGGACCCAGCACGATCGGAGACCGGAATCACGCAGCAGAAGCCGCAGGACTCCCCTCTCACCTTGCGGGGGCGCCGCAGTTTTCGTGGCTGGCCGCGGTTGGGGCGGAGCCCCCTCGCCTCCTGGAGCGGCCTACCGCGCGCCAGGTTGTTCAGCTCGGTGATCGCGGTCCCTGCGTGCGGTGCTCACGCTTCCCCGTCGTCGCTTTCCCGGTCGCTGTGGGCGAGGTGCTCGCCCTGGGGCGCGTGGGCTCCGCAGGGTCGGAAGCGGGCGAGGTATGCCGGGCTTGGGCCGCGGCGCTCGGTCAGGTGGAGGCCGGCGGCGTCGGCGAGCCGGTGCAGCCGGCCGAAGGGGATCCAGTGCCGGTCGAAGAACTCGCCGATCACCAGCCGCCCGCCTGGTGCCAGCACCCGTGCCGCCTCGCGCAGTACCCGATCCGGCTCGGGGATCTCGCCGAGCGCGGTCACGGCGTATACGGCGTCGAATGTCCCGTCGGCGTAGGGCAGTTCACGTGCGTCCGAGCGGGTGGGCCTGATCGTCGCCAGGCCGTCGCGCTCGGCGCGGCACATCACGTGGTCGAGCATCTCCTGCTGGATGTCGAGCACATCGAGCCGTCCCTCCGGTCCGAGCTGCGGGGCGACGTGCAGCGACTGCAGGCCCGTCCCCGGGCCGATCTCCAGGATCCGCTCCCCCGGCCGCGGCCGCAGTACAGCGTCCATCCGGTCGGCTGTCAGGAACGGCAACGGCACGTCGAGCAGGCCGCGTTGGGCGTACGGATAGGGCGCCGTGTCGCCCAACCACCAGGCGGCGGCCAACGCGGCGCCCGCGCCGGCGGCGACCGCCCAGCGGGTCCGGGCCGGGATCGGGGCGACGGGGGCGGTGGTGATGCGGTGCATGGTGTTCTCCGGTGGATTGATTTGGTCCGTGGCATGTGGCTGGGTGGTCGGCGTCACGCGTGCCGGCTCAGGGCCCGCAGCGCCAGCCGGCCGCACAGCGCGGCGAGCGGCAGCTCGGCGCCGAGCGCCATGGCGACCGCGGTGGCGAAGTCGCCGCCCGGGGCCGCGGTCGTGGTGTCGAACCAGGCGTCGACCGCAAGCAGCGTCGCGGTCGCGGCGGCTGCCAGGGCGTGCCGCCGGTCGCCGCGGGCGGCGAGGAGGCCGGTGGCGATCAGGCCGAGCGCCTCCAGCGCGTCGAGCCCGACCCAGGCGACCGGCCAGTGCGCCGCGGTCGCGGTGGCCGGCAGGCCGGTGGCCAGCACGTACAGCCACGGCAGCAGGCCGAGCCCGCAGGCGACCAGCAGCCCCCCGGCCCGCCGCATGCCCCGCGCTGGGCGCGGCTCCTCCGCCTCTTCGTGGAGCGGGATGACCTCGGCGCGGCCGAAGTCCTCTGGGCTGGCCACTTCCTCATCGCACAACGCCAGTTGACGCATCCTCTTCCCCCGCTCTCCGTGGGCTGTCCCCTTCACGTGTTCCAGCCTCCGGCGTGCACTGGGGCGTCGTCAGTCACGCAGGGTTCCGACTCGGGGTGGAGAAAAGTGCACCCCCGAACCGGGTGGGAGCGTCATGGCATGGGGATGGCCTGCGGCTTTACCGTTTGACGCATGCAACTCACGACGTGGCTGCAGCTGGTGCTGGGCCGGCCGTTCCGCAGGGCGGGACACCGGACCGCGCTCGTCGCCGCCGGCCTGCCGCTCCACCTCGCCGTAATACCACTGTGGCTCTGGCTGGCCGGCGCGATGGCGGGGGCGCCGGCCGTGACTCCGCTGCCCGTGCTGCTCACGCTCTGGGTGACACCCCTGCTGACCGTCGGGCAGCGGCGGCGCTACCGGGCGCTCGTCGGCAAGGACCTCCCGCGCCCCGCCGTACCCGGGCCGGGACGCAACTGGAAGTCGGCGGTGCGCCGGCTGACCACGCGGGCCTTGTGGCGGCAGGTCTGCTACCACGCCGTGGCGGGTCCGCTGCTCGCCGTCCTGGACCTCGCCGTCCTCGCCGTCTGGGCCGCCGCTCTCGTGGCCGCCTCCATCTACGTGTGGATCTGGGCGCTGCCCCCGCAATGGCGGGTCACCGACCTCGGGTACACCACGCAGGCCGCGTACATCACCGCCGGCGGCCTCGCCCTGCTGTTCCTCGGGCCCCGGCTGACCGGCGCTCTGGTGCGGCTGGACACCCAGACGGCCGAGGTCCTGCTCGGCCCCAGCCGCACGGAGAAGCTGGCCCGCCGGGTCGCCGATCTCGCCGAGAGCCGGGCCGGCGTGCTCGACGCCGCCGACGCCGAGCGGCGGCGGATCGAGCGCGACCTGCACGACGGCGCGCAGCAGCGCCTCGTCTCACTCGCCGTCAACCTGGGCCTGGCCAGGTCCACCCTCGGCGACCTGCCGGAGGACGCCCGCAAGGTGATCGACGAGGCGCACCGCGAGGCGAAGGAGGCGATCGCCGAGCTGAACAACCTGGTGCGCGGTCTGCATCCGGCCGTCCTTGAGGACCGCGGCCTCGACGCCGCGCTGTCCGGGGTCGCCGCCCGCCTCCCGATCCCGGTGCGCGTGGCGGTGGACCTGCCGCAGCGCCCCTCACCCACGGTCGAGGCCGTCGCGTACTTCGTGGTCTCCGAAGCCCTGACGAACGTGGTCAAACACGCCCAGGCGACCCGGGCGGACGTGACCGTGGAGCGGATCGGGGAGACACTGCTGGTGGTCGTCGCGGACGACGGCGCGGGCGGCGCGGATCTCGCGGCGGCCGGCGGTGGCACCGGGCTCGCCGGGCTCGCCAAGCGCGTCGCGTCCGTCGACGGCACGTTCTCCTGCCGCAGCCCCGCCGGGGGCCCGACCGTCATCACCGTGGAGCTGCCGTGCGCGCCGTGATCGCCGAGGATTCCCTCTTGCTGCGCATCGGCGTGGTCAAGGTGCTGGAGGCGGCCGGCTTCGAGATGTGCGCGCAAGTCGCCGACGCAGAAGGGCTGCTGGCAGCCGTCGAGGAGCACCGGCCCGACATCGCCGTGGTCGACGTGCGCATGCCGCCCGGCTTCACCGACGAGGGAGTGCGCGCCGCGCTGGTGATCCGCCGCCAGTACCCGCGTACCGCCGTGCTCCTGCTGTCGCAGTACGTGGAGGAGCGGTACGCGGCCGATTTGCTCGCCGCCAACACCTCGGGCGTCGGCTATCTGCTCAAGCAGCGGGTCGCCGACGTCGAGGAGTTCGCCGAGGCGGTACGCCGGGTGGCGGCTGGCGGCACCGCGCTCGACCCGCAGGTCGTCGCGCAGCTGCTGGTGCGCCGGCACAGCGATCCGCTCGACCGGCTGACACCGCGCGAGCGGGAGGTGCTGGAGCTGATGGCGGGCGGCCGGTCCAACTCCGGCGTCGCCGCCGAGCTGGTCGTGAGCGAGAGCGCGGTCGCCAAGCGCATCAACAGCATCTTCACCAAGCTCGACCTGCCCAAGGCCGACGCCGACCACCGCCGCGTCCTAGCGGTGCTGCGCTTACTGGGCGTTGCGACCGCATAGTGCGCGATCACGCCCGCATGCCCAGTCGACAACGGTGCTGAGCTTGAAATTAAAGGTTTCCCCTCGGCTCTTCGGACCGGTGGCTGTCCTTTTTGTGGCTCTCCTGCCGTATGAGTGGGTCATGCTGGGGCGGTTTGGCGTCCGGGGAGCTGGGGGCGGGGGCCGGCGAGGGTGAGCATGACGAGGGCGATGACGGCGTCGGCGGAGTGGAAGCCGAAGCCTCTGCGGATGATCAGACGGGTTTTGGTGTTGGTGGACTCGATCAGTCCGTTGCTCATGCCTGTCGGTCTGTCGTGTAGTTACGACATGAAAATGCTCCTGACCTGCTGTGCTTAGAGTTCGGAGGCGAAGCAGTGATCTTGAGTGGTATGGCGTCTGAACTGCTGTGGTGCCTTTGGAGTGTTGCAGGCTGACTGGCTAGCTGGGTACTTCACCTGCGATGCTGAGACTAGACGGAGGATGTCGTAACTAGACAGATAGTTTCTTGGCTTGGAGGGCAGATGTATCGCCCTGTAGTTGATCTCTAAGAACTCCTAACAGAATGCTGCAACTCGCCTCGGAATGAAGGGGTCTGATGACTTGTTAGCCTGCACATGAGAAGGGGTGAGCGGCCGCCG
>NZ_JBSFXK010000119.1:0-6357 GCF_053595355.1 Streptomyces sp. NPDC002513 | reverse complement strand
GTACTCACCCGAGAGACTCTCTCAGGCTTTCCTCCGGGCGCTTCCCTTCGGTGTTTCCGACTCTATCAGATCTTTTTCCGATCCGATTTCCTCGGTGCTTTCCGGCCTTTCGGCCTTCCGGCGGTCTCGACTTTACCAGATCCCTTGGGCTCTTTCCGATCCCTGCAGGTCCTGATCCCCAGTCAACCGGGGTTGTCCTCCCGGCCCTTGGGCCGTTCCGACGAGTGAGACTTTAGCGGATTCCGTGCTCCCGAGCTAATCGGGGGCTGCGTCCTCGCAAAAGCTTCGAACGCGGATTCCTCATTCCGAAAATACGCACACCGAAGCCCACGGCGAGACAACGCCGATGATCGGTAGGTACCTGCGGGATGGCTGTCCGGGGACCGACCGGAGTCGGCGCTCACGCCGGACAACCCGGAGTACTTTACGGACCGGTCCGGGGTGTGTCAACTCCGTTCCGTACCGCTCCCGACAGGCGTAACCTCCTGGTCATGACTTCGCGTACGTGCAACCGACAGTGGTGGGCCGCCTGACGGCGGCCGGACTCACGTATGCGTTCAACGGCCGCCGCTTCGGCGGCCGTTGACATATCTCCTCCACGGGGGCGGCCGGCCGACAGCGGCGGTCCCGACCAGAGGGTGGAGAGATGACACGGGTCTTCAGCGGGGTCAAGCCGACCGGGCACCTGACGCTGGGCAACTACCTGGGGGCCATGCGGCGGTGGGCCGACGTGGACCAGCACCGCTCCGACGCGCTCTTCTGCGTCGTCGATCTGCACGCCCTGACCGTGGACCACGATCCGGCACGGGTGCGCAGGCTCAGCCGCCAGGCGACGACACTGCTGCTGGCGGCGGGACTCGACCCCGACCTGTGCACGGTGTTCGTGCAGAGCCATGTGGACGAGCACGCGCGGTTGTCGTACCTGCTGGAGTGCGTGGCCACCGACGGCGAGATGCGGCGGATGATCCAGTACAAGGAGAAGTCCGCGCGCGAGCGGGAGCGGGGTGGGAGTGTCCGGCTGTCGCTGCTGACGTATCCCGTGCTGATGGCGGCGGACATCCTGGCGTACGGGACCGACGAAGTGCCCGTGGGAGACGACCAGACCCAGCATGTGGAGCTGACCCGGGATCTGGCGGTGCGGTTCAACCAGCGGTACGGGCTCACGTTCACGGTGCCCCGGGCGACCCGCCCCGAGGTGGGGGCCAGGGTCATGAACCTCCAGGACCCGGCCTCGAAGATGGGGAAGTCGGACGACTCGGGGCCGGGGATCGTCTATCTGCTCGACGAGCCGGACGTGGTGCGGAAGAAGGTCATGCGGGCCGTGACGGACAGCGGCTCGGACGTCGTGTACGACCGGGAGGCACGGCCCGGGGTGGCGAACCTGCTGGAGATCCTGGCCGCCTGTGAAGGGGGCGACCCCGAGAAGCTGAGCGGTGCCTACGGGTCGTACGGCCCCCTGAAGAAGGACACCGCGGAGGCCGTGGTCGAGCTGCTGCGGCCGGTGCAGGAGCGGCACAAGGAACTGTGCGCGGATCCCGGGTATGTGGACGGGGTGCTGCGGGCCGGTGCGGAGCGGGCCAGAGGGATGGCCAGGCCGCAGGTGGACGCGGCGTACCGGGCGATCGGATTGCTGCCGGCCGGGTGAGGGACCGCTGCCCACCGCCGGCCTCCCGGCGGTGGGCACGCGTGTCAGCTGTTGCCGGACGCCAGCTCGCGGCTGCGGTCGCGAGCCGCCTCCAGCGCGGCGATCAGGGCCGCTCGTACCCCGTGGTTCTCCAGTTCGCGGATGGCGTTGATCGTCGTACCGGCCGGGGAGGTGACGTTCTCGCGGAGCTTGACCGGGTGCTCGCCGCTGTCGCGGAGCATCACCGCCGCGCCGATCGCGGACTGGACGATCAGCTCGTGGGCCTTGTCGCGGGGCAGGCCGAGCAGAATGCCGGCGTCGGTCATGGCCTCGACCAGGTAGAAGAAGTAGGCCGGGCCCGAGCCGGACAGGGCGGTGCAGGCGTCCTGCTGGGACTCGGGGACGCGGAGTGTCTTGCCGACGGCTCCGAAGATCTCCTCGGTGTGGGCGAGGTGGGCCTCGGTGGCGTGGCTGCCGGCCGAGATGACGGACATGGCCTCGTCGACGAGGGCGGGGGTGTTCGTCATGACGCGCACCACCGGGGTGCCGGCGGTGAGGCGTGCCTCGAAGAAGGAGGTGGGGATGCCGGCGGCGCCGCTGATGACCAGACGGTCGGCGGGGACGTGCGGCGCGAGTTCGTCGAGGAGCGTGCCCATGTCCTGGGGCTTGACGGTGAGGATGAGCGTGTCGGCGGTCTTCGCGGCCTCGGCGTTGGAGACCGGGGTGACGCCGTGGCGGCTGCGGAGCTCCTCGGCCCGTTCCCGGCGGCGGGCGGTGACCAGCAGGTCGGCGGGGGCCCAACCGGCTCGGATCATTCCGCTGAGCAGGGCCTCGCCGATCTTTCCGGTACCGAGGACTGCGACTTTCTGGGTCATGGTGCGGTGCCCTCCGGGGGTTGCGTCGTCCGGGTTCATCCTCGCACCGGGGTGGGCGGGCGGGGCGGGTTGTCCGGTGGGCGGGACACCGGCCGTCGCCCATGCCTGTGTTCATGGCCGTGGCTGTGGCTGTGCGGGCGTCTGGCCGTCTGGCCGTGCCCTCGGCCGTGGCTATGCCGTGCGTCGCCTGAGGGTCGCCGCTCCCAGCCCGAGCACCAGGAGCGCGCAGCCCCCGACGATCAGGGCGTCCCTGACGAACGCGGTCGTCATGTCCGTATGGCGGAGGACCTCGTTCATGCCGTCCACCGCGTACGACATCGGCAGGACGTCGGAGAGCGCGGTCAGCACGGGGTGCATGTCCGTCCGGGGGGTGAACAGGCCGCAGAGCAGGAGTTGGGGGAAGATCACCGCCGGCATGAACTGGACCGCCTGGAACTCCGAGGCGGCGAAGGCCGAGACGAAGAGGCCGAGGGCCGTGCCGAGCAGGGCGTCGAGCAGGGCCACCAGCAGGAGCAGCCAGGGCGAGCCGGTGACGTCCAGGCCGAGGAACCAGACCGACAGGGCGGTGGCCAGGGCGGACTGGATGATCGCGAGCGTGCCGAAGGCGAGGGCGTAGCCCGCGATCAGGTCGGCCTTGCCGAGCGGCATCGCGAGGAGGCGCTCCAGGGTGCCGGAGGTGCGTTCGCGCAGGGTCGCGATGGACGTCACCAGGAACATCGTGATCAGCGGGAAGATCCCGAGGAGCGAGGCTCCGATCGAGTCGAAGGTGCGCGGGCTGCCGTCGAAGACGTAGCGGAGCAGGATCAGCATCAGGCACGGGACGACCAGCATCAGCGCGATGGTGCGCGGGTCGTGGCGGAGTTGCCGCAGCACGCGGGCGGCCGTGGCCGTCGCGCGGGAGAAGGTGAGGGCCCTCCCGGCCGGGTGGGCGGTGGCCGGGGTCATCGGACCGTCTCCTTCTCTGCCGTCCGCTGCGCCGACGCCTCGCCCACGAGATGCAGGAACGCGTCTTCGACCGTCTCCGCGCCGGTACGGGTGCGCAGGGCTTCCGGGGTGTCGTCGGCGAGCAGTTCTCCCTGCCGCAACAGCAGGAGGCGGTGGCAGCGCTCGGCCTCGTCCATGACGTGCGAGGAGACGAGGAGGGTGGCGCCGCGGTCGGCCGCGAGGCGGTGGAAGAGGGCCCAGAGGTCGCGGCGCAGGACCGGGTCGAGGCCGACCGTGGGTTCGTCGAGGACCAGGAGTTCCGGCGTGCCGAGCAGCGCGACCGCGAGGGAGACGCGGCTGCGCTGGCCGCCGGAGAGGTTGCCGGCGAGGGAGTCGGCGTGCGAGGTGAGGTCGACGTCGGCGATGGCCCGGGTGACGTTGTGGTGACGGCGGTCGGCGGCGGCGCGGCCCGGGTCCAGGATCGCGGCGAAGTAGTCGAGGTTCTGGCGGATCGTCAGGTCGCCGTAGACGGAGGGCGCCTGGGTGACGTAACCGATGCGGGAGCGCAGGGGGGTGGAGCCGGCGGGGAGGCCGAGGACCTCCAGGGTGCCGGTGACCTTGGCCTGGGTGCCGACGATCGCGCGCATGAGGGTCGACTTGCCGCTGCCGGACGGGCCGAGCAGTCCGGTGATCAGGCCCCGGGGCACGGTGAAGCCGAGGCGGCGCAGGACCGTGCGGGTGCCGCGGTGGACGGTGAGTCCCTCGGCGTGGACGGCGGGAGCAGCGGGGGCGGAGGGCGGCGCCTCGGGGCCGGGCGGGTGCGCACGGCGATTATTCATCATGCGATGAATATGGCGCGCGAGGGATCGGCCGTCAAGGGGCGGCGGGCTCCGGCGGAGGGCTCCGGGCGGGCGCCCGGACCGGTGGGCGCCGGGGCGATGCGGCAACACTGCGCGGGCGCATGCGCTCGGTGCGGCCGCCTGACCCGCGCCCGGCGGCTTCGGCCCGGCTCGGGCAGGCGACGGGTGTCTACGGGCGTCGCGCCACGATCAGGAGCACGTCGTAGACCTCCTCCACGAAGCCGTCCGGGAAGGACTCGAGGAGGCGCTCCCGTTCCTCGGCGAGGAAGGTACGGGTGCCCTCCTCGCCGTGGACGAGGAAGAGCGAGTGGCTGCCGATGTTGGCGAGGTGGAGGTCGACGGGCACCGTACGGCTCCAGCGCACCACGCGGTGGGTGTGGGCCGGGACCTCGGGGGCGCCCTCGAAGGCGAGTTCGGTACGGGTGCCGCCGGCGCCGTTCTTGGTGGCCTGCTCGGTGCCGAAGTACCGCTTGATGCGGTCCGCCTGCGCCGCGATCCAGGGCACGTCCGGGGCGTCCCTGTTCCACCACAGCGCGAGCGCGCCGCCCGGGCGCAGCACACGCAGGGCCTCCGGGACCGAGCGGGCGGGGTCGGTCCAGTGCCAGGCCTGGGCGTAGGTGAGGAAGTCGGCGGAGGCGGTGGCGAGCGGGAGGGCGTTGCCGTCGCCGCGCAGCAGGGGGACGTCGGCAAGGACGCGGCGGAACTGGGCCGCCATGCCGTCGCCGGGCTCGATCCCGAGGACCCGCGCGCCTCTGGCCTTCAGCAGGGCGGTGGCGATGCCGGTGCCGGCGCCGACGTCCACGACGCGGGCGCCGGTGAGGGGACGGCCGGCGAGTTCCTCCAGCGCGTCGAAGAGGACGGGCGGGTAGGAGGGGCGGTTGGCGGCGTACTGGGCCGCGGCGTCGTTGAACGAGCGGGCTCGCAGGGAGCGGGAGGGCGCGGTCATACGTCCATGGTGGCGCTCCGCGGGTGGCCGGCACAGCGGCTTTCCCGGGGAAGCCGGGTGCCGCGAGGACGGCCGCGGGTCAGGAGCGCCGCTTGCGGGCCGGGTTTCCCGTGCGGCGCGACGCACGCTTGTCCTGGGCGGCGCGGGCCTTGTCGTACTCCTCGCGGTGCAGCTTCTCGCCGGGGGCCTCGGTCAGCGAACGGACGAAGTAGGCGCACAACGAGCCGAGGAATCCGATCGCGAGCAGGCCGCGGAGGGAGGACTGGCGGTCGGGGTCGGGGCGCTTGGTGAAGGCGCCCCAGGTGTGGCCGAACGCCAGCGCGGTGCAGACCGCGAACATCACCACGACGATCAGGGTCACGGGTGCGCCGACGTCGGCGATCTGCAGGCCCTGGTAGGCGATGCGCAGCACGAGGCAGGAGACGGCGGCAGCCAGGAGCGAGCCGACGGCCACCGCGGCGCGGCGGGCGCCGTAGCCGCCGTCGTGGTCCACCCAGGTCGTGCCGAAGAAGCGGATCGGTTCGGGGCGGGGCCCGCGGTGGCTGTCCGGAGTGCCGTTCTCGTCGCTCACGCGTCGATTATCACCCCGGTGGCGGACCCGGCCCCGCCACCGTCCGGCTCAGCCGCAGCGCGGGGCGACGTAGCCGTCGCTGCCGGTGTGCACATAGGCGTCCGAGACGTACCCGCCGTCGCCGATGCTGTCCCAGATGTTGCTCGTGCCGTACGAACCGGTGACCGTCGTGCCCGGCGTCTGGCAGTAGATCGGCACCTTGGCGCCCTCGGGCAGGAGCCGGACGACGTCGTAGCCGGTGCCCGGACCGCTGCGGACCTTGAGCTGGACGCCCGGGGCCACCGCGTAGTAGCGCACGGCCGCGGCGGTCGCGGCGGGCCCCGCCACGCCGTCGTCGTGGGCCTCTCCGACACGGTCGACAGACATGGAAAACCTCCCCCGTTGAGCCCCATGACCGTCATGGGGTCCCGTTCATTCCCCCGTGTCACACCACGAAACCCCGTGTGTGACACGCACGCGGAGGCTAGTGCCAAGGCCGTTCAGTTTGTGGGTGGGTGGGGTTTGTCAAGGTAGCCGCGAGCTGTGGTTTCGCCGGACATGAGGAGCGGAGCCCCGGT
>NZ_JBSFXK010000118.1:0-6739 GCF_053595355.1 Streptomyces sp. NPDC002513 | reverse complement strand
TATCAGGGGCTTCACGCATACCTGACGCCGGGTCACCACCCCGCGCACGCTGGGCGATCACGCACCGCAACCATCACGTTGCTGAGAAGACCTCAGTGGGAGACGCACCGCACGGAGTTCTGCCGTCTGGTCGGCAAGAGCCCTGACGCCTCCGAGGCTCTGCCGCTGGTGATGGACGAACTGGACGAAGCTGTGGGCGACCTGGAGGAGGTCCTCAAGCGCGGCGACGGGCCGGTCCGGCTGAACGACTCCGGGGAGCTGGTCATCTCGCCGCTCACCGCGGAGGACATCCCGTCCGAGGCCGAGGATCTGCACGCCGAGCTGGAGCGGATGCTGCCGAACGTGCCGATCGCCTCTTTGCTGGTGGAGATGGACCGGCACACCGGTTTCCTGGACTGCTTCGTCCACGCCGGCGGCAAACAGGCCCGCTCCCCGCAACTCAAAAGGAATCTGATCGCCTGCCTGATCGGGCTCTCCACGAACCTCGGATTGCACGGCATGGCCGCGTCCTGCGGCATCCCCTACGACGTGCTCGCGTGGACGGCGGAGTGGTACATCCGCGAGGAGACGCTGCGCGAGGCGAACATCTGCCTGATCAACTACCACCACCAGCTGCCGGTGACGGCCATGTTCGGCTCCGGCACCCTGTCTTCATCCGACGGGCAGCGGTTCCCGACGAGGGGCAAGTCGATCACCGCCCGGCACCTGAACAAGTACTTCGTGTCCGAGGGCGTCTCCACCTACACCCACGTCTCCGACCAGCACTCGACGTTCGGCACGAAGGTCATTGTGGCCACTCATCGCGAGGCCCACTATGTGCTGGACGAGATCCTGGGCAACGCCACCGATCTGCCGATCACCGAGCACGCCACGGACACGCATGGTGTCACCCTGGTCAACTTCGGCCTGTTCGACCTGGTGGGCAAGCAGCTCTCGCCCCGCATCCGGGACCTGGGCAAGATCACCCTGTATCGGATGGGCGCCAAGAGCGACTACGAGGAGCGGTTCCCGACTGCGGGGCCGCTGCTGACGAAGAAGGCCAACCTGGACCTGGTCGCCGACCACTGGGACGACCTGCTCCGTCTGGCCGGGTCGCTGAAGTACGGGCACGCCACCGCCTCTCTGATCGTCGGCAAGCTCTCCGCGTCCTCCCGGCAGAACGCGCTGGCCGCCGCGCTGAAGGAGTACGGAGCGATCCGGCGCACGATCTACGCGGCGAAGTACCTGTCGGACGAGGGCTACCGGCGCAAGATCGCCCGGCAGCTGAACAAGGGCGAGTCCCTCCACGCCCTGCGCCGCCAGCTCCACTACGCCCGCGAAGGCAAGGTCACCCGCCGCCAGCCCGAGCAGCAAAACGAACAGGTGTGGTGCCTGACCGTCGTGACGAACGCAGTGGTCTGCTGGCACACGGAGTACATGGGCCTGGCCGTCGGTGAGCTGCGTGCCGCCGGGCGCGGGGTGGACGCCGAGGTGTTGGCGCACATCTCCCCGGCGCGCAGTTCGGTGGTCAACTACTACGGCTCGATCACCGTCGACTACGAACGCGAACTCGCCCAGCTCGACGACCAGGGACACCGGCCGCTGCGGTCCGCTGGCATGGACGAGCCCGGAGCCGGGCTGTAGCAGCCGGACACGGGCCTGCTGTCCGCTGCGCGCCCCGGATGCATCAGGCGATGCCGACGACGGGGAGTGGACCAGCGCGGTGGCCGGGGTTGTCCGCCTGGTTCACTGTCGCCTTCCTTGCCGTTGGTGCAGTCAGGAAGCACGCAGGAGCCGAGGGGTCAGCGTGACTTGGGGAAGGCGGCGCGCAGTGCGGAGCCCCGGGTGATGAACGCGACTCGGATGATGGGCAGCACGCAGACAGCCTGCATCACGGCGTACCACGGCGGGCAGGCACCCGGGATCAGGTCGACGCCGATGATCGCGATCGGCATGATGACGGCGAGGGCGCTCACGCGCTCGAAGGCCCGTCGAGATCCCCGGGAAGCGGAGACGGTCATCCGGTAGATCAGCACGGCGACTACAGGCAGCAGGACTGCCCGGACCCACATGAACGTGTTCACCATACGACCGCTGCTCGACACCACGATGACCGCCAGGAGGGCGACGGCGCTGAGTGCGCCGTAGACCTTGACGCTGTTCTTCGCCGTGTCGAAGGCTTCTTGGGTGCGGGGGCAGTTGAGGAGTGCCGCCTCAGTCGCGTGCTTGTTGGTTTCCATGCTCACCGACGCTAAAAAGCGCCAGACCGACGCGGTATCCGTCTAGACCCACGGGCGGGTGGGGCTAGCCCCACTCCCCGGCTGACCAGGACGGTAGCGGGCTCCGCGCGGTGCACAGTGGGAGCACCGAACAGAATACGAAGGAAGAATCATGAGACAGCTGGGTTCATGGCTGGCGCGCGTCGGCGTGGGGTTCGTACGGGCGTGCGTCGTGGCGGTCATCAGCATGCTGGTCCCGGCCATGTGGGCCGCCGCCGTGGCGCTGGGGATCTGGTGGGGAGCGGGAAACCCGTGGTCGTGGGTTGCGCCGGTCGTGCTGGTGTGCGGGTGCACGCTCGCCCTGTCCCGCTCGGTCTGCCGGATGGTCCGCTTCCTCGTCGCGAGGTGGACGGCCACCGTCATCCCCGCCGGATACCGGCAGGCCGGGCCGGTGACGCGGATGTCCACCGGGTACTGGTGGAACGGCTTCAGTTACGAGCGCACCCGCCGCGATGCCCTCTTGGATCAGAAGTGGCGGGTCCGGTGGAGCGACCCCGCCAACTGGCGCGACCTGCGGTTCACGGCGATCGCGCCGCTCACCGCGGGCGTGGTCGCCTCCCTCCCGCCAGCCGGGGTGGCCGTAGCGGTCCTCGGGCTCGGCCAGCCGGGGCCCGCCGCGCGCGTCGTCGGGGCGCTCGGCCTGGTCGTGGCCGTCGCTAGCGCCCCGTATGCCTGGCGGTGTGTCGAGCCAGTGGCCGTCCACTTCCTGCGCCCGTCACCCGCGATGGCGCTGGCGGACCGGGTGGACGAGCTGACTGCCCAGCGCGCGGATGCGACGGTCGCCCAGGCCGCCGAGATCCGCCGGATCGAGCGGGACCTGCACGACGGGGCGCAGGCCCGCCTGGTCGGGCTCGGGCTCTCTTTGGCGACTGCGGAGAAGCTGATGGAAACCGACCCTGACCAGGCCAGGACGCTGATGCGGGAAGCGCGGGCCGGTGCCACCGCGTCACTGACCGAGCTCCGCGAACTGGTCCAGGGAATCAACCCGCCCGTGCTGAACGACCGCGGGCTCATCGATGCCGTTCGCGCTCTTGCCCTGGACAGCCCGATCGAAGCGGCTGTCAGCGCCCACCTTCAACTCAGCCTGGACCCGCCGATCGAGTCCGCCCTGTACTTCGCCATCGCCGAACTGCTGACCAACTCGGTCAAGCACGCCCATGCGACCCAGGCCCGGATCTCCATCACCCAGGACGACACCGGCATCGTCATCGATGTCGAAGACAACGGCCGCGGCGGAGCCGGCCTGCGAGCCGACGGCGGACTCGCGGGGCTGCGCCGCCGCCTCGCGGTCTTCGACGGCACCCTGGAGATCACCAGCCCGGAAGGCGGCCCGACCCGGGTGAGGATGATGGTGCCGTGCGAATCGTTGTAGCCGAAGACCTCTACCTCCTGCGTGACGGGATGGTTCGCCTCATCGAGGCATATGGACACCAGGTGGTGGCGACCGCAGCCACCGGACCCGAGACGCTGCACGCGCTGTTGACGTGGCGGCCGGATGTTGCCGTCGTCGACATCCGCATGCCACCGACCCAGTCGGACGAGGGCCTGCGGGCGGCTCTTGTCGCCCGCAGCGAACTGCCCGGACTGCCGGTCCTCATCCTTTCCCAGTACGTCGAGCAGCTGTACGCCCGCGAACTCCTGGCCGACGGCGCCGGTGGCATCGGCTACTTCCTCAAAGAGAGCGTCTTCGACGCCGATCAGTTCATCGACGCCCTGGAACGCGTCGCCGCCGGCGGGACCGCCATGGACCCGGCCGTCATCGCCAAACTACTGTCCAGCGGATCCTCGAACCGGCGACTCGAACGGCTCACCGAACGCGAACACTCCGTGCTCGGCCTCATGGCCGAAGGACTGTCCAACCAGGCCATCGGCCAACGACTCTTCCTCAGCGAAAGCGCCATCAGCAAGTACACCACCTCCCTGTTCGGCAAACTCGGCATCACCGATAACGACAACAACAACCGCCGCGTCCTCGCCGTTCTCGCCTACCTGAACAACCCCTGACGCGCCCCGGCCCCACCGCAAGTCGGTGTTTCATAGGTGGTCCCCGTTTCAACACCGGGCGCCAGCAACATCGCCGCAGGCCGACTTGTTTCACAGGCCGTTTCCTTCCTCTTGACCGGTGAAACGCACTTCTGAAACGATCCGAGCGTGATCACCGACCCGTACCGGCTCGTCGAGTCGCACACCTGCCCGATGTCCACCTGCCAGGCCCCGGCGGGCTCGCCCTGCCGCACCACCTCCGGCAAGGTCGCGCTCAAGTACCACACCGCGCGCTTCCAGCTCGTCCCCGCGCTCCGCTCCGAGCTGCACGTCGCCACTCCGGCCGTACGCCATCCCGGCTCCGCCTGGCAGGCCCTGCCCGTGCAGAAGCTCGCGGCGCCTGCCGTGCCGATGGAGGTCCGGCTCGCGTACGCCCGCGTCTCCAGCAGGACGCAGGAGATCCAGTCTCAGGTCGACGCCCTCGAATCCTCTGGCGTACACCGGCTTTTCCAGGAACGGATCAGCACCCGGGTCCGCGAGCGCCCCGAAATGAAGGCGGCCTTGGCGGCGGCTCGCGAGTACCGCTCGCTGGGGGCGAGGGTGACCCTCGTGGTGCACGAGATGAAGCGGCTCGGCCGCGGCGCTCTGGAACTCCTCAAGGTCGCCGAGGAACTGCGCGACGCCGAGATCGAGCTGGAGTTCCTCACCGGCCCCCTGGCCGGGAAGCACGACCCGTCCGGCCACGGGGCCGCCCTGTTCGCCTTCTTCGCCGCCATGGCGGAGTCCGAGCGCGACTACATCCGCGACAAGACCCTCGAAGGCCAGGAGACCGCCCGTACGAAGGGCAAAGCGATCGGCGGGGTCAAGGTCTCCGACGAGGACATGCTCGCCACCGCCCTGCGCCTGCGCGACGACGAACACCTCTCGCTGCGCGAGATCGCCTCCCGCCTCGTCATCCGCACCGGCAAGAAGCGCGGCCAGCACCCAGCCCCGGCCACCGTCATGCGCATGCTGCGCGAACACGACGAGCAGACAGCCACAGCCACTCTGGAGCCCACAGCCTGACCTGGGGCTCAGTCCTTAGCGTTGTTTTTTCGGCGAGAACTACTGGGACCCCCAGAGGTACGACCCGAGCGCGCGGCAACCGGAGCGCGTCCTCGCCCCCGAGTTCGGTCACTGGTTCGATCGTCACACCGCCCCGCCCTTCCGGCACTGCCGCAGTAAATGCGTACACCTCGCCCCGGCGGCCGGAATCGTCCGCCGCAGGTCGCGGTGATCACGGTAGGGGCTCTGCCGCAGTAAATCCGGTATTTACTACGGCAACTCGGGTCTTCGACGAAAACATCCTGGAGGCATCGGTCAGTTCGGGACGAGAGCAACGAGGCTCAGACCTCTGGGCTGACTGGGGAGTAGAGTCCGCACGTGCGTTGATTTTCCGGGCGACGGCCAAGCGCCGCCGCAGATGGTGCGGGAGCGACCCTGATGAGTTCGGGTCGCCTGATTGGTATGCCCATCATGACGATCCCGGAGATCACGAAATGACTGCTCAGAACCCCATCACCTACGATGCGTTCGTCGAACTCGCCGCCGCTGATCCAGCTGTCGTCGGCCTTGTCCTCAAGGGCTCCCGGGCTCACGAGGGGATGACCACCAAGCACTCCGATCACGACCTGTACGTCGTTCTCGCTGATGACGCGACAACCGACCTCACCCGGTTCACGGGCCACCGCACCCCGGAACTCGACCTCGTCGTCCTCTCCCTCGACGAGTTCCGCGCCGCCGGAATGCCGGGCTTCGAGCGGTACGCCCTTGCCCGCGCCCAGATCGTGCTCGACCGGCTCGACGGAGCCATCGCCCAGATCCTGGCCGAAAAGGCACGGCTCGACGCCGACGAAGCCTTCCGGGAGGCGGACGAATCGCTCGACGCCTACGCCAACTCCCTTTACCGCTCAGTCAAGAACGACCGCGACGGGCACACGCTCGCGGCCCAGCTCGACGCCGCCGACAGCATCCGGTTCCTGCTGGATCTACTCTTCGCACTGGACCGTCGCCCCCGCCCCTACAACAAGTACCTGGAATGGGAGCTCGCCCGATTCCCGCTGCCCGGCTGGGACACCGGAACGCTGCTCGACGCCGCGGACCGCATCGCGGGAACGGGCGACGTATCCGCACAGCGCCGCCTCTTCGCCCAGGTCGAGGCAGTGGCCCGGCAGGCCGGGCACGGCGCGGTGCTGGACGCCTGGGGCGAGGACCTGCACCTAATGCGACCGCAATAGAAGCGCGGTGTGAGAGCTCCCGGCCTCCGGGGACCAGGTGAAGCAGCAGGAGAAGCCCTCGGATACGGATGGTCAGGCGGCCTGACCGAGGCCGGCGGGGGTCAGGTCCTGCTCGCGCAGCGGGGTGAACCTCGATCCGTCAGTTGGGGCTTGTCGTCTTTTGTCTCGGCGGTTCGCCCGTAATGTCCTCTGCCGTTCGAGGGCGGGCCGTCGCGTGACGCT
>NZ_JBSFXK010000117.1:0-6838 GCF_053595355.1 Streptomyces sp. NPDC002513 | reverse complement strand
TCCGTAGCCTGATCCGCCAGGCATGGACGACCCACCGCTGGGACGACCGCCCGAACCGCCGCCCATGAGCGCACGCCTATCTGCGCGGCCTCTAACTCGGGCACTTCTCCATGAAAACCCTGTCGAAATCCCCGTGGAGAGCCGAACCGGAGGCTCCATAAGAATGGATGTTCGATTTTCATGTCAAGCGCACCGCGTGCATCTCCGAGCCTACGGTCGCCGATGTCCCGCGCCACTAAAGTGGCTCCGCATGACCCACACCGAGATCGAGATCACCGCGGAACTGGTCCGGGATCTGCTGCACGACCAGCACCCCGACCTGGCCGGTCTCCCTTTGGAGCTCGGCGCACGCGGCTGGGACAACCAGGTGTGGCGGCTCGGCGACGACCTCGCCGTCCGGCTGCCCTGGGCGACGCTGTCCGCGGACGCGCTGCTGCGCAAAGAGCACGAGTGGCTTCCCGCTCTCGCCCCGCGTCTTCCCTTGCCGGTCCCCGTCCCGCAGCGCCTCAGCGAGCCCTCCGAGCGGTTTCCGCGGCCTTGGATCGTCACCACCTGGGTGCCGGGAACGCCCGCCGACCGCGTCCCCGCCACGCGCGCCGCGGAGGCAGCCGACACCTTGGCCGCCTTCCTGACCGCTCTTCACCGGCCTGCCCCCGAAGGGGCGCCGACCGGCCGCGACCGCGGGGGCCCGCTGGCCGACCATGCCGAGCCGTTCACCCGGGCGCTGGCCTCGGCCACCGAGCTGGGGCTGCTCCCCGACCCGGACGCCGTCCGTGCCGTCTGGGAGGACGCCGTCGCCGCGCCCGACTGGACGGGGCCGGCGCTGTGGCTCCATGGCGACCTGCATCCGGCCAACATCCTCACCGCGGACGGCACCTTCTGCGGCGTGATCGACTTCGGCGACCTCTGCGTGGGCGATCCGGCCTGCGACCTCGCCGCCGCGTGGATACTGCTGCCGGACGGCGCCGCCGACCGTTTCCACGCCGCCTATCAGCCGGTCCCGGACCCGGCGGCCCTTCGCCGCGCCCGCGGCTGGGCGGTACTGAAAGCCCTCGCCTGCATCTTCATCGGAGAGGCAGGCGTCCACGGTCGTCCGGGCGGCAAACGCACCTGGGGCCCACCCGGCCACGCCGCGCTGCGACGCCTCACCCAGACGGTCCACCGCCCCGGCTCCCCAGCGCCAAAGAAGTGACCTGCGTCACTCAAACCTCAATGACACTCCTCACCCTTCGCGACACGGGACAGCTGCCCGAGAAGGCCGGTGCCCGGCCGGGGCGGAGGGCTACTTCCCGGGGCGTACGGCAGGAGTCTCCGGCGGTACGACGACCCTGCAGCCCAACACCTCGACGCTGTCCCCATGGACCGACCAGGAATCCGCATGCCCGCCGCCACCGCCCGGCCGGCCGGCACCGCCGCCGTCCCCGTCCCCGCCCGCCTGACGAGCGCCGTGTGGCGCGCCGCCCGCCCCGGTGAACGCCTCTGTCTCGCGACCGGCACCGCCCTCGTGCTGTCGGGGCTGGCGCATCTGCTGGTGTTCGCCGTCGACGGCGGCCCCTGGGACGGTCCCGTCTCCTGGCGCAAGCCCGTCACGTTCGGGCTCTCGTTCGGGCTGACGCTGATCGCGGTCACCTGGGTGACCTCGTACCTGCGCATCGGTGCGCGGCCGCGCACCGCGCTGCTCGTCGTCCTCGCCGCCGACTGCGTCGTGGAGGTCGCCGGGATCACCCTCCAGGCGTGGCGTCGCGTGCCTTCGCACCTCAACACCACCACGCCCTTCGACACCGGGGTCGCGATGACGCTCGCGGTGGGCGGCGGCGTCCTGGTCGTCGTGCTCTCGGCGTTCGCCGCGGCCGCGTTCCGGCACCGGCCCGACGGCCCCTCGGGCATGCCGCTCGCGCTGCGCTCCGGCTTCGCGATCCTGATGGTGGCGCTGCTGTCGGGGGCGGTGATGATCGCGCGCGGGGTCGTGCTGTCCCGCACCGGGCATCAGCAGGCGGCGTACCACTCGACGGCGCCGCTCAAGCCCCTGCACGGCGTCAGCCTGCACGCTGTGCTGGTGCTGCCCGCGCTGGCCTGGCTGCTGTCCCGCACCGCCTGGAGCGCCGCCGCGAAGCGGCGCCTCCTGCGCGCGGCGGTCGGCGCCTACACCGCCGCCGTGCTCGGCGCGGGAGTCTGGGCGGCGCTCACCTGGTGAGTCCCGGCTGCGGCGCTCAGCGGAGGAAGTGCCGCCGCAGACGCACGGCGACGCTTCCGGAGCCACGGGCCCGGTGCCCCTGGACCCGCGGGTCGTCCGTGACGGCGTACCGCTTCACATACGCCCCCAGGAACGCCTGCAGTGTCGCCACCGCGGGGATGGCGATCAGCGCGCCGACCGCGCCGAGCAGCGCGGTGCCCGCGATGACCGACCCGAAGGCGACCGCGGGATGGATGTCCACGGACCGCGCGGTCAGCTTGGGCTGCAGCATGTAGTTCTCGAACTGCTGGTAGATCACGACGAAGACCAGCACCCACACCGCGTACCAGGGGGCCACGGTGAAGGCGATCAGCATCGGAAGGGCGCCCGCGAGATAGGTGCCGATGGTGGGGATGAACTGCGAGACCAGGCCGACCCAGACGGCGAGCACGGGCGCGTACGGAATACCCAGCGCTTCCAGCAGGACGTAGTGCGCTATGCCTGATATGAGCGCCATCAGGCCGCGCGAGTACAGATAGCCGCCCGTCTTGTCGACCGCGATCTCCCAGGCACGCAGCACCTCGGCCTGCCGGGCGGGCGGCAGCACCGAGCACAGCGCGCGCCGCAGCCGCGGCCCGTCGGCGGCGAAGTAGAACGAGAACAGCCCGACCGTCAGCAGTCGGAAGAGGCCGCCCAGCACCTGCGCGGAGACGTCCAGCACACCGCTGGCGCTGTTCTGGACGTACTTTCTCAGCCAGTCGGAGTGGACCAGGCTGTCCTGGACGTCCACCCGTCTGAGCTGGGTGTGGAACGTCATGTTGATCCAGTTGATCACGGAGTCGAGGTAGGCCGGGAAGCCCTCGACCATCCTGACGATCTGCCCCGCGAGCATCGAGCCGAGCAGCGTCACGAACCCGGCCACGGCGATCGTCAGACCGAGGAAGACCAGGAAGGTGGCCAGCCCCCGGCGCATGCCACGGGAGGCCATCCAGCTCACCGCGGGCTCGATGGCGAGCGCCAGGAAGAACGCGATGAGGATGTTGATCAGCAGGCTGGTGAGCTGGTGGAACGCCCAGCTGCCGAACTGGAACACGGCGATGAGGGCGAGCGCCAGCACCATGGCGCGCGGCAGCCAGCGCGGCATGCGGACACCCGGCACGGCGCCCTCACCCACCGGGGGCCCGTCGGGCCGGGGCGTGCCGAAGGGCGATTCCTGCTGAGCGACCTGTGCGGTCTCGTCTGTCGGGGCCACGGAGCAAGTCTCCCCGACGCGACCGACAGTCGGGGACCACCTGCGGATCTTCGTTCGCCTTCAGCGCTTCTCGTGCGGAATGTTCATGGCCCCGCACACCACACGCCACACGTCCTTGGCCTCCCAGCCGGCGTCCAGCGCCTGGTGCACCGTGCGACCGCCCAACTCCGTCATCACGTGGTCGCGCGCGAAGGTATCGGCGTACCCCTCACCGAAGTGATCCGCCATCCGCTGCCAGAAGACCGTCAACCGCATGACTCCAGTATCCAGCCCCTGAGAGTGGGCCCTGTCCGGGACCGCTTGCCAGGACCGCTTTCCGTCCTACGGTCTGACCCATGGCCGAAACCGGAGCATCCCCACTCCCCGCTGCGCACCCGGCGCACACCCCGCTCTCCCGCGCCGAGCAGTTCGTCTGGCTCACCGCGCGCGTGCTGGAGCAGCGCCGCTTCGCCTACCACTTCCTGGGCGGCGCCGACCCCGTGGAGACCGCCCTGGCCGCCCACCGCAATGAGGACGAGGGGTACGGTCACGCCCTCGAACCCGATCTGCGGGGTCCGGTCAGCCAGCCCCTGCACACCGCGCACGCGCTGCGCGTCCTGGACTCGATCGGGCGGTGCGGCGGACAGCGCATCGAGCGCGTGTGCCGTTACCTGACCGCCGTGTCGACGCCGGACGGTGCCCTCTCCGCAAGCGGGCCGACGTGACGTACGACCAGGCCAAGGCGCGGGGAATCGTCGAGCAGTCGATCCGTAAGGAGGCCGCGGCGAAGAACCGCCCGGCGGACCTCATCAACATCGCGCTGGAGAAAGTGGTGGAGGCCGGGCTGGAGCTGCCAGGGTTCTCGACCTTCGACAAGATGGCCTCGAAGATCCGCACCGAGGTGAACGCCTCGACCTGTACGGGCATCCACGACCGCATGAAGCCTGCTCAGCGGGCGGGGCTCATGCGGCTGCTGGAGGACCGAGACAGCGACGGGACGACGCTGTTCAACCGGCTGAAGAAGCCCGCCAAGGGCCCGACCTGGTCGCACTTCAAGAACCTGACCGAGCGTCTGGAATGGCTGGACGAGCTGGGCGACACCGATGTGTGGATGGAGGGGGTCGCCGCGGGGAAGGTCACCGACTTCGCCGGGGAGGCGGACGCGGCGGATGCCTCGGAGCTGCGGGACTTCGTCCCCGTAAGGCCGCGGCCATGACCGCCGAGGTCCGTCAGGCCCTGGAGGGTCTGGACGAGGAGGCGTCGGTGGACGAAATCGCGACGCGGCTGGAGGGCAGGCTCTCCTCGGCGGTCCTCTCCCTGGTGAAGGCCCAGGTGGTGCAGGCCGGCGGGTTCGGCGCGGTCACCCGCGCGGTAGACGGCTTCGGTGGCTTCGCGAAGCAGTACGAGCAGATCGAGAAGGTCTCCGCCCATCACGGCAACTTCTGGGAAGTGCTGCTGTACGGGCAGATCGGCCGGGACCGGGCGGTGATGTTCGACCTGGCCGACAACGACAAGCTGAAGTTCAGCGCGACCAGCGAGGACAGCCGGGTGCTGGACGCCCTCGCGCACGCCCAGCGGCACCAGGCGGCCCGCGGCGAGTACATCACCGCCTTCAACGAGGAGGGAAAGGAGGTCGACATCTCCTTCGCCACCCGGAACTGGCGCAAGGCCGTCCTCGACAAGACCCGGACCGGGCAGTTCGTGCGCAAGCACTTCGAGGCGATGGTCTTCACCGCGCTCGCCGAGGAACTGCGCACCGGCGACGTCGCGGTGGTCGGCTTGGAGGAGTACGCCGACTGGTCCGAGCAGCTGCTGGCCTGGGAGGTCGTCCAGGAGACGCTGGGGTCCTACCTGGTGGAGGTCGGCCTCGCCGAGGCGGGCGAGAGCGCCGAGTTCGACGCGAAGTTCTTCCGCCGGCAGCTGGAGGACAAGCTGCGCGGCGCCGCCGCGGCGGCCGACGCCGAGTATCCGGAGAACGACGGCCTGGTCATCGATCCGGAGACGGGCATCCCGTCGCTGAAGGCGTTCCGGGCTGACGGCCAGCGGCCCTCGGCGAAGCGGCTGGAGCAGGAGATCAAGGCGAGGATGCCAGAGCGTTCCCTGATGGGGATCGTGGCCCGGACCGCGTACTGGGTGGAGTGGTGGCGCCGTTTCGGCCCGCCGTCCGGCAACGAGCCTAAGCTCACCGACCCCTTGGGCCGCTACGTGATCGTCACGTTCGTCAAGGGCACCAACATGGGCCCGTACGAGGCCGCCCGGCACATCCCCGGCGTGAGCGGGCACGAGCTGTCGTACGTCGCCAACAAGCACTTCTCGATCGTGCTGCTGAACGAGGCGATCGCCGACCTGGTGAACGCGCACGCCCGCCTCGACATCTCGCAGGCGTGGGGCGACGGGACCGCCGTCGCGGCGGACGGCACCCACATGGACACGTATCTCGACAAGCTGCTGTCCAAGACGAGCGTGAGGTACGGCAAGCCGGGCGGGATCGCCTACCACCACGTCTCGGACACCTACATCGCGCTGTTCACGCACTTCATCCCGTGCGGGGTGTGGGAGGCCGTCTACATCATCGAGGGTCTGCTGAAGAACTCCAGCGAGGTGCAGCCGACCACCGTGCACGCGGATACGCAGGGTCAGAGCTTCCCGGTCTTTGCGCTCGCTCACCTGCTGGGCTTCGACCTGATGCCCAGAATCAGGAACTGGAAGGAACTGACCTTCTACCGATCCTCCAAGCGGAGCGAGTACGTACACATCGACGCCCTGTTCGGCGAGCCGGGCAAGGACGTCATCGACTTCGACCTGATCGAGTCCCAGTTCCGCCACCTGATGCGGGTGGCCGTCTCCGTACGCGAGGGCACCATCTCCTCCTCCACACTGCTCAAGCGCCTGCGTTCCGGGTCGCGGAAGAACGCCACCTACGCGGCCTTCCGTGAGGTCGGCCGCGTGATCCGCACCGTCCAGCTTCTGCGCTACCTCTCCGACGCGCCGCTGCGCCGACGGGTGACCGCGGCGACCAACAAGGTCGAGTCGTTCAACCGGTTCTCCCAGTGGATCGGCTTCGGCAACCGCGGCGTCATCGCCGACAACGACCCCATCGAGCAGGAGAAGGCGATGAAGTTCAACGCCCTGCTCACGAACGCAGTGATCTTCCACAACGCCCTGGACATCGCGGAGATCGTGCGCCAGCTCCTTGAGGAGGGATGGGAGATCGACCCGGAAGACCTGGCGCACATCTCGCCGTACCTGACCGAGCACATCAACCGGTTCGGCGAGTACAGCACCCACGAACTCGGTATCCAGCCCGACGCGTACGACGCGAAGCTCGACGTCGACTTCACCCTGGGTATTCAGCGGAATTGGGTGATCTGACGCCCCGGTAGTAGAAAGGTGCCGCTGACCTGCAAGGATGCGAGTGTCTACGTCGTATCCGC
>NZ_JBSFXK010000116.1:0-7206 GCF_053595355.1 Streptomyces sp. NPDC002513 | reverse complement strand
AGACCCGTGCACTCGTGCACGTCAGAGCAGTGTTAAGAAGCGCTTCCTCCCGGGCGTGAACGCCCGGGGTTCCGCGCTAGATCATGCTGAACCACGGTTCCCTCAACGGAGCTGCGCGGCGAACAGTGCGTATGCCCGCTCGTCGAAGAGGACGAACCTGACCTCCTCGACCTCCGTTTCCGTGGCTCGCACCGTCTCCACCGCGATGCGAGCTGCATCGTCCATCGGCCACCGGTACACGCCGGTGGAGATCGCCGGGAACGCGACCGTCCGGGCACCCAGCTCGTCGGCTACGCGGAGTGACTCCCGGTTGCAGGACGCGAGAAGCGATGCGTCGCCGCCGCCGATCTGCCAGACCGGGCCGACTGTGTGGATCACCCAGCTCGCGTCCAGTTCCCCCGCCGTGGTGGCGACCGCCTGGCCGGTGGGCAGGCCCTTGCCGTAGTGGGAGGCGCGGAGGGCACGGCACTCCCGAAGGATCGCGGGGCCGCCGCGGCGGTGGATCGCGCCGTCCACGCCTCCCCCGCCGAGCAGCGAGGAGTTGGCCGCGTTGACGATCGCGTCGGCGCTCTGCCGGGTGATGTCCCCCTGGATCAGCGTGATGGCGGTCATGTCTGTCTCAGCCTCCGCCAGACGGCCTTCGCCGCGTTGTGGCCGGACATGCCGTGTACGCCGGGGCCCGGCGGGGTGGCCGACGAGCAGATGAAGACGGCCGGGTGCGGGGTGCCGTACGGGAACAGGGACGGTTTGGGGCGCAGCAGGAGCTGGAGTCCGGATGCCGCGCCGGAGGCGATGTCGCCGCCGACGTAGTTGGCGTTGCGGGCGGCCAGTTCGGGCGGGCCCGCGGTGGCGCGGGCGAGGACGCGGTCGCGGAAGCCCGGTGCGAATCGCTCCAGTTGGCGTTCTATCGCGTCGGTGAGGTCTCCTCGCCAGCCGTTCGGCACATGGCCGTACGCCCAGAAGACCTGTTTGCCCTGCGGCGCCCGGGTGGGGTCGGCGACGCTGGGCTGCACGGTGATGAGGAAGGGGGGGTCGGGCGCCCGGCCCTCCCGGGACACCGCGCGCAGGGCGGTGTCGATCTCCAGCCTGTCGGCCCCGATCTGCACGGTTCCGGCGACGCGCGGTTCCTTCGCGGTCCACGGCACGGGGCCGTCCAGCGCGTAGTCGATCTTGAAGACGCTGGGGCCGTACCGGTACGTGTCGTAGTACCGCCCGAGGCCCGCGATCCGGGCCAGGGCGGTGGGCGAGGTGTCGAAGACGTACGCGCGCGCCGGGGGCAGGTCGTCGAGGCGCTTGACCTCGTAGTCGGTGTGGACGGTGCCGCCGAGGTCCTTGAGGTACGCGGCGAGCGCGTCGACGATGGACTGGGAGCCGCCGCGGGCCACCGGCCAGCCGCGGGCGTGCGCGGCCAGCGCGAAGACCAGGCCGATCCCGCCGGTGGCGAAGCCGTTGAGCGGGGCGATCACATGGGCGACGAGCCCGGCGAACAGGGCCTTGGCCCGCTCGTCGTGGAAGCGGCGCATCAGCCAGGTCGAGGGGGGCAGGCCGACGAGGCCGAAGCGGGCCAGGGTGACTGGGTCCCGTGGGAGGGCGGTGAGCGGCAGGGACATGAAGTCCCGGGCCAGCGTGTCCCAGTGGCGGAGGAAGGGCTCGACCAGCCGGCGGTACGTCCCCGCGTCACGCGGTCCGAACGAGGCGGCCGTCTCGGCCACGGACCGGGACAGCACCGCGGCGGTGCCGTCGGGGAAGGGGTGGGCCATCGGCAGGTCCGCGTGCAGCCATGTGAGGCCGTACCGCTGAAGGGGCAGTGCTCTGAAGGCGGGCGAGTTGATGCCGAGGGGGTGTGCGGCGGAGCACGGGTCGTGCCGGAAGCCGGGCAGTGTCAGCTCCTCGGTGCGGGCGCCGCCCCCGATGGTGTCGCGGGCCTCGAAGACGGCCACGGAGAAGCCCCGGCGGGCCAGCTCCACGGCAGCCGTCAGCCCGTTGGGTCCGGCCCCCACCACGACCGCATCGAGCATCGACGGCACCTTCGGACTCCTTCGTCACCGACGGCCACTGGCCCTCAGGATATGCCGGGGGTCCGACACCGCAGGGGCGCAGGGCCGGTCCTCGATGGATGCCGCACTTCCGTTTCCGGCGCCCGACGCGGCGCTCGCGGCCTGCGGGGCACTCGCTCCCGGCAGGGCGTTCCCGCCCCTCGGCGAGGGTGCTCTCAGACCTGGGCGGACAGCAGCTCCAGCACCCGGCGGGCCGTGGCCTCGTCCCGGGCCGCGGTGAACGGCAGGGCGTTGCCCCCGGTGATGCGGAAGGGTTCGCCCGCCATCGTGCGGTGGGTGCCGCCCGCCTCCTCGACCAGCAGCAGGCCCGCGGCGTGGTCCCAGGCCGCTTCCCAGCAGAACGCCGTGGCGTCCAGCAGGCCCTGGGCGATGTGCAGGTACTCCAGACCGGCGGAGCCGCACGAGCGCGGGCGGATGCCCTCCGTCTGCAGGCCGAGGAGCGCGCGCTTCTGCTCGTCCGTCGTGTAGAAGGGGTGGGACGTGGCCACTTCCAGGTCGCGGCCCGGCGCGGGTGAGCCCGAGTGCAGCCGCCTGCCGTCGAGGAACGCGCCCCCGCCCCGTATCGCCGTGGCGAGCTGGTCGCGGGCCGGAGCGTAGGTCCAGGAGGCGTGCACGACGCCCCCCTGGGCGAGCGCGACCAGGGTGCAGAATCCGGGGTCGCCGTGCACGAACTGGCGGGTGCCGTCGACGGGGTCGACGATCCACACGGGTGCCTCGTCGCGCAGCGCGTCGTAGGTCGCGGGATTGGCGTGGACCGCTTCCTCGCCCACCACGACCGAGCCGGGCAGCAGCTTGGACAGGGCCTCGGTGAGATACTCCTCGGCCTTGCGGTCGGCGTCCGTGACCAGGTCGTGGGGGCCGCTCTTCTCGTCGATCTCGTGCTCGGCGAGACGGCGGAAGCGTGGCATGATCTCGGTGGCGGCCGCCGTGCGGAGGGCGTCCTCCACCTCGGACGTGCGGTGGGCGAGAAACTCGTCGATGGTTTCGATGTCTCCGATCATCATGCGTCCATGAGAGCACGCAGCACTGACAATCCCCACCGGTTCGGTGCACTCACGGTGGAATCGGCATGAACACAAAGTACCTGCCCCGGCCCGCCGGGCGTCGCCCGTCGCTGTGACCGGGTGCCTCGTCGCCCGGGGGTCAGCGTCCGACCGCGTACCCCTGCATCCCGCGCGGGTTCGCCGCTGCCGAGAGCACACCGGTCTCCGGGTCGCGGGCGACCGCGCACAGCCGCCCTTCGGACCAGGCGTCGCCGAGCGTGATGTCATGGCCGCGTCGGCGCAGCTCCTCGACGACCGCGGGGTCCGTGCGCGACTCGACGGTGACGCTGCCGGGCCGCATGCCGCGCGGGTAGAAGGAGCCGGGAAAGCTGTCGTTGTGCCAGTTCGGGGCGTCGATGGCGCCCTGTAGGTCCAGGCCGCCGCGGACCGGCGGGCGCAGGGCGGCCGCCAGGAAGAAGTGCGGCTGCCACTGGTCCTGCTGGTCGCCGCCGGGCGTGCCGAACGCCAGCACGGGCACGCCGTCGCGCAGCGCGATCGAGGGGGTGAGGGTGGTGCGGGGGCGACGCCCGGGCGTCAGGGAGTTGGGCAGGCCCTCGTCCAGCCAGGTCATCTGGAGCCGGGTGCCGAGCGGGAAGCCCAGTTCGGGCACCACCGGGTTCGACTGCAGCCAGCCGCCGCTGGGAGTGGCCGCGACCATGTTGCCCCAGCGGTCGACGACGTCGAGATGGCAGGTGTCGCCGCGGGTCGTCCCGTCGGCGGTGACGTCCGGATCGCCGGGCAGCGGGGACGGGGTGCGCTTGGCGACCGTCGGCTCGCCGATCCCCATCGGGTCGAAACCGGGCTCGTCGGCGACCACACGCGCGTACCGGCTCAGGCGCGGGACACAGCCCAAGGGGGCCCCGGGGCGCAGCTCGTACGACGCCTTGTCGCTGATCAGGGCACGCCGCTCGGCGTTGTACGCGTCCGACAGCAGCTCGTCGAGGGGCACCTCGGCGGCGTCGCCGTACCAGGCCTCGCGGTCGGCCATGGCGAGCTTGCAGCCCTCGATCAGCAGATGGACGTAGTCGGCGCTCCCGTATCGGGGCAGCTCGGGCGGGAGCAGGGCGAGCTGCTGGAGGAAGACCGGGCCCTGGCTCCAGGGGCCGGCCTTGCACACCGTCCAGCCGTTCCAGTCGTAGGTCGCCGGCGCCTCGTAGGTCGCGGACCAGGTGGCGAGGTCCTCGGCCGTGAGGGTGCCGGTGTGGCGCTCGCCGGTCACGTCCAGGGTGGGCCGCCGCGCCTGCCGCACCAGGGCCTCGGCGATGAAACCGGACCGCCACACCTCGCGGGCGGCCTCGATCTGCGCCACCCGGTCCCCGGCCCCGGACACCTCGGCGAGCAGCCGCTTCCAGGTGGCGGCCAGCGCGGGATTGCGCAGCAGCGCACCGGGCCGGGGCGCGCGTCCGCCGGGCAGATAGATCTCGGCCGACGAGGTCCACTCGCTCTCGAACAGCTCCCGCACGCTCTCGACGGTCTCGCCGACGCGCTCCACGGGCGCGTGCCCGTGCTCGGCGTAGCCGATGGCGTACGCGAGGACGTCGGCGAGGGACTTCGTGCCGTGGTCGCGCAGCAGCAGCATCCAGGCGTCGAACGCGCCCGGGACGGCCGCGGCGAGCGGCCCGGTGCCGGGGACCAGTGCGAGGCCCAGATCCCGGTAGTGGGCGACGGTGGCTCCGGCGGGTGCCACGCCCTGCCCGCACAGCACCCGCACCTCGCCGCCCGCCGGGGCGAGGAGGATCGGGACCTCGCCGGCCGGCCCGTTCAGGTGGGGCTCCACGACATGCAGGACGAATGCCCCGGCGACGGCCGCGTCGAACGCCGTGCCGCCGTCCTCCAGCACCGCCATCGCCGACTGCGAGGCCAGCCAGTGGGTGGAGGACACCATGCCGAAGGTGCCCTGAAGAGTGGGGCGAGTCGTGAATTGCATCTCTGACCTCGATGTTTGCGTGCGTCAGTGGATCTGTCCAAACCCAACCGCTGACCCGGAAGGCCCGCGAGGGCCGCCGCATCATCAACATCCACGCGCTGATCGCGGTCGGTGTCAACGCCGACGGCCACCGCGAGATCCTCGGCCTGGACGTCGCCACCGCCGAGGACGGCGCCGGACGGCCGGCCGCGGGCCGCGGGAGTTTTCAGCCGGCGGATGTCGTGGAGAGTCACAGTGCGTCCGTCGCCCGGGTCCGGTGCCGCTCGCTCAGGTACGGCAGGCGCAGCAGCAGCGTCAGGCGCTCCGCAGAGGAAGGCGACCTCCTCGCCCCCACTGCCCAGCGCTGGCTCGACGCCCACGGATGGCGTCACGCCGCTCGCCAAGTAGCGTGCTCAGGGGTGAGGAGATCGTGGCCGAGCGGGCGGGCTGGCAGGGAGCTTCATGCGGCGTACCCTGACAGCCATACGAGGGGGCACGCATGGTCTTCCGGTTCACCGCGAGCGATCTCTCATTGCTCCTGGGCGCGATAGGCATGACGGCACTGGCGATCGCATGTTTCGCGCTGAGTGTCCACGCACTGATCCATGGACGGATGCCCGGCCACCGGTTGCAGGCAGCTGTGCGGTTCCCCCGCCTGTGGGGCGTCGGAGCGATGCTGGTGGTCGTCGCACTCAGCCTTCACTCCGCTTGGCTTCTCGGTGTCGCGGTCGGCATCGTCATCCTCGGGCACGTTGTAAAACGAGCACGTTGAGTAGGACCCACTACCGCCCCGGCAGCGCTACGTGCGATCCCCAAAGGCATCGACAGGCATAGGGCTGGGCACGGCACTGCCCAGACTCATGTGGGCTTTCGGGCGGTGCGGCGATGGGGGCACCGCCACGGAGGTGTCCTCACCTTCTCCAAGCCGGAGTCCTGGCACACCCCCGATCAGGTCACGGCCTGCGACACCACCCGCTACGGCAAGGCCGAAGCTCTCGCCTGGGACCGGATGCACCCCCGCTCACAGGCCCGTGGCCCCTGGCTCGACCACTGCGATGAACTCCCGTTGATCCACGGCACGTTGATCCGGCTGAAGGTCGATCACCTGCCTGGGAACCGCGACCCGAAGCCGGTCTGGCTGTGGTCCTCGTGCACCGGGCTGACCGGCGTGGACGTCGACCTGCGCCGGCAGGCGTTCCTCCGCAGATTCGACCTGGAACACACCTCCCGGCTGTTCAAGCAGACCCTCGGCTGGACAGTCCCCAAGGTCCGCGACCCGCACACCGCCGACCTGTGGACCTGGTTGATCACCGCCGCCCACACCCAGCTCCGCCTCGCCCGACCACTCGCCGAGGACCTCCGCCGCCCCTGGGAACGGCCGACTCCATCGCGCCGGCTCACCCCCGCAAGGGTCCGTCGAGGGTTCCGACACCTCCGCGCGAAGACCGCGAGGCTGTCGCATGACCTCCCCCGGCCGGGTGTCAAGAGCGATTCCTTGTTCGGTTCCTGCTTCCGGGCAGGCCTCGGATTCTTGGTTCGTGGGGCGGAACTTCCTGGTGTGCGACCGTGAAGGTGATCTCGAGATGCCGCGGAGTGCACGGGAGTGGTTGCCGCCCGGTCACCTGTGCTGGAGAGTGCTCGACGTCGTCGAGGAACTCGATCTTTCGGCGTTCGAGAACGGCTACCGCGCCGACGGGCAGGGAGGCGCCGCCTACCCGCCGGTGACCCTGGTCGCGCTGCTCCTGTACTGCTACAGCAAAGGCATACGCTCCTCCCGCCGCATCGAGCAGGCCTGCTGGGACGATGTGGGCTGCCGCATTATCACCGCGAACCGCGGGGTCGACCACTCCACCGTCGCGCGGTTCGCGACGTCATCGTGACGCCTTGAAGAAGCTGTTCGTGCAGGTGCTGGCCTTGTGCGGCCGACACGGGCTGGTGGACCTGGCGGCGGTGGCCGTGGACGGCTCGCCGATGGAGGCGAACGCTTCCCGCGACTCCAACCCGCCCGTCCCGCAGGTGTGCCGAAACCCTCCCGGCCCGGCCCCGGACGCCCACCCGGCTCACCAAACCGCAGCCCAGCCCCACGCTACGAACCCGGGAAGACCGTGAGAGCGTGGTGGTGAACCGGACAGTGTTCGGTGGGTGGGGCTGGCGGGGGATGCCTCGAACGATCTTGCTGGCCGGTCGGCGTGCATGGAAG
>NZ_JBSFXK010000115.1:0-8139 GCF_053595355.1 Streptomyces sp. NPDC002513 | reverse complement strand
CGGACCTCATCCATCTCCTCGGGTGTCATACCCGATACAAGATCACACGCTACCGATCAGACGGCAGTTGGGCTACCTAACGAAGCCCTACTAGGACTGTGCGGCTCCTTCAGGGAGCACGACCCGGCCGGGGAGGACCGGCTCCTGCTTCCGGGTCACGGCTGTGACCGCGCGCTCATGGTTGGCGAGCCGGGCAGGCGTTCTTCTCCCCCAGCAGGAACGCCACAACCGCCTCCGCGAACGCCTCCGGCGCTGCGCGGTGGATCAGGTGACCGACCGGGATGGTGACCATCTGCCCGTCGGGGATGCGGTGGGCCAGCTCGGCGACGCCGTCCTGAGGCAGGTGGCTGCGTGGACCGCCGGCCACCACGAGGGTCCCGGCGGTGATCTCGCTGAGCCGCTCCAGCCACCTGGGGTCAGGCGCGTCGATCTGCCGCCTGACGGCCAGCACCATCTTCCAGTCGAAGGTCAGGTCGCCGTCCGGCTTGGTCGGGACACTCGGTTCCCGGGGACGAGGGACACAAACGTCCTCCAGGACGAGCCGGCTCACCCGCTGCGGTTGGTCCTCCGCGAGCAAGTAGGCCACCATCCCGCCCATGGAATGCCCGATCACATCCACTCGGCCCAGTCCCAGCGTGTCCAGGAACCGGAGCACATCGGCTTGCATGAGTTCGAGCGAATGGTCCCCCGGCCAGTCGCTGCGGCCATGCCCCCGAAGGTCGGGGGCATACACCCGTCGGCGACGGGCGAGGACGGGTACCACCGGCTCCCAGTCGGTCGCGTCCTCACCCAGCGCGTGCAACAGGACCAGCGGTGGGGCATCCGGCGGACCCGACACCTGGTAGGCCAGCCGGACTCCACCCACATCGACCGAGCGCTGATCAACCATGTCCGCATGCTATGGGGCAAGACCTTGACGCAGGATCAGCGTTCACGGGCGGCGAACCACCATCCCCGGCCTATTCGTTCCGGGGCGCCTCGAACAGGGCGCTGACGGACTCGCCGTTGTGAATGCGGCGCACGGCCTCGGCCAGGGCGGGGGCGATGGACAGGACGCGCAGCTTCTCCGTGCGTTCCTCGACCGGGACCGGCACCGTGTTCGTGCACACGATCTCCAGGACGTCAGGCTGCTCGCTGAGCCTTTTGAGGGCACCGGCCGCGAACAGGCCGTGGGTGCAGGCGATCCGGATCGACCGCGGACCCGACTCACGCAGCCGATCCAGGAGTTCCAAGGCCGTGCTCCCCTTGGCGATCTCGTCGTCCAGCACGATGACATCCCGTCCGGCGACATCGCCGATGACGGCGTTGATGCTGACCCGGTCGTCCGCGAACCGCTGCTTCGCGCCCGCCGCCACCTGCGCCCCGATCATCCTGGCGAAGGCCGCCGCCTCCTTGGCGTTGCCGAGGTCGGGCGAGACGACGGTGGCGTGCGAGAGGTCGTACTGGCGGAAGTGCGCGGCCAGCTCCCGGCGGGCGTGCAGATGATCGACCGGCACCGAGAAGAAGCCGTGCACCTGGGGCGAGTGCAGGGTCATGGCCAGCACGCGGCTGGCTCCGGCCGCGACCAGCAGGTCGGCCACCAGCCGCCCGCCGATCGAGATCCGCGGCGCGTCCTTCTTGTCCGAGCGGGCGTACGCGTAGTGCGGCATCACCACCGTGATCCGCCCGGCGGAGGCGCCGCGTGCCGCGTCGCACATCAACAGCAGCTCGACGAGGTGCTCCTGCACGGGGGTGACCAGTGGCTGCACGAGGAAGACGTCCCGCTCACGGCAGTTGGCCTGGAGCTGTACCTCCAGGCAGTCGTTGGCGAACCTGCTGACGCGCACCGGGCTGAGCGGCACCCCGAGGTGCGCGCACACCTCCGCCGCCAGCTCGGGATGGGCACGGCCGCTGAAGACGGCGATGTCACGCACGATCCGCTCCTCGCATGATCGAAAACGGGCTGCGCGTCTCATGCTACTGACCGGCTCTCGCACCGCACGGGGCGCGAGCGGCTGCCGCCCGGAGTGCCCCGCCCACGGGAGGGGAAACCTCTGCGGCACACCACGGACGCGTCACGCACGCGGGCAGCAGCGCGCCAAGGGCCGGGAAGAGGAGCGAGAAGACATCCTCGAACTATTAGTCCGTACCAGGGCCTTGACGGCCCCTTACCTCACCTCTTGAATCAAGAGCTGAACCAACACCCCCCTTCCGGTGCGTCCGGCACCTTTGGCCGTACCGCCCACCCCCCACCCAGTCGGCCCGCCCGTGTCCGGGCGGCCGTACGGAAAGGGAGCGTCATGGACTCCCCACGTCTGTTGCGCAGATGCCTCCTCGCCGCGCTCTCGGCGGTACTCGCCGCGTCCGCCTTCACGCCCGTGGCCCACGCGGCTCCGCAGGCGGCGGACGCGACCGTCTTCTCCGACACCTTCGACGGCCCGGCCGGTGCTGCCGTCGACTCCTCCAAGTGGCAGATCGAGACCGGCGACAACGTCAGCAACCACGAGCGGCAGTACTACACGTCGGGCAACAAGAACGCCGCGCTGGACGGCCAGGGACATCTGGTGATCACGGCCCGCCGCGAGAACCCGGCGAACTACCAGTGCTGGTACGGCACCTGCCAGTACACCTCGGCCCGGCTCAACACCTCCGGGAAGTTCACGGCGCAGTACGGCCATGTCGAGGCCCGGATGAAGATTCCGCGTGGTCAGGGCATGTGGCCGGCCTTCTGGATGCTCGGCAACGACATCGGGCAGGTCGGCTGGCCGAACAGCGGTGAGATCGACGTGATGGAGAACGTCGGCTTCGAGCCGGGGACGGTCCACGGCACCATCCACGGCCCCGGCTACTCGGGCTCCGGCGGCATCGGTGCCGCCTACTCCCTGCCGAACGGCCAGGCGTTCGCGGACGCCTTCCACACCTTCGCCGTGGACTGGGCGCCCGACTCGATCACCTGGTCCGTGGACGGCACCGTCTACCAGCGGCGCACCCCGGCCGATCTGGGCGGCAAGGCCTGGGCGTTCAACAAGCCCTTCTTCCTCATCCTCAACCTCGCCGTCGGCGGCTACTGGCCGGGCGACCCCGACGGTTCCACGGTGTTCCCCCAGCAACTCGTCGTGGACTCGGTGAAGGTGACGACGAGCGACAGCTCCAGCGGCACCGGTGTCCCGATCACCGGCCTCGCCGGCAAGTGCGTGGACGTGGCGGGCGCGAACCCGGCCAATGGCACGCCCGTCACGCTGTACGACTGCAACGGCACGGCCGCCCAGAAGTGGACGGTGGCGTCGGACGGTACCCTGCGGGCACTCGGCAAGTGCCTGGACGTGGTCGGCAACGGCACGGCGGACGGCTCCAAGGTCCAGCTGTGGGACTGCAGCGGCGGGCCCAACCAGAAGTGGACGGTCACCGCGGCCCACGACATCGTGAATCCGCAGGCGAACAAGTGCCTGGATGTGACGGACAACAACTCCGCGAACGGCACCCCTCTGCAGATCTGGTCCTGCTCCGGTGGCGCCAACCAGAAGTGGACGGTCGGCTGACCCGTCGTCGGCTCGTACGACGGGGGCCGCGGACCAACCCGGCGGCGGGCTTCGGCGAGGACGACGAGGCCCGCCCGTTCGGGTGCGCCGCGGCGCACGACCACCGCTCCGGCCCGCGCACAGGGCCGTTCCGTGCCGCGCCGCGGGACGGCCCTCCAGCGCGGTGCGGGACCGGCCTTCAGTGGTGCAGCGTCCAGGTCAGCTTGTCGCCGCCCACCCACCGGACCACGTCGGGATCGTCCATGTCATGGACCGGGATGCCGGCCTCCGCGGCGACCGCCAGCACATCGGTGAGCGACCTCGCCTCGCCGACCACCTGGCCGTCGATCTCCACGATGCGGAACGGCGGGTGGCCCGGCTGGACGCCGAGCACCATGATCCGCGGATGGGAGATGTGCGGGCTCGCGATTTCGGTCATGCATCGAGCGTAGAGCGCCCGGGGAAACGGAGCGCTTCGGACGCCCCCCCGGTCCGCGGCGCTCCCGGACAGCGACCGGCGCGGCACCGCCCACGCCCTGACGGGCCACCCCCGCGTGCGGCCGTTCGGGTGAACGGCATCCGGCGGACGCCCGCCGTGCGAGCCGGGCGCACCTGGGCAAGGCTGGGAGGTGAGGAGGTGTCGATGGGTCCCGTCGCAGCGCTGGACCGGATCGCGTTCCTGCTGGAACGCGCCGGGGCGCCGGCCTATCGCGTACGGGCCTTTCGCACCGCGGCCTCCGTGCTGGCCGCGCTTCCCGAGGGCGAGGTCGCCCAGCGGGCGGCTGCCGGGACGCTGGAGTCGCTGCGCGGGATCGGCCCCAAGACCGCCCAGGTGGTACGGGAGGCGCTGGCCGGGCGGGTCCCGGGCTACCTGGAGCAGGTGGAGCGGGAGAGCGAGGCCCCGCTGACGCGCGGCGGCGAGCGGCTGCGGGCGCTGCTGCGCGGCGACTGCCATCTGCACTCCGACTGGTCGGACGGCGGCAGCCCGATCGAGGACATGGGCAGGACCGCCGCGCGGCTTGGTCATGAGTGGGCGGCGCTCACCGACCACTCCCCCCGGCTCACCGTGGCCCGCGGGCTGTCCGCCGAGCGGCTGCGCGAGCAGTTGGAGGTCATCGCCGCGCTCAATGCGCGGTGGGCGCCGTTCCGGCTGCTCACCGGTATCGAGTGCGACATCCTCGACGACGGTGCGCTGGACCAGGAGCCGGATCTGCTGGACCGGCTGGACGTCGTGGTGGTGTCAGTGCACTCGAAGCTGCGCATGGACGCGCGCTCGATGACCCGCCGGATGATCGCCGCCGTCCGCAATCCGCTGGCCGACGTGCTCGGGCACTGCACGGGACGGCTGGTCACCGGCCGCGGGCGGCCCGAGTCGGGGTTCGACGCGGACGCGGTGTTCGCCGCGTGCGCCGAGTCCGGTACGGCCGTGGAGATCAACAGCCGGCCCGAGCGGCTCGACCCGCCGCGCCGGCTGCTGCGACGGGCGGTGGAGGCGGGCGTGCTGTTCTCGATCGACACCGACGCGCACGCGCCCGGGCAGCTCGACTGGCAGATCCACGGCTGCGCCCGGGCCGAGGAGTGCGGGGTGCCCGCCGAGCGCGTGATCACCACCTGGACCGCGAAGGAGCTGCTGGCCTGGACCCGGGATCGGACGGTGCCGGCGCGCGTGTGACCGGCACGTCCCGTGGTACCCGAGCCCGTACCTGAGGGAGGAAGATCATGGGACGGGCGGCCTTGTTCGACGTGGACGGGACCCTCGTCGACACCAATCATCTTCTTGTCACGACGTGGTGGGAGGCGTTCCGGCAGGCAGGCCACCAGGTGTCGATGCATGCGATCCACCGCTCGGTGGGCCTCGGATCCGCTGACCTGATCGCCCATCTCCTGGGCGGCCGGGACCGGGACGAGGTCGACATGCTGGTCGCCGCGCACACGGCCCTGTACGGCACGTACTTCGACCGCCTGCCCCCGCTGAAGGACGCCGGACGGCTGCTGCGGCGGCTCGACCACGACGGCTGGAACGTGGTCCTGGCCACGGCGGCGAGCGGACGGGAGCTGTCGGCGCTGCGCCGGGCGATCGGGGCGGACGACGCCATCGCGGCGACGGCGAGCTCCGACGACCCGGGGGCCGGCGAACCGACGCCCGAGCCCCTCGAGCACGCCCTGGAGCTGGCCGGGGTGCCGCCCGAGTCGGCGGTGTTCGTGGGCGACACGGTATGGGACATGCGGGCGGGAACCCGGGCCGGGGTCACGTGCGTCGGCCTGCTGTCGGGCGGCATTCCGGAGGCGGATCTGCGGGAGACGGGTGCCCGCGCCGTCTACCGGGATCCGTCGCATCTGCTGGCCAGGCTCGGAGACAGTCCGCTGGCGCCGGACGCGTAGATCCGGGATCCGTCCCCCGGCGACTGGGCGAGTGACGTAGATCACGTGCAGGCTGCCGATTTCCCGGAACACCCACCGGTAGTTTCTAGTTAAACCAACCGTGGGAGTGGACGGGACAGTGTCCCCGGGCCTCATATCTCGCCCACAGGGACGATCGTTCGGCTGAAGCCCTGTGGAGCCTTTCGCCGCGAGGCGACCGCCGTCCGCTCCCACCACAGACGGCCCCGACCGAGATCCCCCCGTCCGGTCGGGGCCCTCCTTTGCCCTGGGCCGCACGCCGGCCGCCCCCGTCCGGGGTGCTTGCCCGCGCGGGGCGGATCAGTCGGTGGGCTCGTCCGGGACGGGGTGGTCCGGGCGGACCAAGCCCGGGTGAGGGGCGCCCGGCGTGCGGGCGCGGTCGTCCCGGGCGGTGCGGATGTCCCACGGATCCTCGACAGCGCGGGCCTGCTGGTCCGGCATGTCCCGCGGGATCGGACGGGCGCGCTCGCCGGGACCCTGATGCCGTTGGTCGGTCACGGCGCTGACTCCGTTCTTCGCTCGCCGAGCTGACGAGGCCCGCGAGCGGGATGCGGGCCCCTTTCCGGCCGAGACCCGGGTACCCCGGCAGGCATCGGCGAAACCACGGGTAACACCCTGCGCGGCAGCGGTCAGCGGGGCGTCCGTCGTTCCTCCAGCGCCGTCCGCCACGTCGGCCTTCGCGCCTCGTGCGCGGGCTCCGCGCGCCGCCCGCCACGGGCGAAGAAGTCCTCGAGCGGCAGGATCGCCGCCCCGACCGTCACCGCGTCCGGACCTAGCCTGCCCATGTCGATGGAGACCCGCTCGGCCGGATACCGCAGGGCGTAGGCCATGGCGTGCCGACGCACCGACGACAGGAACCGGGAGCCGAGTTGCAGCCCCGCCCAGCCGCCGATGAGGATCCGCTCGGGCTGGAAGAGGTTGATCAGGTCGGACAGGCCCGCGCCCAGGTACTCGGCGGTCTCCTCCAGGACGGCGAGCGCCACCGGGTCCGCCTCGGCGCCCTCGGGCGGGTAGGCGGCAGCCAGCAGGGCGGTCAGCGCCGTCTCCTCATCGGTGCGTTCGGGCGGCCGTCCGCCCTGTTCGCGCCACCGGTCGATGAGCGCCTCCGCACCGGCGTAGGCCTCCAGGCAGCCGAGGGCACCGCAGCGGCACCGCCGCCCCCGCACCCGTACCGTCAGATGACCCCACTCCACGGCCCGCCCGCTGCCCACCTCCTCGGTGACCAGGCAGGCCCCGACGCCGGAGCCGAAGAGGACCACGACCGCGCTGTGGGCGCCGCGCCCGGCGCCGAACCACATCTCGGCCTGGCCGAGGGTCCTGGCTCCGTTGTCGATGAAGTAGGGGACGGAGTCCGGGAGGTGGCACGTGGAACGGAGCAGGGATTCCACCGGCACGGCGTCCCAGCCGATGGTCTGGCCGTGCACGACGGCGCCCTGCTCGGGGGTGCGGGCCACGATGCCGGGTACGCCGATACCGACGCCCAGGAGCCGTTCGGGGGCGATGTCGGCGGCGGCCAGGACCTCCGCGATGCCGTCACGGATATGCCCGACGACGACCTCGACGTCGTACCGCTGGTGCTCCAACGGTCTGTCCGTCCGGGCGAGTTCGGTGAGGGCCAGGTCGAACAGCTCGACGCGGACCCGGGTTTCGCCGACGTCGACGCCGATCATGTACCCGCTGGCGGGCGCGACACGCAACAGGGTGCGCGGCCGTCCGCCGTCGGAGTCGACGCTGCCGGCCTCCTCCACCAGCCCGTCTGCGACCAGCTCGGCGACCACGTTGCTGATGGAGCCTGAGCTCAGGCCGGTCGCCGGGCCCAGTTCGAACCGGCTCATCGGACCGTCGAAGTACAGTCGCCGCAGCACCTCGGCGCGATTGCCCCGGCGCAGGTCACGTACCGTGCGCCCGCTCCGCCTCGCCATGTGACTCCTTCCGGCCTTGCCCGATCTGCACGATACCGCCGCGCCACCCCCTGGACGCGTCCTTGGTGCAAGCTTAAATCAGGGCCTAATTTAAGACGTGACCCTGATGGACGGTTTCCGCCTCCGGCGCGCCCGCCGTACCCGCTTCCCTCACAGTGCGCCTTAGAACTCCTAACAGAATGCTGCAACTCGCCTCGGAATGAAGGGGTCTGATGACTTGTTAGTCTGCACATGAGAAGGGGTGAGCGGCCGCCGTGGATCGTCCCCGATGAGCTGTGGGCGCGGATCGAGCCGTTGCTGCCGGTCGTGCCGCGCCGCAC
>NZ_JBSFXK010000114.1:6473-8217 GCF_053595355.1 Streptomyces sp. NPDC002513 | reverse complement strand
GACCACGGCGATATGGCACAACGACCACACCGGACAAGACGTCCTACGCTCGCTGACCGCGTTCGATCACTGACCCCTTGGAATAGATCATCTAGCGCAGCAGTGCCGTTGACCCACCACTCCCCTCCAGCACAGGACCCCCGTTCGTCCTGGCGCGCAGTGCTCAGGAGGCGGCGCGTACGGGTTCGGCGTAGGTGGTGAAGAACCGGTCGCCGGTGAGCTTGTGGTGTGCGAGCTGTTCGCGGACGGCCTGTTCGTCCGCCCAGTGGTCCGGGCTGCTGGCGAGCGCGGCCGCGTAACTGGTCACGGCGTCCTTCAGCTTCTCGAAGAGGGCCGGGGTGACGACGCGCATGCCCGGCACCCCGGTGGCCTTGTCGTCGCTGGCCCGGCTGGGGTGCAGCATGACCGCCACGGCCTCCACCTCCGGGTTGTGCTCGTTGAGCCAGCGGACGCTGCCGCCGAGCTGGTCCATGTCCTTCTTCGCGATGGTGGTTGTGTCGGTGTCGCATCCGGTCTTCAGCTCGCACACCGCTTGGCGCGCCGCCGAGAGCGCCCACAGGTTGTCCGGGCCCGTGCCGTACTGCTTCTCCGGGCGCGTGCTGGCGAAGCCGAGGTGCAGCCCGAGCTGCTGCCAGGCCCGCTCGGCGTCATCTGAACGCTCCTCCTCGCCCCACACCACGTCCTCGAACAGCGTCTGCACGCCGAGTCTCAGGCTGACGCCGTCGCGGTATCGGCCCGCCAGGAACTCGGAGGGTCGCAGGACGAACGAGTTGTCGTTCAACGCGCCGGCCAGGGCCTGCTGGGCGGCCACACGGTCGGTCAGGTGCAGGTAGGCCGCCTTCTGCTCCCGCAGCCACCCCCGCAGCGCCTTGTCGCTGTCGCCGAGGTCGTTCACCGCCTTCTGCACCCGCTCGGCCGCGGCCGGGGCGCGGCCGGTGGCCGCGAAGTCGAACGCCTCACGCAGCGCCACGGCCTCATCCCGCACCGTCCCGTGCGGGGCATACCGCACCTCCGCCAGCGCCCGCCGGCTGCGCTGTGCCCACTGCGGCACCCGGCCGAGGCAGGCCCGCAGCGCCTGCCGCACCGCGTCCAGTCCCTCGCCCTTGATCTGGCTGGCGATGTCCCGGCTCAGCTTCAGCTGCGCCTGCGTCGCCGGAGAGAACAGGGCCAGGTGGCGGGCATCGTGGATCGCCGTGGCGAGCTTCGCCCCCAGCAGCAGGACCGCGCAGTAGTCCTCGCCGTCCCGCACGCCGCGGCCCATGCCCTGCTCGATCCGCTGGACCTCCCTTGCCAGGCGGACCGTGCTGTCGGCCAGAGCGACGGCCTCGCGCCGCTCCACCCCGTCCAAGGGCCTCGGGATCCCGTCGAGGATCAGCAGACGGCAGGCACCGTCCGGGAGGTTGACGCCGTCGTACTTGTTGACCAGCACCACCAGGCCCACATGGCCGGCCTGGAGTTCCTTCACGCCCGCCTCGAGGTCATCGACATGCCAGATGTGGTCCGCGTGGGGCTCCCATGCCGCGGCGGCCGGGTCGCTGGGCACCAGCACCACCACGTTGACCGGGTCCGTCTCGGCCACTCCGTCCCCGTCGCGGTCGCCGTCGGCGAACTGACGGGCCAGTACCCGTACGGCCTCGTTGTCCAGGTCCGGGTTGAGCGCCACCGGGGCGAGAATCATCCGCTCCCCGAGATCGGCCGCGCTGCCAGGCGTGACAGGCTTGGCGACGAGTGCCGGATCGGCACC
>NZ_JBSFXK010000114.1:0-6376 GCF_053595355.1 Streptomyces sp. NPDC002513 | reverse complement strand
ACCGAAATCGGTGACCAGGGCACTGTCGTCGGCGAGCGTCGCGGTCAGGTAGACGCGGCGGCGGGCACGCACGAACGACGGGATGCGGTCGATCGGCACCGAAATCGGTGACCAGGGCACTGTCGTCGGCGAGCGTCGCGGTCAGGTAGACGCGGCGGCGGGCACGCACGAACGACGGGATGCGGTCGATCGGCGTGCACGAGGGCCGGATCTCGATCGCCTTCGATGTCGCCGTCGCGGTGCACAGGTGCAGCACCTCGGCGAGCAGCGGCCACTCGAACTTGAAGGGCCGCTCGTCGCGGTGAGGGCGAAGGATCTTCAGCACCTCGTCGCGTTTGTCAGCCCATGCCCAGAACGGGATCGGCGCCAAAGCGGTGGGGTCCTTATCCTCCAGCTCCGACCAGGCGTTCGCCGACTGGTGCCGCAGGTCCGGCGCGAACAGCTCCAGCAGCCTCCCGTACGCCTCGTGCCCGGCCGGCACCCGCAGCCGGAACTGGTCCTCGGTCTTGGCCAGCGCGGCGTGCGCGTCGTCGACGACGACGATGCCCAGATCGAGCGGCTCCTTGCCATCGCCGACGACACCGAAGGCAGACTTGCCGTTGATCAGCTTCGGATAGTTCGTCACCAGCACGGCCTGGGCCGTGAGGAACGCCGGGTCGTACGGATCGTCTGTGGTGGCGATGTTGAGCTTCGCGGCCTCCTCGCGGACCTGCTTGACCAGGTAGTTGTCCGGCGTCAGGTACACGGCCTTGCCAACGCCCTCGTTCAGCGTGCTCTGCGCGATCAGCAGGCCGACGGCCGTCTTGCCTCCGCCGGTGTTCTGCTTGATCACCACATCGCGCTCATGGCGCCGGTCGAACCACGCGTCCAGCACCTCGCCCTGCTCGTGGCGCAGATATGGCCACGGTCGGTTCGCCAGCCCGGCGTAGATGTCGCGGGGCCGCAGAAGTGCCTCGTTGTCCCCCATACCGATCCGGTCCCAATCCAGCGCCACGGCGCCGTCCTCCCTCACCTCGTCAGGCAGCACCACCGCCCGCACTTCGTTGTTCTCGATCAGCGCCGCGCCCCGGCGACGGCCTGCTCCGTACCGATGACCGCAAGCACCCGGCACACCCCCCCTCCTCCCGGACCCGGTAGCGCGCCCAGCACCCCACCCACCGGGCGGGAGGCACCCGCAGGAGCGGACCCGGCCCGTCAGGCCGATGCCACCGGCCGGTCACCGGTGTCGTCCCCAGCCGGGCGTGGACGACGGATTGCCGGGTGCGAGGTGACCAGTGCGAGCCACTGGTCCTGGGTGACCACGGGCCACGTACGCGGACCCATGTGGCCGCGCAGCCCGATCAGGTCGGCCGCCCGGCCCTCGGCGGCCTCGATCGCCTTCTGCGGGCTGAACGGGTCGCCCGCCACGACGAACACCCCCGTGAAGACGCGGGCCCGCTCCGGATGCCGGAAGTGATCCCGCAGCCGGGCGCCGACGCCGCCGCCACGGTGGGCCTTGCCCAGCCACCGCAGCCGCCCGTCGGCGTCGACCACCAGGTACAGCCCGGCGAGCACGTCGTCCAGCACCGCGAGCGTCTTCTCCCAGTAGCGGGGCTCCAGGCTGTACAGGGCGGGCCAGCCGCCGCACCGCAGTGGTCCCAGCGCGGTCCACGCATGACGCAGCACCCGCGCGTCGGCCACCGGCCCTGCCACCGGTTCCGCGCAGCAGTCCACGTTCACAGCGACATCACCGCCACGGTGGCCTTGTCCAGCAGCGGCGCGACCTTGGCGGCCTCCGCCTTGATGTTGTTGAAGTCCTCCACGTACAGCGCGCGTACGTCGGCGGGCTCCTTCTCATCGCCGGCCTCCTCACGAGCGCGCACGGCGTCCTGGACGGTCGCAAGGAGGCGTGCGATCTCCTCGGCGACGGCGGCGGCGCTGACCGTGCTCTTGGCCACCGCAGAAGCCAGTTCCGCGCGCAGGCGGGTCATGCGGGCCAGCGGGCTCTCCGAGATCTCCTCCGCGAGCTCCACGGTGTCTCCGTCGCTGCCCGCGCCCTCGGGGTCGGGGGAGTTGTCCGCAGGCGGCTTCTGGCGCTCGCCCTTGCGGAACGACGTCAAAGGGAAGAGGTTGTCGAACCACTTCTTGTCGGCGAGGACCCCCTCGCGCGGATTGCCGAGTGGGTCGGGTGCCCAGAAGGTGCCCGGCGCGTGATCCGGGACACCGAAGTTGGCGTCGGGCGCGTGGAGGACCTCGTCGGCGAAGGCCAGCAGCAGTTCGCGGGTCACTCCCTGCGGCGGGTCGGTGTAGGCGTTCACCAGCGACTGGACCGCGTTGGACGGCGAGCGCCGCACACCCTTACGGTCCGCAGCCTTGAACGAGCCCTCGTTGGGCGTGATGAACGGCTCAGCACCACTGATCATGCCGGGCACCAGATGCCGCCGCACCAGGGTCTCCCAGGCTGCAGCGTCGCCCTGACGGCAGGCGGTCAGCAGCGATGCGAGGCTGCGAGCATCGGGGCGCACCCCGAACTGCACTTCGGGCCTGCCGAACAGGCCCTCGGCGGCGGCGGGGGGACCGGGGCGGAGAAAGTGCTGGACGACCACGGCCGCCCAGATCTCCGTCCGCCGCTTGGCCCTGTCCCCGTTCCGCTGAGCCCAGGAAGCCTCTTGCAGGGCGGTACGCACCACCGGCCAGTACCGGCCGGTGGGCATCGGGGCGCGCGGCGCCAGGTTCTCCGGACGCGGCGGGACCGGCGGGAACACCATGACGGTGGCGCAGCGGATGGCCACGTCCCGCAGGGTCATGGGGCTCACCTCGTCGCCCGGCGGCAGCAGGACCTTGAGCTCGTCGAGAGCGCGGGCCCCGACCAGAGCGTCGGCGATCGCGTCCTCGTCCAGCTCACCCGTCGCGACGCGGCCCTGGGCGACCTCCTGGGCGAGCAACTCTCCCAGCCGCCCCGCGGCCTGGTAGGCCTTGACCAGGGTCGTCCACAGTCCGAGGGAGCGGTCCACGTCCTCGTAGTCCAGCTGGCCGCGCAGGTGCTCGTGCACGTTCAGCTGGCGCAGCGACTCCTCCAGCCGTTCCGGCCGCTTGGCGCCGACCACGACACGCGCCGGCACCTGTGCGATCCGCACCGCCCGCTGCGCACGCCCTTCCGGGTCCCGGCCGGGGTCGGCGTACTCGGCGTTGAGCACGGCGCTGATGCGCCGCAGGATCTCACCCAGCCCCCGCACGACCATCCGCCGGTTCTCCTCCTCCCCAGGCAGCCGCAGCACAGCCTGCGGCACCCCGGTCAGAAGCTGCTGCGCCGGGATCCCGAAGGTGTCCAGCCGCGCATCGGCCCGGTTGGCCCCCGTGGCCTGCTGCCCCCGCCAGACGTACCGCCGCGACCCGTCAGGATCGATCACCGGAGTCCGCTGCAGCACGACCAAGGTGGAATCCCGCTGGCCCTCCTGCACCAGGGACTCCACCAGGTCATAGGGACGCTGCCGCGCCCGACGCCGCAGAACCTCCACGGCGTACCGCTGCACCTCGGCGGCCACCTCCGCACGGACCGCCTCCGTCGTGAGAGCCGCGAGTGTGGCCCCCTCCTCGGTGACGGTCCGCACCACCGGCAGCGGACGCCGCTTGCCCAGCGCCTGCTCGCACGCCTCCAGCCGCTCCCGTGCGCGCGCCAGCTCTTCCTCGGCGGTCGCCCCCGCGGCCACCGCCGCTTCCTTCTCCGCCGGCGTCGCGGTCGAGGCCAGCGCCCGCAACGCCGCCTTCGCACGCTCCACCCCGTCGGTCCACGAGGCCACCAACCGCTGCTGGTCGACGAGCTCCTCCAAGCGCTCCTGATTCTCGGCCGACGAATGCAGCCACGCGCTGCGCGTACGGTCGTTGATGACCCAGGGCAGCGTCGCCGCCCCGTGTAGCTCCACCTTCAGCACCAGCAACGCCCCGTCGGTATCGCGCTGCTCGATGTGGCAGGCCGTGGCGCGCAGGAACCGGCTCCCGCGACGGAGCTCGGTGACGCGCTTGGCCTCGCCCCGGCCGAGTGCCGGAGCGAAACCTTCCAGCACGGCCTGGCGGGGAACGGGCGCGAAGCCCTCGGCCAGGCAGGTGTTGTAGATGGCCTCGTAGAGGTTCTCCGCCCAGGTCGAGTTGGTCGGAGACGGGTAAGACCCTTCGGGAGTCTCTTGGGCAGACATGGGAAACAGACGGTCCCTGACTCCGGGAGCCCTGGTGGCCCCGGGTGCGACTGGGCGCATCCGGCGGTGCCGGATGCGGCACGCACCCGAACCGTGGGGCGCTCCTGTCCAAGGGAGCACCGGCGAGGGCCGCCGTCACCGTGACGCACCTCGTGGTGCGTTGCAGCGAAGACCGTCTGCCCCTTCGAGTCCACCATCGGAGACTGTGCACGCCACCGGCAGGCTCACGCTGAAACAGGCCACCGCGGCGCACGGCTCACGCCCTCTCCGCCGACGGCGGCACGGGGCTGGCAGGTCGTCGAGACCACTGACGTGCGCTAACAGTCTGTCAGAGTCCCTATAAATCGGACAACATGCATGTAAGACGCGCGTAGAAGCACAAGATCATGAACTTGCGGACATCTCCACACCATCCGCGTCGCCCGCGCTTATCTCATCCCGCACCGGCCGAAGCACCCCCGGCCCCCGGCAGCTCGCGCAGGGTGCGCATCCACGTTTCTCCGAAGCCGACGGCCCCTGTCTCGTCGCCCGGGATACGGAAGATGTCCGGGCCCTCCATGAGCTGTTCCATCAGCACCTCGTACAGGTTGTCGAAGAACGGCTCGAGACAGACCGTCAGGCCCACGGCGAACTGCCCGGGGGAGGGGTTCACGGCGATGACGTGGTCCAGGATCGGGAACATGCCCAGGTCGTCGATCCGCTGCCGCAGCGCGGTTAGTGCCGGCGTATCCGGCAGGAGCAGCCCGTACAGCACGTACATGCAGTAGAACCCGCTCAGACCGACCAGCACCGTCCGCGCCCGCACCAACTCCTCGTCACTGGCCCGCTTCACCGAGCCCACCGCGTCCGCGTGCCGCTCAAACATCCCCCAGTCCACCGGCGGCCCCTCGCCGCGCTCGGCCGCACCCAGCATCTGCGCCCAGTCCTCGACCGTCAGCCCGAACATGCCGAACGCGGCGAACGCCTCGGCCAGCGCATCCACCCCCACCTCCTGCGCCCCCAGACCGATCGCGGCGACCAGGTGCACCATGCTCCTGAAGTCCGGCCCCTCCGCCTCCACAGGTACTTCCTCGCCGGTTTCGAGCGCAGCGCGTACCAGGGCGGGGTGCGCCGACCCGCGGTACGGCCCCACGAGCCGGCCGGCGAGCGCGTACAGCGCGTCCTGCCCTTCCTCACCCGCCCCGGCAGCACTCCGAGCAAACGCCACCAGCCGCTGCGACACCGACCGCTCCAGCACCCACACAAGAGCCTGACGCACGGCACCGATCGGCGGCTCCGGCACCTGCACCGCCCCCGGCCGCACGAGCAGCGTGCCGGCCTCGGCGAACCACTCCAGCACCGCCAGCCGCCGATCCCGCCCCTGCCGAAGATGCCGCGCCAGCGCCGCCGCGCTCTCCACCGGATCGACCGCGTCCACCACCGACCCCCGGCCACGCCCGAGCCCCCGCCGCCGATGCCGCGGCAACAACCCCGCCCGCCGCCAGCTCTCCAGCTGGCTCACCGTCACGACCACCCCCCGCGCCGCAAGTTCCCGCACCACCTGCAGATCAGCCGTACTCGGCGCTTCCCGTGCCATGCCCCTCATTACAACCCCGAGAAGTGCCATTTCCGGCGGAATTCTGCATCTGGCTCACTGGTCACCAGCCCCACCCAGCAACCGCCAACTCCAAGGAACCAGTCCGACCATGACCCCAAGCCACCGAACCCGCGCCCGCACCAGGACGGCCACCGCCCTGACCACCGTGCTCCTCACCACCACCATCGCAGGAGTCCTCCATCACCCCGGCCACCTGGAGAGCCTCCTGATCGCCCTGACAGCCGCGCTCGGCGCCACCACCGCCACCCTCGCCCTCGCCGCAGCATTCGCTCCCACCACCGCCACCCGCACAGCCGCCCGCCACACCCTCGACCTTCTGCTGCGCCTGGTGCCCTGGTACACACCCCGAAGCTGACAACAAGGCCAGAAGGCCAGGAGAGCAACCTGGATGTCCGTGTAGCGAAGCGGAACCGACATCACCACACCCGCTCGGACACCCCGCAGCACAACCCCCCCGGATCTCCAGCCGGGGAGGCACCACCCCCGAATCCGGATTCACGGAAAATTCTCCACTAAGAACTCCTAACAAAGTGAGAGGTTGACCAGTCGGCGCCAGCAGATGATGCCGCAGGCCAGGCTGAGGAACGCTTCGTGGATGTCGTCGCGG
>NZ_JBSFXK010000113.1:0-8628 GCF_053595355.1 Streptomyces sp. NPDC002513 | reverse complement strand
CAACTTGAGCCTAGAGAACTCAAAGGATGGCAGGAGACGGCGTGTTTCCCGTATCAGGGCTGGTCAGGGCACCCACGCATGCGGCAGGAGAGCCCAATTTATCCAGCGTGATGGAATTGCCCGGGTCGAAGGAACCGTAGAAGAACGCCTTCCAACTCTCGGTCATGCTGCGCGCGGCGTTCGCGTAGAACGTGTGGTACTGGCTGTGGTTGATCCCCCACGCGTAGAACACGGCGGCGAGCACGGTGATGACCAGCAGAGCCGGACGCGCGTACGCGGGCTGGTCCACCGGCGATCTCCACGGCGCACGTCGGGCCGCGCCGGCGGGGAAGGTCGGGTCGAGGACTGTTGTAGCCATGCACGGCAGTCTTCGACACCCGCGAGGGTCCCCCATGCCAAGGCAGCCACATTCAAGGAACTTCTCACCGGAACAAGAAGAAGCTTTGAAAACACCCAGGGGCCGCCTTTAACCAGCATGGCACCGCCCATCACCCATCGCGAAGATTTGGGCACCCAGAGTAGATGCACAACGAATACACAGGGAAGCCATGGAAAGGTCGGCGTGCGGCGGCCACCTTGACCACCTCCGCGATCGGCATCGGGCCGTCTATCAGCTCCAGGATGTGGCCCGCCAGGCCGGCCATCGAGCCGCCGCATCCGGCAACGGTGCCGTGTCGGCCAAGACGCTGGTCCGCCCCGGCCGAACGGACGTCCAGGAAACGGTTCGACCGAACCACTTTGTAGACGCGTTGCCGCGCCTCGAACTGGCGTCCCGAAAAGCGTTTCGGTCGAAACACCTTGTCCTTGGGCCCGCAGGCGATGCGTTGGACGTCTTGTCCCGCTTTCGGGTCGGGTTCTACGACTGCCTGTACGCCCGCACGGACGCGCTGTTCGAGCTCACGGACGCGGTCCTGTGCGCGGACGGTCCGGTGAAGACCCTGGTCGAGCTGTCCCTGACCGTCGAGCATCGGCGCGGGCACGGCGCGCTGTATGCCGCGCTGGACCGGGGCTGGATCGAGCCTGCGAGGCTGCGTCGCGTGCTGGCCGACCTGCCGCTGCCGAAGGCGGCCGACGGGCGGATCGTGCTGGCGGTGGACGTGAGCAACTGGCTCCGCCCTGATGCCCCGACCAGCGATGACCGGCTGTTCTGCCACGTCTACGGGCGTGGCGACCGTAAGACAGACCAGTTGGTGCCGGGCTGGCCGTACTCATTCGTCGCCGCTCTGGAAGCCGGCCGCACTTCCTGGGTCGCGCTGCTCGACGCGGTGCGCCTGGGCCCCGCGGACGGTTCCACACTCCAGCTGGTGGACGGTGTCGAGGTCGAAGTGCCTCCCAGGTGGATACGGCTGCGGCGCATCCATTCGTGCATGAGTTCCCGGTAGTCGGGCCGGCCGCGGCGAGGGTGTACATCCTGCGCGAGCACCAGGTCATGGGAGGTGCAAGTGCCTGGCGTGCTCCAGGACGGGCCGGTGTTCCGGGGCAGGTGGGCCATGGCCCAGTCGGCGGCCGCGTCCTTGGTTTTGATCTCGCCCGTGGCGAAAGTGGTCCAGACGCGGGCGAGGGTCAGCAGGACGTTGCGGGTGTCATCGTCCAGGGCCGACTGACGTTCAACTGGGCCGTCATCGAGACCGGACCCGGCTCCTACCGCCTCACCAGCACTCGGGCCCGAGCCGAAGAACCAGCGAGGGCCGACTGACACCACGCACATCGGCGCCGGCCGGGGGCTGGAAGGAGCGGAAGCCGCCCCTTCCAGCCCCCGGTTCTCAGGGCGACAAGCCTCGATCGTCCTGGCCGGGCGCACAGGTGTGCGCCTGGTGACACGAGCGCGGATGACCCCGCTTCGCGGCGATGCTCAACGCGTGCGAGGTACGCCAGCGGCCGGGAGCTGCCACCTCGGGTGCGCACGCGAATCGATTATGATCTTGGTTATGTCTGTGCAGCACTCTGACAAAATCCTTTCCCGTAAACAGAGGCTTCAGGAGAAGCAGCGCCGCCAGTTGGCGGTGGTCGACACTGTGGACAAGGCCGAGGCCAAGGTCCGCAAGGCAGAGTTTGAACTGGCCTTGGCCGTCACCGAGGCAGTGCAGGTGTTCGGCAACGAGCAGTTGGCGTCCGAGGGGCTCGACATGCCAGTCGAAGCGATCCAGCGCTTCCTTGGCATGGCGCAGGACGAAACGGCCAGTGCCGGCAACCTCCCCGAGATCGCTGGCGGATCCTGAGCCCAACGCCGTTGCGTCAGCGCCGTGAGCGGCTATTCAGGCCGTGGGCGAAGAATGCGACGGTGGTGTGGACGGGTGTAGTTCAGGGCCTTCCGGGGATGCTGTCCGGCATTCGGTCCGCACTTGTTGCCGAAGGCCGATGCGCCCCTCATTCCATGTCCGCCACGACGGAGCCCACCCGGTCGCCGAGCGAGGGGTCTCGGCGGACGAGTAGCGTCGCGTAGCCGAGGGCGAGGAGCACGGTGGCGACGGCCGCGTAGGGAAACCAGCTGTAGGGGGCGGGCTGGCCGGGCTTGGCCAGGTAGTAGAGCGGGACCGCGATGGCCAGGACACCCAAGGCGGGCAGTACCAGGTGCCTGACCACATGGAACTCCTGCGGCCGGTATCTGCGGTAGTAGAGCGGCAGCGCGATGTTCGAGGCCAGGTACACCAGCAGGATCAAGATGGTTCCCATCGTCGATGCCTCGGCGAAGAAAGCCACCGGGTTCATCGAACCGCTGTGGTGGCCGAGCAGATGGACCAGGCCCCAGCCTCCGATGACCAGCAGGGCGGTGGCGGTGAAGGCGAGGATGGCGTTGGTCGGCGTGCGGCGGATCGGGTGGACGTAGCCGAAGAAGGACGGCAGCAGTCCGTCGCGTCCGGCGTTGAACACCAGCCGTGCCTGTGAGTTGGTGCCGGCGATCAGCGCGCCGAGGGTGGAGGTGAGCCCGCCGAGGTAGGCGAGGAAGGCGAGCGCTCCGAGGGTGTTCTGGGCAACGCTGATGAAGGGGATCTGGGCGCCGCCGAGCTTGTGCACGTCGTAGCCGAAGCCGGTCACCGTGGCGTAGGAGAAGAGGACATAGCTCACCGACATGATCGCCACGGAGGAGAAGATCGCGCGGCTGACGTTGCGTCGGGGGTTCTCGGTCTCTTCGGCGAGCGCCGCGGAGTTCTCCCAGCCGATGAAGAGGTAGACCGCCAGCGGGAACCCCCCGGCCAGCCCTTTCAGCCCGTTGTTGAGGTGGCTGGGCAGGAACGGGGCGGCGGACAGGTGCCCCGCGTGGCTGATGATCGCCGCTGCCGAGACCACCACCAGGACCACCATCTCGACCCCGAAGAAGAAGCCTGCCAACTTGGTGGAGACCACCACGCCTCGCAGCATCAGCACCACCGAGACAGCGGTGAGCAGCAACGTCCAGATGATCCACGGTACGTTCACGCCGGTGTACCGGTGCAGGGTGATCTCCAGGAAGCCACCGGAGATAGCAATGACCGAGGCCATGCCGATGATGTAGCCGATGCCGACGAGCAGCGCCGTGGTCACCGCGCTGACCGGTCCGAAGGTCTTGCCGACGAAGGTGATGAAACCGCCGGCCGACGGGTGCGCCCGGGAGAACTGGGCGAGTGTGTTGCCCAGCAGGGCCACCGCGACACCGGCGGCGATGACGGTGAGCGGGGAGGCCACGCCCGAGGTGGTGGTGAGGAACGCGAAGCCGAAGTAGAAGCTCATGGCCGGGCCGATGTTGGCCATGGTGGCGGCGGCGATGTCCGCCATCCCCAGGACACCGCCGCGCAGCCGCTGGGGCTCGCCTCGGGCGGGGTGCGAGGCGGCAGGCGGTCCGGCTCCAGGGGGTCCGGACTCTGGCATGGTTTCTCCTTCTGGGGCCGTGCGGCTCCTTGGGTGACCTGGTCCTCGCTCGGTCAGACCGGTTGTACGCGCTGGTGCGCCTTGACCGCCCGCACGGCCAGGTCCGTGGCGCCACGGGCGAGTTCGTCGAGCAACTCGGCGTGGCAGCGGTTCCGTTCCCGGAGCACGGCGGGTTCGGGTGCGGGCAGCAGCAGGCACAACCGGCCGAGCAGGTCGGCGGCGATCTCGCGAATCCCCGGGCCGCCGAGCACCTCGGCCAGCTCCAGGTGGAACCGGGTCTCCAGCTGAAGCAGCCGAGCCGCATCGTCGACCAGGTCGAGCTCGGCGACGAGCGCTCGCAGCCCCGCCAGCCGTTCGGCCTCGACCTCGCCGCAGCCGTGCGCCACGAGGCCGCACTCCACCAGCAGGTGGAACGAGTCCAGCGAGGCTGCCGCCTCCGCGTCGTGCATCACGGCGGCGACGGTCTCCCAGGCCGAGGCGACGAAGGTCCCACCGGCCCGCCCGCGGCGCCGGTCGAGCAGGCCGTCCTGGCACATGCCTTCCAGGGCGCGGCGCACCGTGATCTCGCTGATCCCGAGTTCGTCGGCGAGGACCCCGGTGTCCGGCAGCCGGTCGCCGGGGAGCACCGATGCCAGCCGCACCTGGAGCGCGATCCGGGAGCGGACGAGTTCGGCCCCGGTCTGCCCGCCGCCGCCCAGCAGAGCGCGCGCGCCCGCCACCCCGGCGGCCGACGCCGCAGGGAGGCGTCCTCCAGGGCCGAAGGGGACGAACTTGCCTGCCGGGTTCACCACGCAGTCACTCTAACCATCCGTTGATCAAGGTAGCGGACCGGAGGCGGGACGCGCGGGGCGCCGGGCCGCCTCCGGTCCGTCGGCGGCTCAGGCGGCGGCCTTGCGCTGCGGGGCCGGTTGGGCCGGTTCGCCCTCGCCGGATTCGCTGAAGGACATCTCGGGCGGTGCGACCCGGAAGCCGCGGGTCAGGTAGCCGAGGTAGATGACGCCCAGGCCGAGCCAGATCAGTCCGAGGGTCAGCGCCGCGCCGTCCAGGTTGGTCAGGAGCCAGGCGTCGATCACCGTGCCGATCGCCGGGACCGCGAGGTAGGAGACCGGGTGCGGGCGCTCCCCGGCGCGCCGCCTGCGCAGGTAGGAGGCGATCACGCTGAGGTTGACGAAGGTGAAGGCGGTGAACGCGCCGAAGTTGATGAAGGAGGTCGAGGTCGCCACGTCGAGCTTCAGGGCGATGAGCCCGACCGCGCCGGTGAGCAGGATGTTGCCGGCCGGGGTGCGGAATCGTTCGTTGATTCGCCCGAAGACGCTGCGCGGCAGCACCGAGTCGCGGCCCATGGCGTACAGCAGCCGCGAGGTGCTGGCCTGGGCGGCCAGACCGGAGGCGAACTGGGCGACCACCAGACCGGCCAGGAAGAAGGAGGAGAACAGGTTGCCGCCGATGGTCTTGGCGATCTCGAAGGCGGCGGAGTTGGGGTCGGCGAAGGAGCTGCCGGGGTGGACCAGTTGGGTGGTGTAGGCGACCAGGACGAAGATGCCGCCGCCGATGAACGCGGTGAGCATGATGGCGCGCGGAATGGTTCGCTGCGGCTCCAGGGTCTCCTCGGTGAGCGTGGTCACCGCGTCGAAGCCGAGGAAGGAGTACGCGGCGATCGCGGCGCCGGCCGAGACGCCGGACCAGGTCGTGGCGTGGTTGGCGAAGGGCGCGATGCTGACCGCGGCCCCGGCACCGCCCAGGTGCATCACATGGGCCACGGAGAGCACCACGAAGAAGGCGATCACCAGAACCTGGAAGGCCATCAGCAGGTCGGTGGCGCGCTCGGCCGCCTTGATGCCGAGGACGTTGAGTGCGGTGGTGACCGCGATGAAGCCGACGATCCAGACCCAGAACGGCACGGCCGGGAACTCGGCCTGCAGGTAGGCGCCGCCGATGAGCCAGATGACCATCGGCAGGAAGAAGTAGTCGAGGAGGGTGGCCCAGCCCACCAGGAAGCCGACGCGGGAGTCGATCTCGCGGCGCACGTAGGTGTAGGCGGAGCCGGCGACGGGGTGTGCCTTGGCCATCCGGCCGTAGCTGTGAGCGGTGAACAGCATTGCGGCCAGAGCCAGTAGATAGGCGCTGGGCACGGATCCGTCGGTGGCGCCGGCGATCACGCCGTAGGTGCCGAGCACGATGAGCGGTGCCATGTAGGCCAGGCCGAACAGGACGACCGACCGGAGCTTGAGCGCGCGACTGAGGGTCGCGGGAGAAGCGTTGTGCATGGGGACTCGCTAACGGGTGCGGGGACGAGGGCGGGGTCAGGCGCGGGGAGCGGACGCGGGCCGCCAGCTGCGGGGGTCGATCCGGCCTGCGTACAGCGGTAGTTCGATGGGGGCGTCGGCGTCGGTGAACTGGTCCCACATTCGGTTGAGTCCGGCCGTGCCGAGAGTGCGGGTCCGGGTGACCTGGTCCAGGTCGAGTACCTCGGTGAGGACGACGGGCTCGGCGTCGGGGGCCTCGGCGGTGACCCGGCCCTCGGGGTCCACGATCAGGCTGCGGCCGGTGCCGACGGGTGCGGCGGCGTTCACACTGACCACGTGAAGCTGGTTGACGATGGCGTGCGCCCGGGCCAGGACCAGCTCGTGTTCACGGTCGGCGGTGGTGGTCTCCACCTGATTGACGATCACTTCGGCGCCCAGCCAGGCCAGTTGTCGTGCCACCTCGGGGAACCAGCTGTCGTAGCAGATGGCAAAGCCGATCCGGCCGGCCTCGGGGAGGTCGAAGACCACGAAGCGGTCGCCCGGGTCGTACGGCTCGTAGGGCCGCCAAGGGAAGATCTTGCGGTAGGAGGCGACCAGCCGCCCCTCGGGGGAGAACGCCAGTGCCGTGTTGAACAGGGCGCCGTCGGATCCGCGTTCGCAGACGGTACCGGGGAAGAGCCAGACGCCGAGGTCTCCGGCGAGTTCGGCGAGCTGCCGGGTACGCGGCCCGTCCAGTGGCTCGGCGGCGGCCTGGAGCAGTTCGTGGCGCTCCTCGGTCGTACCGTCGACGCCGCACAGGTGCATCTCGGGGTGGATCACCAGCCGTGTCTCGGGGTGTGCCGCCAGCAGCTCGGTCACCTCGGAGGCGAAGCCGTCGAGTGCGGTGGCGGCTGGCCGGGGGGCGACCTGGGCAGTCGCGATGGGCAGGAGCCGAGGCATGGCGAAACCTCCAAATGATTCAAAGCAGCCGAAATGCGACGTGAGCGGCAGACTGGAACGAGCCGTTCCGGCATGGATGGAAAATTAGAGCATGATGAACACTTAAACAAGACCCCGTTTCGCGACCTGGGGCCAGCTGCGCCCTACCCTCGCCAACGGTCCCCTTTGGCGGCGGGGAAGCGGATCGTCAGGCGGGCAAGGCGAGGCTCCTGCCTGCGTGAGCGCCGCGCACTGCTGGCCGCACTGGCGGTCGAGGGCGGGCCGCTGGTTCCACCGGCGGTCGGGGGCGGGCCGACGGAGGCCGCTCTGACCAAGATCATGAAGCATCGTGCCGGAGTGGCTGCGGCTGGTGCCAGGCAACGTTCGCCCTGTTCACCAGAAACACTCCGACCGGGTGCCGGCCACCTACCACCGCACCCATGGCGTCCGGTACTTCCACGGCTGCTACTCGGTCGGCGACGACATGTTGTGGGGCGTCAACCGCCGCAAGAAAGGTACCGCGAACACGCTGGCCGCGCTCAAGTCGATCCGCGCCGCCCGGCCCGACGGCGCCCCCATCTACGTGATCCTGGACAACCTGTCCGCCCACAAAGGCACCGACATCCGCCGCTGGGCCACAAAGCACAAGGTCGAGCTGTGCTTCACCCCGACCTACGCCTCTTGGGCCAACCCCATCGAGGCCCACTTCGGACCGCTGAGGCAGTTCACCATCGCCAACTCCAACCACCCCAACCACACCGTGCAGACACGAACCCTGCACGCCTATCTACGCTGGCGCAACGCCAACGCCCGCCACCGCGACGTCCTGGCCGCCGAACGCAAGGAACGCGCCCGCATCCGAAGCGAGAAGGGCATCCGTTGGGGCGGACGCCCCCTCAACACCGCAGCCTGACCAACCGCGAACTTACACAGCCACAGCGCATCATCGGTCCGCTCGTGGCCAAGCGCGGACGACCGAAGCGTTGTGAAGATGATCTCGGCTGGGCAGACCCGGAGCCCCGAACGGGGCCGGTTCAGGAGAAGGACGGCGCCAGAGGAGAATGGCTCAGGAGGCGGACGGCTCGATCTCCCCCGCGAAGACGATGACCTGGTCGATGAGGCTCCGCCGCAGATGGACGACGTCCGTTCCCGCCAGGCGGGGGCCTCCATCCGGCGTCGTGAAGACCCACTGGTACCGGGCCCACTCGTCCGGCATGTCCACCGCCGAACAGCGCACCATCGTGCCGGTCCCCGCGGGGTGGCGCCGGATGTCCAGCACGAACCGCTCGACCGCCTCGATCCCCTCACTGCGGCCCAACGGTCCCCAGAAGACCACGTCCGAGGTGAGGGCCTGGGAGAGCAGCGCAGTCACATAGCTGTCGTCCGAGGCGTTGAACGCGGAGATGAACGTGTCGATCGCGGACCGCGCGGTCTCTTCCTGCATGCACCAGTAATACCACTCCTCGCGGACCGCGCTCGTCCCGTGAGCCGTCTCCCGACCACGGTGAACCATCCCGGTCACCGCACTAGATGATCTATTCCAAGGGGTCAGTGATCGAACGCGGTCAGCGAGCGTAGGACGTCTTGTCCGGTGTGGTCGTTGTGCCATATCGCCGTG
>NZ_JBSFXK010000112.1:0-8642 GCF_053595355.1 Streptomyces sp. NPDC002513 | reverse complement strand
TCCGCGACGACATCCACGAAGCGTTCCTCAGCCTGGCCTGCGGCATCATCTGCTGGCGCCGACTGGTCAACCTCTCACTTTGTTAGGAGTTCTTATACCCGCTCGTCCAACGGCTCCCGGCCGGCCCCCTACCCGCAAGTGCGGCTGCTGGCTCTGGCCGAGTGCGGGACCCTGTCCCTGCTCGGAGCCGCCTTCGACTCCTTCGCGGCCGGCGAGCGCACCCTGGCCCGGCGACTGCCGCCCCTGCTGAAGCCGGGGGTGCTGCTGATGGCAGACCGGGGCTTCCCCGCCTACGACCTGCGCACCACCGTGGCCGCAACAGGGGCCCAACTCCTGTGGCGCGTCTCGGAGTCCTTCCACCTCCCGCTGGTCGAGGTCCTTCCCGACGGCACCCATCTGAGCGAGCTGCGCGGCAGGCGCAAGAGTGAGCGGATGCCGGTACGGGTCATCGAGTACACCGTCACCACCATCACCCTCGGCGAGGGCGGCGTCACCGAGGAGGCCTCGGAGCTGTTCTGCCTGATCACCACGCTGCTCGACCCCGCCCAGGCGCCGGCCGCCGAGCTCGCCGAACTGTATGCCGCCCGGTGGACCAGCGAAACGATCTACAAGAACATCAAGATCGAGCAGCGCGGCGGGCGGAGCGCGACCCTGCGCTCGAACAGCCCCGCCCTCATCCGAGCAGGAACTGTGGGCCATGCTCTGCGTCTACCAGGCCCTACGCCGCCTGACCGCCGACACCGCGCACCGCGCCGGCCTGCCCGTGACGCACATCAGCTTCAAGAACGCGCTCGCCGCCGTCCGCCGCACCGTCGGGACGGCCTTTCCCCCCTCGGAAACTGGCCGCCAAGCTCGCTGACGTCCAGGCCGACCTCATCCGCACCGCCGTCAAGCCAGCGAAAGGCCCCACGGCCGGCCCTTGCGGACCGGATCTGCACCTACGCGGCGCAACGCGGTCAGCAGCTTACCGAAGGAACGCGGGCTCAGCCCGGTGAATGGGGCTATCCAGGACGGCTCCGACGCCGTGATCACACCAGACACCGCGAGATCATCTCATTGCGCTTACGTGGCAGCTCCACTGCTTGGCGAGGTCACTGCGACCTGGCTCTGACGACCGGGACACCGTCACCGCCGCGGGGCGAGCTTGGCCCAGGACGGGGCGTAGCGGCCCCAGCACGAATCTCATGTTCCCCCGGCGCGATCAGCACCGATTTCCCCCTGACCTGGCGCTAGGACGAATCTAGGACGGGCTGAGGACCCGTGTCCGTACCGTCAAGTGCGGGCTATGCGGCCCAACGCCGCACAACGGAGTCAACTGCGGCGGAGCGCCCACGACGCCGACCGGGGGGAACTCAGTATGAAGATCCTTGAGGCACGCGGCGGTGCGCGCAGACTGCGGACCGGTGCGGCTCTCGCTGCCACGGCCGTCGCAGCGAGCGTGCTCACCCTGGCCGGGCCGGTCTCCTCGGCCAGCGCGGCCGGCTCCTGTCACGGCGGCGGGTGCACCAACAGGGACCCGCAGGCCACCGGGTGCGCCAGCGACGCGTACACCGTCAAGACCGTTTCCAACTTGCCCGATTTCGACAAGGGCGACCTGCGCTACTCGCCGTCGTGCGACGCGGCCTGGATCCGGGTGGTCTCGTGGTCGACCAGTGTTCCGATCAGCGGCAGTGTGTACGGCGAGGCCTCCGTGAACGGCACGTGGGTCCCGTTCTGGGCCGAGAACGCCCCCGAAGTGGCCGGCGGTACGTCATGGTCGCCGATGGTCGGCGGCTACCCGCACTACGACATCCGGGTGGAAGGCTGAAGCGGCGACGGGGCGGACGCGAGGAGTTCCGGTCACGCGCCGCCCGCTGTGCGCATCGGCCACTGGCGGGACCTGCTTCATCTCAACCATGTTGCACCTCAAGGAGGAAGAAGAATGGGTACGTGGCTCAAGCGGGCGACCGCGTCCGGCACGGTGCTCCTCGCGGCGGCGGCAGCCGTCGGTTTCGCGGGCAGCACCGCCCACGCCGACAGCCGGATCGAGTTGAACCATGACGTCGGCGTCTACTCCGCCCCCAACGCGAGCGCCGGCAAGGTCGCGCCCGACCTGCACCCTGGTGACTTGGTCCAGGTGAACTGCTGGACGGTCGGCGGCAACGTGGGCTCCTACGGCGACGTTTGGTACCACGCGGTGACGGAGACCTATCTGAGCAGCGGCGACCTGTACATCGGGGGTTGGGTCTTCGCCCCTTACGTCGACGGTGCCGCCGCGTTCCACACCGGCGCCGTCCCCAAGTGCCCCTGACTTCTCCTGGTCTCCTTCCGTGCGTCCGGCGAGCGTCAGCCCCGCTCACCGGACGCACGACTTTGCAGTCGGTGTCAGGGCCGGACGGTTGCCCTCGGCGCCGCGGCACGCTGCCGAAGTCGACGGTGACGTCCTCGCTCAACGCCGCGGTTCTGTCCGGGGGCACCGGCCGGCTCGTGCCGTTGGGGCGGCACACGACCAGGTGCGGGCGCCGCAGTTGGTCCGGACCGGCCCAGGCCGATCAGCCGGTCGAGGCCGTCACCGCCTGAACTGCGGCATACCGATCGCCCAACAATATGCCGGACAGCTACCCGCCGCCTACAGCAAGTCCGTCGCGATGTTCATCAACTGACACGGGTGCGACCCGACCGCCGCACCTGCGTACCCCTACACCCGCGGGCCCCAGGTCACAGGCGCCGATTTCCGCACCCCGGCGCGGATGCCCGGGGCCGCGCTGTCTTGCCGCTCAGCTCGCCGGCGTGACCGTCACGACGGCGAAGAAGGGGGACCACATGCGATCCTTCCGTAGACGACGACCCGCCGCTGCCGCAGCCGTCGGTGCGGCCCTGGTGGGGCTCATATGCGCGGTTTCCACCCCAACGGTCGCGAGCGCGAGTACCGCGTCAGCACGTACGGCCGTGCACGGCGGCCGGCAGGCTGCCGGAGGGGTCGCGGAGCCGGACAAGAAGCTCGGCCCGAATTGGCGGACGTCCGCCGACCGTGCCGTGACGTCGGCCGCTGACAGCGACGGCTTGCACGTGCTGGTCGCCGACAGCAAGGACGTCTACGCGTGGCGGACCGCCGCCGTGCTGGCCGAGCCGGGCGTGCCCGCCGACACCTGGATCGGCAACCAGTGCCTCATCGACCCCTCCCACGCGGCCGTGGTGTACGCCCCGCGCACCTTCGCCGATCATGAGGACCTGATGCTGGGCGGGGCGTTCGCTGCTGTCGTCGACCTCGACAAGGGCACCGTCACCAAACTGCCGTTCACCGCGTCCCTGGCCTACTTCGACCCGTCCTGCAACCCGGCCACCCGTACAGCTGCGTTCACCGCGTTCCGGGACGACAAGACGCGCCTGATCACGGTCGACGCCGCCGGCCGCACGGCGGCCGACACCACCGTCACCGGACAGGTGACCTCCGCGGTCCCCGTCGCCGACGGCACCGTGGCCGCCCTGTACCACCATGTGGTCCACATCAGCCGGTCCGGCGCGACGCGGAATCTGGCCGCCACCGACAGCGTGCCCTTCGACCTCCGCCCCGCGGCCGACGGCACGATCGCCTTCCTCGACCGCACACACACCACCGCGCACGCCAAAACCCTGCACAGCGGCAGGATCTCCACCCTCGCCACCGGCGGCCTTGCCGACCTGTCCCTGCAACAGGCCGGGACCAGCAGCGTGTTCCTGGCCGGACATCCCAAGGGCACGGTGCACACCGCCGGCACGGGCGTCACGCGCATCGACGCCGCCGCCGACACGGACGTGTCCACCAGGGGTCTCCTGGCCGTGGACCCGGTGCTGTCCCCCGCCGTCCGCGCCGGCCTGTCCCGCATCGCCGACGCCGGCCGCCACTTCAGCGGGGCCGAACCGGCCGCCGAAAGCGCCCCTGCCGACGGCAACGGGCAGCTGACCCTCACCGCCACGGCGACCGCCACCGGACAGAAGGTCACCGAAACGGTGGCCGCCCCCGCCGCGCCCACCGGCACGAACCAGTCCCCCGCCCTGACGGGCGCCGACGGCACCTCCCATCCGCGCAGCGGCCTGACCGGCGCAGCGGACACCATCGACCACGACCCCGTCGACACCGACCGCTGGTGCTCCGTACCCCGCAACGACATCAACACACAGGCCCTGCAGCCCACACCCAACCAGGTCGAGTGGGCCGTCGACATGGCCGTACGCGGCGACCTGACCGCCAACTGGATCACCCAGGGAGGCTGGCGCACCCAGATCGGGCTTGCCACCATCGACCCACAGGCCCTGTTCCCGGTACCGGCCCTGACCGGTGGCGGCCGCATCCCCGCCCAGGTCGAACTCGGCGTCCTCGCCCAGGAATCCAACCTCTGGCAGGCCGAACCCGGTGCGATCCCCGGCCAGATGGGCAACCCGCTGGCATCGACGGCCGGCTTCTACGGCCACAGCGGACCCGCCCCGAACGACTACTGGAAGATCGACTGGACCAAGTCCGACTGCGGTTACGGCGTGGGCCAGATCACCGACGGCATGCGCATGGCCGGCCACGAGAAGCCCGGCGAGACCGCCCTGGACCCCACCGTGCAACGAGCCGTCGCACTGGACTACACCGTCAACGTGGCCGCGTCGCTGCAGATCCTCGCGGACAAATGGAACGAGGTCCACACCAGCGGCCAGACCGTCACGGTCAACAACGACGACCCCTCCAAGCCGGAGAACTGGTTCGCCGCGGTGTGGAACTACAACCTCGGCTTCAACCGGCCCGCCGGCGCCCCGGGCGTTCCGTGGGGGCTGGGCTGGTACGACAACCCCGCCAACCCCATCTATCCGCCCTCTCGTCAGGCGTTCATGGACACCACCCTCGACTCGAACGCCAACCACGACGCCGCACACCCGCAGGACTGGCCCTACGAGGAGAAGGTGATGGGCTGGGCCGCCTGGTCCATCGACACCGGCCACTCCTACGGCACCTCCGGGCGCCAGGACTGGCCGGGCGACAGCGGCTTCTCCTCCGCCGGCTTCCAGCCCTCCTGGTGGCTCAGCAACGAGGACCGCAACGCCATCAAACCCCCGCTCGACACGTTCTGCACCGCCGACAACGCCTGCGACATCGCCAACCCGCCCCCGTGCGAGACCCAGCACATCGACGGCTGCGACCAACTCCACTGGTGGAACAACGAGAACACCGTCTGGAAACCCGACTGCGCCGACACCTGCGGCCACGAAAGCATCAAGTACCAGACGCTGCGCGCCGAACCGGGCCGCGGCTACCGCCTCCAGTACGGCACACCCGACTGCACCGCGCCGCCCGCCGGTTCGCTCGTCGTCCACTCCGTCCCGGCTGGCACCAACAGCTGGAGCGACTGCGGCACCATCTCCTCCCAGGGCACCTTCCAGTTCACCTTCTCTCCCGACACCATGGGCCTGTACGAGGCCAAAGGTGACCTCCACCAGATCGGGGGCGGCTACCAGGGCCACTTCTGGTACGCCCACGCCCGCGACAAGAACAGTCTGGGCGGCGTCGGCGGGCGCATGACCGTGCTCGGCCAGTGGAAGCTGAACTCCCCCTTGTCCCAGCCCCAGGGCGAGGTGTTCGTCCACATCCCCGACACCGGAGCCCAGGCAACGCAGGCCGTCTACCAGATCGACACCGCGTACGGCCCCGTCAAGAAGACGATCAGCCAGCGCGCCAACGCATCCGACAAGTGGGTCTCGCTCGGCGCCTACCGCTTCAACACCACGACGCCCGCGGTGAGCCTGTCCAACACCGTCACCACAGGCAACGCCGACGACGACATCGCCTGGGACGCGGTCGCCTTCGTCCCCGGGGACTACGGGCTTCCCGACGGCCCGGCGATCGACCTGACTCTTCCCGACCCCGACACCACCAGCCCCAACCCGGACCAGACGCTCCAGGCACCGGACGCCCTGGTCACACCGCCGCTGGCGGCCAGCGCCAACGTGGCACACGCCTCCGCCGCCAAGCCGTCGTCGTACTGCGGACCGGTGCGCGATGGCCGCCAGGTCTGCTTCGGACCGGCCCGGCCGGCGAACTCCGTCAAGCCCAAGCCCAAGGCCACGCTGTCGCCCAACGACAACGGCGACTGGTGCGACACAGCCGGCTCCGGTGTGACGGCGACCCGGCGCGTCCAGTGCTCGAACCGGATCGTTCCCGTCGTCCTGATCGACGCGGAGACGCAGGCGGTCATCGCAACGGCGGAGTACCAATTCACACGGGAACTGGAACTGTCCGACGCGTCCACCTTCGTGGAGTACCTGACCGTCACGCCGATTTCCATTCCGCCGGCCATGGGCGAGATCCGGTTGTCCGTCCAGCAGCACCTGTGCGGCTCCGGATGCACACCCAACGACGCCGGCGCGACATGGAGCAACGCGCCGGTCTGGATACCGGGCGACAGCCACTCGGCCGAACTCACCACCGGGTACTCGTGGGACAACACGACGGCGGGCGCGGTCCACTCCTTCACGCCGGATTTCCTGCTCGAAGCCGACGTCGTGCCCGCCACCGGCAATCCGGCCGTCCAGGTCGGCCGCTACCAGTGGGGCCAGGCCGTTCCGACGCGGCTCGACGAAGTCCGCTGCGACACCGTCGTCAACGCCACCGGCGGCTGCGTCTTCGTGAACTACGCCCCGACGTTCACCTTCAACGCGGGCAAGTACCCGCAGGCGGCCGCGCACGCCTGGCTGGTCCAGAGCCAGTTGAACAACCATCCAGGCAGCCGGGTCCTGGAGAAGCCGCTCTACTACATGCCGGGCGGACGGGACGGCCAGAACAGAGCGGTCATCTGTGACGAGAGCGGATGGGCGGCGGCCAATGGGGATCCCGCCGTGCTGAGCGGCACCACCGACTCCCTCAGCTGTGACGAGTTCGCGGGCAACGCCACGTACAACAGCGGGGGAATGCCCGCCGACCAGGGCGGACTCAACCCGGTGTTCTCCGGCGGCGAGTGCCTGCAGACATACGCGACGAAGGTGGACGCGACCGTCCACCTGTACAACATCGGCGGCTACGCGCCCCAGTGGACCGAGGTGTGCGGACGCTCGTCCATCTCCGGGCTGCAGAACAGCGGCTCGATGAGCCAGTTCGGCGGATTCGCCACGAACATGCGGCTGCTGCAGCGCGACGCGTACTGGCTGGATACCGGGATGTTCGCTCAGTGCAGCCCGAACGGCAGGTCGCTCCACTGCGCCATGGTCGTCACCCAGTGACCGGCAGCACCTGACGCTCCGCGAGGCCGTGGGCCGCGGGCAGTGGGCGCTGCCCGCGGCTCGCGGCCTCGCGGCTCACGGTCCTACGCGGGCCCGACCGGTACCCACCCGGACGGTACGGTGCGGGAGTCCCGTACGTCCCTCCACGACAGCCACCCGTCGACGACTCCGGCGCGGAGGACTCCCGCGTGCGCAGGACCGCCGTGGAGTTCGTCGGCGACGCCCTCGATCCACTGCGTGAACGTTTCTCCCGACTCCCCGGGCTCGGTGAATGCGCCACCGTGGACGTTCCACCCCAGACGACCGGTCGGCGCGTCGACGAAGTTCCACAGGTGCGGTTCCCCCGTGTCCATCGCGCACGCAGGAATCCAGGGACGCGGCCCCATGTGCTCGGCGTCCAGAATCACCGCCAGCACGTTCCCATGGCATCGGACCGCCTCGCGCGGCGGGAACACGTCGTAGCCCCGAAGGACCCTGAGCCCTTCCGGGGCGCTTCCCGACCCCCCACCGCACACGGACCACAACGCACGCAACTCCGGCGGCAACACGCCCATGGCGGCCTCCGCCCCCTCGACCTCGGACGGCTCCGCCGGGCCGGGGAGCGCGGCGTAGGTCCGCGGCGCGTGCGTCCGCAACCACGACTCGATCCGCTCCCACGCCGCCAGGGTCCGCTCCGCCCGGGACGGGTCGTACTCCATGGGCCGATGCTACCTCCGCAACCGCACACCGGCCCGGCGCGGTGGGTGCCCGTCGCCCGGTGAGCCCCGTGAAGCAGGTGGCCCCGATCCCCTGGCCGACCTCGCGCTAGGACGAATCCAGGACGGCCGAAGGACCCGGGTCCATAAGGTCACCGCAGGGGTGACCATCCGTCGCCGCCGGCACCACGACCGAATTCGCCCACGTCCGGGCACGGAGCACCAGCAGCCCTGAGGAGAGATATGAAGCACACGTCACACTCAACTCACTCATCCCGTTCGACAGACGCCTCCAAGCGGCGCGGCATCAAAGCCGCCGTCATCGGCGCGATCGCCGCAGGTGGTCTGGTCTTCTCCACCACCAGTGCCTCGGCTGACGGGCTGGGAGGCGACGCCTGGACGCCTGACTGCCACGCTTGGGTGGCTCCGGGGGACAACGGGCACTGGGCCTACGGGACGCTGATCGGATTGTCCGGCTGCATGGTGAGGCTGGTGGCGAGCACCAGCACCGGAGGGACGGAGGCCACCCCTTGGTCCTACTCCTCGACGTACCAGCTCTATCACGCTGACGGAGTTCACTACGTCTGGGTCGAGCTGCACGACCCCACCGGCATGGACACCACCGGGGCCCATGTCTACTAGCTCCGTACTTCGCGGGTGGCTGAATCGGTTGGTTCGGTGCCTGTGAGAGTGTCTGTTGGAGTCGTGGCCGCGTTGGTGGGGTGTGACGAA
>NZ_JBSFXK010000111.1:0-10725 GCF_053595355.1 Streptomyces sp. NPDC002513 | reverse complement strand
CCCGCTGGCTGCCCCAGGCCGACCACCCCCACACCGCAACCACCCGAAAGCCGCAGATCATCGAGCTACAGCGCGGTTCACCACCACGCTCTCAACCTCCAGACCATGCCGGGCGGTGAAGTCGGCGACCCACTCGGCGAGCGTTCCCTGTCTGTCCACGAGTGTGTTGTCGAGGTCGAAGAGAACCAGGAGGCGCTGCACATCCCGCACCTTAATGTGCGAGGGTCAGCTCTGTGTTCCGGGCCGTTGGTAGGCTGTACGGTCACTCATGGAGGCCGCCCCGGGATCATCAGTCAGGTCGTCCTACGTCGGCACCATGTCGGGCTCATCGAGGTACCACGAGTAAGAGTGGCTGGCGAGTTTCGGCAGCGCGGCCGGCTCATGCCCTCTGCCCTCGAACACCGTGAGAAATCGGCACGTCTCGGCCGAAAGGCCACCCGCCGTCGCCGAGTGGCCACCATGTCAGGCACTGCTCCGGTCCGGCGGGCAGGGCCCTCGACATCTCGGTGGCCACGGCGGAGGCCCGGGTAGGAACTGCTCCCGGATCCGACCGACGCTGGCGCATGTGTCAGTGGGACACGCTAGCCTGCTTGCGTGATTACAGGTGAGCTGAAGAGCAAGATCGATCGACTGTGGGACGCCTTCTGGTCAGGAGGTATCTCCAACCCGCTGGAGGTCATCGAACAGATCACCTACCTGATGTTCATCCGGCGCCTCGACATCCTGGAGCAGGCCAAGGAGAACAGGGCCAATCGCACCGGGCGGCCGGTCGAGAACCCGATCTACGCGGACGGTGCCCAGGTCCTGCGCTGGTCGGTGTTCATCAACGAGTCTCCTGAGAACATGCTCACCCGGGTGCGTGACGGCGTCTTTCCCTGGCTGCGCACGCTGGGTGGTGAGGAATCCACCTATGCGCACCACATGAAGGACGCGCGCTTCACCATCACGACCTCGAACCTGCTCACCAAGGCCGTCGACATGATCAACGGCATTGACATGGGCGACAGGGACACCAAGGGCGATCTGTACGAGTACATGCTCGGAAAGATCGCCACGGCTGGGCAGAACGGCCAGTTCCGTACGCCCCGGCACATCATCCAGCTGATGGTGGAGATGATGGCCCCACAGCCGGGCGATGAGATCTGCGACCCGGCGTGCGGCACGGCTGGCTTCCTGGTGGCGTCTGCGGAGTACGTGGAGCGTACCCACCGCGAGGCGTTGTTCGAGCCATCCCAGCGGCAGCACTTCAACGAGAGCATGTTCCACGGCTTCGACTTCGACAGCACCATGCTCCGCATCGGCAGCATGAACATGCTGCTGCACTCGGTCGAGAACCCCGACATCCGCTACCGCGACTCGCTCGCACAGAACGCGGCAGGCGAGGCTGACCGGTACTCCCTCATCCTCGCCAACCCGCCATTCGCTGGCAGTCTTGACTACGATGCAACAGCGGCAGACCTGCAGAAGGTCGTCAAGACCAAGAACACTGAGTTGTTGTTCCTTGCCCTTTTCCTGCGCCTGCTCAAGCCAGGTGGCCGAGCTGCGGTCATTGTTCCCGACGGGGTGCTGTTCCGCTCCAGTAAGGCGCACAAGGAGCTGCGGAAGCTGCTCGTTGAAGGACACAAGCTGGATGCTGTGGTGAAGCTGCCGAGCGGCGTCTTCAAGCCGTACGCCGGAGTCTCCACGGCGATCCTGTTCTTCACCAAGACCAACAGTGGCGGCACAGACAGCGTCTGGTTCTACGAGGTCACTGCCGATGGCTGGAGCCTGGACGACAAACGCACGCCGCTCCTGGGTGAGGACAAGCTCGGGCCGCTCGTGGGCGACGGTGTGCTGAGCGATGACGAACACGCCAAGAACAATCTGCCTGACGTGCTGGCCCGTTGGCGACGTCGCAACGGCAGCGAGCAGGAACGGGCGCGTACTGAGCGGAGTTTCTGCGTCCCCAAGGATGACATCGCTGCCCACGGCTACGACCTGAGCTTTAACCGCTATAAGGAGGTCATCCACGAAGAGATCGAGCATCGTACCCCCGGCGAAATCATGGATGAGCTGGCTCAGATTGAGGCGGAGATCCAACAGGGGATGAGCGAGCTGAAGGGGATCCTGGGATGAAGACCTGGCCCCGTGTTGCACTCGGAGAGCTGTGCGTAGTGGCGGCAGGCGGAACGCCGGCGCGCTCAAACCTCGATAACTTCGGTGGTTCAATCCCGTGGGTGAAAATTGGAGACATGCTCCAGGGGTGCATTACTCGCACCGAGGAGAGCATCACAGAACTTGCCATCAAGAATAGTTCTGCAAAGATCCTTCCTGCTGGAACCGTCCTAGTGTCCATCTTTGCCACGATCGGCAGGACGGCAGTTTTGGGTGTGGATGCGGCCACCAATCAGGCTATCGCTGGGCTCACCCCGCGCAACCCTGAATTGATTTCCCCACTGTTCCTCCGTCGTTTTCTTGACAGTATCGTTCCCGAGCTCGAATCGAAAGCTAAAGGCGTTGCCCAGCTTAATATCAACTCGACCATTCTTAGGGCGCTAGAAATCCCCGTTCCTCCGCCGGAGGAGCAGCAGAGGATCTTGAGGCTTCTTGACCAGGCGGACATGCTGCGTGCCAAGCGTCGCGAGGCCATCGCCTTTCTAGGTGATCTCACTCAGGCCATCTTCTGCGACATGTTTGGCGACCCCCGTACGAACCTCATGAAATGGCCAACAAATTCGCTTGGGGTTGCGGCAGAATTTCGATATGGGACCTCGAACAAATCTGAGTCTAATGGGCGTCCGGCCCTACGGATCCCAAACGTCATCGGCGGGGCATTGGACCTGTCGGAAATTAAGACGGTTCCGGTTTCTGAGGGGGAGTTTGACAGGCTGCGCCTGGCTGATGGAGACCTGCTGTTTGTTCGTACAAATGGAAACCCTGACTACGTCGGGCGCTGCGCGGTTTTCTATGGGGAAGGGGCGTCAGCGGCGTCAAACTTCCGGCCGGATGAGTTCATTTATGCGTCGTATTTGATCAGAGCTCGGCTCTCCTCCGAGTGCTTGCATCCCATCTATATGCGTGAGTATCTGCTTGGCCCCGTAGGGCGGGCGGCGATGCGTGCCAAGTCGAAAACGTCGGCCGGGCAATTCAATATCAATATCCAGGGCCTTGGCGGCGTGCCCGTGATGTTCCCTCCGCTTGAGCTCCAGGAGCGCTTCGCTGAACGAGTCAAGCGGATTGAGAGGCTGAAGCAAGTGCACGAGGCTCATCTCGCCGAACTAGACGCCCTCTTTGATTCTCTCCAACACCGCGCATTTCGCGGGGAGCTGTGGCCTGAAGACGCTGCGCCTGCTGCGTGACTGCTGCCACGCCACGATCTCCGCCTACCAGCCAGTGAAAGGTCATCACCGTGAGCAACTTCGGGTTCCTCCAGGCCGAGTGGCCTGAGCTGCACCGTGAGGCGATACATGCCGAGCGCTTGGCGTATGCGGACCCGCGGGCATCCGCGTTCTACGCGCGGCGGGTGCTTGAGCTCGCGGTGACGTGGCTGTTCGAGGCGGATGCCACGCTCAAGCTGCCGTACCACGATGATCTGGCGGCGCTGATCGCCGAGCCGACGTTGGTGAAGGTGGCTGGCCCTGCCATCCGGGCGAAGATGGACGTGATTCGGCGGCAGGGCAATGTCGCCGTGCATCGCAAGGCCCCCGTCACCCCGAAGGACGCGGTGCGCACGGTCGCTGAGCTATTCCACGTCCTGTACTGGATGGCGCGAACCTACACCCGCGACCAGGCCCAACTACCCGTGTCCACGCTCGCGTTCGACACGGCACGGATACCTCGGCCAGTGCCAGCCGAGGTTCGGATCGCCAAGCAGGCTGAGCTGAAGGCACAGGCCGAGAAGTACGCTGAGCAGGATGCCGCGCTGGCCGCCGCGCGAAAGAAGAATCAGGACCTCGACGCCGAGATTGCCCAGCTGCGCGCGCAGATCAAGGCGGCCAAGGCCGCGAACGAGGCGCAGCCGGACACCCACGACTACAACGAGGCCGAGACCCGCAGCCTGATCATCGACCTCCTGCTCAAGGAGGGCGGCTGGGCGCTGGACCAACCGAGGGACCGTGAATACCCGGTCACAGGGCTGCCCACCTCGGCTGCGCCCTCCGGTAAGGGCAAGGTCGACTACGTCCTGTGGGACGACGACGGCAAGCCCCTGGCCGTTGTCGAGGCCAAGCGGACCACCCGTGACCCGAAGCAAGGCAAGTACCAGGCGACGCTCTACGCTGACGCCCTGGAAGCGCAGTTCAAGCAACGGCCGGTGATCTTCTACACCAACGGCTACCGCACCTACCTGTTCGACGACCTCAACTACCCGCCCCGTGAGGTCCAGGGCTTCTACACCAAGGACGAACTGCGTCTCCTGGTCCAGCGCCGGGTCAGCCGCCGCAACCTCGCTAAGCTGCCGATCAACGAGCAGATCGCTGGCCGCCACTACCAGTCCCGCGCGATACGGCGGATCGCCGACTCCTTCGAAAGGGACTCGCTGCGTCACGCCCTGCTCGTCATGGCGACCGGCTCCGGCAAGACCCGCACCGTGATCGCGCTGAGCGACTTGATGATGCGGGCCAACTGGGCCAAGCGCATCCTCTTCCTCGCCGACCGCAAGGCTCTGGTCAAGCAGGCTACGAACGCCTTCAAGCAGCACCTGCCCGGTGCCCCGGTGGTCAACCTGCTGGAGGAGAAGGACCCCAACGCGCGGGTGTTCGTCTCGACCTACCCGACCATGATGAACCTGATCGACCAGACCGACGCCGAGGGCCGCCGCACCTTCGGCCCTGGCTTCTTCGACCTGATCGTCATCGACGAGGCTCATCGCTCGATCTACCAGCGGTACGGTGCGATCTTCGACTACTTTGACTCGCTCCTCGTCGGCCTGACCGCGACGCCCAAGGACGAGGTCGACAGGAACACCTATCGGCGCTTTGAGCTTGAAGACGGCGTGCCCACCGACGTCTACAGCCTGGACGAGGCGGTGGCCGAGGCATATCTGGTGGCGCCGCGTGCAGTCGATGTCCCTCTCAAGTTTCAGCGCGGTGGCATCAAGTACGACGACCTCTCCGACGAAGACAAGGAGAAGTGGGACGAGACCGAGTGGCCTGAGGACGGTGACGCCCCTGACGAGATCACCACTGAGGAACTGAACAAGTACCTCTTCAACGCCGACACCGTCGACAAGGTCCTGCAGACCCTCATGACGCACGGCCTGAAGGTCGACGGCGGCGACAAGCTCGGCAAGACCATCGTCTTCGCCGCCAACAACAATCACGCGGAGTTCATCGCCGAGCGGTTCGACAAGAACTACCCGCACCTCAAGGGCGCCTTCGCGCAGGTCATCACCTATCGCAAGGAGTACGCCCAGAGCTTGATCGAGAAGTTCTCCGACACCGCGGAGCTTCCGCAAATCGCTATCTCCGTGGACATGCTGGACACAGGCATCGACGTCCCTGAGGTTGTGAACCTCGTCTTCTTCAAGCTGGTGCGCTCCAAGACCAAGTTCTGGCAGATGATCGGCCGTGGCACCCGCCTCGCACCCGACCTGTTCGGCCCGAACCGCAGCAAGGACGGCTTCCTGGTCTTCGACCTGTGCCAGAACATCGAGTTCTTCAACCAGAACCTGATGCGTGCTGAGGGCAAGGTCGCGCCCTCGTTGAGCCAGCGGATCTTCGAGCGGCGGGCCGACCTGCTCCTCGCATTGGACGACAGCTCCACGCGCGATCACCAAGCGGCCGCAGTGCTCGCCACCCGGCCGGAGGCTGACGGCACGTCCACGGACGCCGGCCTGCGCTGGGACCTCGCTACGCGGCTGCACGATGAGGTCACGTCGATGAACCCGGAGAACTTCCTGGTCCGCCCGCACCGCGAACAAGTGGAAGCCTTCGCCGACTTCGACGCATGGCTTGAGTTCACGCCCGATTCGCACGGCCAGGTCATCGACCATCTGGCCGGACTCCCGACTGCCTTCCGCGACAAGGACGACGCCGGCGAGGAGGCCAAGCGCTTCGATCTGCTCGTCCTCCGACTCCAGCTTGCCGTCGCGAACGGAGAGCCGGGCTTCATCCGCCTCCGCGACCAGGTCCAGGAGATCGCGTCCACCCTGCTCGATCAGCTGACCATTCCTGCGATCAAGGCTCAGCAGGCTCTGCTCGACGAGGTCGCTGGCGATGAGTGGTGGCAGGACGTGAGGCTTCCCCTGCTGGAGACTATGCGTCGCCGGCTGAGGGGCCTCGTCCGACTCATCGAGAAGACCAAGCGCGGCATCGTTTACACCGACTTCGAGGACGAACTCGGCGAGCTGACAGCGGCTTCGCTCAGTGGCATGGAGATCGGAACGGATCTCACCCGCTTCGAGCAGAAGATCCGGATCTACCTCAACACGCACCAGGACCAGCTCGCCGTCCAAAAGATCCGCCGCAACAAGCAGATCACTGCCCTGGACCTGTCGGAGCTGGAGCAGATTTTCGTCGAGGCCGGCCTCGGCACCCCGACGGACATCGACTACATCAAGGACACCAAGGGCGGCCTCGGCCTGTTCCTGCGGTCACTGACGGGGTTGGAGCGGGATGCGGCAGCCCTGGCCTTCGACACATTCCAACAGGGGCAGACACTCACGGCCAACCAGCTTCGCTTCGTCAACGAGTTGATCGACTACCTGGCGCGGAACGGCACGATAGACGTCGACGCGTTGTACGAGTCGCCGTTCACCACCCTCGCCCCGACGGGCCCAGAGGCGATCTTCCCCGAAGCTGAGGTGGATGCCATGGTGTCGGTCATTCATTCGATCCGCTCTACCGCAGTCGCCGCCGACGGCGCGGCGTGATCAACGAGGCAACGGAGGAGAGGCAATGAGCCAGCAGGAGATCGCCGATGAGTGCCCTGGGACGGGGCAGCACGGCCACATGGATGAGAACGCCGTGGGCGACGAGTGGTACGTGGTCTGCCATGTGTGCGGAGCGAAGTGGGCGGGAGGCAGCACCCTTCTTGTACCTCACAAGGACCGGCGCAAGCTCTGAGGTTTCGGCTGTTCTTGCGTGAGCGTTGCGTGAGCGGACGGTGTGGCACCTGACGGACTGCGCGGCACAGCGATCGAGGGCGTAGCTCTCTGACCTGGGGAAACCGGATGCCGCGTCAGCTGTCGGCACCCTTCGTCACGATCTTGCAGGCTCTCGTAATGCGTAGGTCTCGGGTTCGAATCCCGAAGGCGGCTCCATCGGAAAGGGTCAAGTCAGTACCTCTGACCTGGCCCTTTGTCATTTCCTTGATTGTCTCGCGGTCTAGTCCACTGCCCTCTGAAGTGTGTACGAGGGCCAGGTGGGGCCAATATGGGGCCCGCGCGGGGAAGAGCGGGGCCCCAGCCCTCTCAAGCCACCCGCCTGCGCTGCCTCTTCGCCTTCTTCGCGGCCTGCTTCGACGCGTGCTCGGGCAGAGCGGCCGGGTAGGCGTCGGTCGTGGCGGCCGTCGGGGCGTGCCCGAGCGTCGCCTGCGCCTCCGCCTTCCGGTAGGCGGTGATGAGGTCCAGGGATGCCGAGGCGGTCGCGGCGTGCATCTCGGGCAGGACGGTCTGGTAGGTGTCGGTCGTCATCCGCATGGATGCGTGCCCGAGCATCGCCTGCACGGCCTTGGGGGCGACGCCGGCTGCGAGGGCCAGGCTCGCCGCCTCGTGGCGGCCGTCGTGGAGGCGGATGGGCGGCAGCCCGGACAGCTCCACCAGCCGGTCCCAGCGGTCGGTGAAGAACTGCGGGTGGTACGCCGAGCCGTCCTCCTTGGTGAAGACCCGGTTGCCGGGCTGGGCGGGCACGCCGGCGTCACCCGAGAGAGGTAGCACCCATGCCCAGGTACCAGCGCGGCCAGCGCGTCGCCCTCGTGGCGACCACCGACCCCCACACCGACCTCCGCCCCGGCGACGAGGGAACCATCCGCTCCTTCAACCCCAACCTCCAGCAGCTCCACGTCAGCTGGGACAGCGGCTCCACCCTCTCGATGCTTCTCGACGACGGCGACGAGATCCGCCTCCTGCCCGCCTGAACCGCCGGCCCCGCCCGCCCGGGCGGGGCCTTCGCACAGCACCACCCGACCCCTTGGAGAACCCCATGCAGTACGCAGCCCCGACCCTCGACGTTCACCTCGACCCCTCCACCCTCGAAGCGGGCGCCCGCAAGTGGGCCGACCGCACCCGCCAGCTCGCCATCCGCTCCACCTGCGAGGAGCAGGAGGCAGCCCTCCGCGTCGTCGCCTTCCAGCTCAACACCGCCCGCAACCACCTCGGCCGCGGCGACACCGACAAGGCCCGCGACGCCCTCCGCATCGCGACCAACTACGCCTGCAGCGAGGAAGCCAACACCCCCCAGACCGCCGGCGTCGCCCAGCTCGTCCAGGCCACCAGCGCCCTCCTGGCCGGCCTCCCCGCCTGACCAACCCGGCCCCACCTACCTGGGCGGGGCCCCGACCCGCCAGCACCACTGACCTCTTGGAGAACCCCGTGCAACTCGCACCCTCAGCCCTCCACGCCACCGCCGAAACCCTCACCGGCTACCTCGGCACCGACACCTGGCACGTCAACGAGCTGATCATCGACGACATCATCAGCCTCGAAGGCCCCCACAACCGCCAGCTCGGCATGCGCCTCCTCGGCAACGGCAGCAGCATCCAGCTGTGGGCCACCGGCGGCACCGAGACCGCCGACCACGAGCCCATCGAGGGCACCGTCCCCCTGCCGCTCGGCCGCCGCTGGCACACCGCCGTCCACATCGGCCGCCTCGAAGCGGACAAGGACCCCGCGGTAGTCCTCTACAACGCGATCAGCGACAGGCTGCTGCCCCCTTCGACGCCAAGCCCCTCTACGTCGGCCACCGGCCCTGGGACACTCCGACCGAACCCGAACCCGAACCCGAACCCGAGGCCGAGGCCGCCACCGAGGTGACCACCCCGGCCGCCGCCGGCGACACCGACCAGCCCGCCCTCCAGACCGAGCCCGAGCCGCAGGACCCGGCCGAGCCAGCCAAACAGACCCGTCACCTCAAGGCCGTCCCCGCGCCAGCCGACCAGCCCACGCCCGCACCCGAGCCGAAGCCCGTCGCGAAGCGAACCCGCCGCCCCAAGGCCCCCACCACCGCCGCCGACGGTGACGCCAAGCCGAGCGCCACCCGCAAGCGCACGGCTGCCAAGCCCGCCACCTCCTGACCTCCACCCACACCCCGGGCCGCCCACCCCACCAGGTGGGCGGCCCGACCCGCCACCCGGAAGGAAGACACCCCATGGAACACGCCCCACCAGAGGCACCGGAATGCGGCCGGGCTTCGCCCGGTAGAAGCAGTTCCTGCCCCCGCCCGGCCGGGCCCCGGCGCCGGACGAGGTCGACCCCGTCGGTACCCCGACCCCACGGGGATCTACCGGCAGCCGTACGCGCCCGCCCCCGCACCGGGACCCAGCCGTCCGCACGCGCACAGGCGAACGCCCTACTCAAGGACGAGCGGTTCGCCCAGGCCGCCGAGATCCTCGGCGTCATCGTCGAGCCGGCCGCCCTGGCGCTCGGCTCCGACAACGGCGAGGTGCTCGGCCTGCGCATGGAGCGGGCCGCACTTCGCTTCCACGGCGGCGACTACCGCCGGGCCCTGCCCGAGTTCGACGCACTTCGCCGGCGCCTTCTCCCGCACCGCCGCTGGTCGACCAGCTGATCAGCCGGCAGGTCGACCGGGCAAAGACTGACGGGATCAGCCGATCGGAGCTGCCCTTCCAAGACTCGCAGTTCACAATGGAATAGGTACTACTCCTCAGAGGAGACACCATGATTATCGTGGGAATCATTCTGCTGGTCGTTGGCTTCGTCACCGGCATAGCCATTCTGTGGACCATCGGGATCATCCTGGCAGTCATCGGAGCAATCTTGTGGGTCCTCGGCGCATTGGGCCACGCCGTTGCAGGACGACGCCACTACTGGTGACCAGTCAAGAGCCTGCGAGGCCGGGTCTGGACGGGGTAGATCAACTGTCCGCTGAGGACTTCCCCTGGACTCCCTGGGGAGATCAACTTTCCGCCAGCGGAGAACTCCTAGGTTCTTCGGCACTTTCCGTGAAGCGGGCCCGTCAGTGGGTCCGGAGGATGTTCTTGACGTTGACGGGCCATGCGGAGCAGGAGCAGACCGTGGGCCTGATCGGCACCGGGCTGGTCGGGGCGGGCACCGTCGAGAGGGCGACGGTCACCGTGACCCGGCGATGACCGCCAGCTCTTCCCTGGCGAGGCATCCAGTGTGGCCGCGTCCCGTTCGGGAAGGTCCAGGACCTGGTGGGTCTCGGCGTTGATGATCACCGTTCCGTAGACATGGTACCGGCTGCAGGGCCCAACGGGCCATGGCGAGTGGACGTACCGGAGGGTGGGCTGGTGGACGGCCGTGTGTCGGTGGTGACTAGCTCCGTACTTCGCGGCCGCTTCGGGCATGAACCAGGGCAGCATGGCGGCCGGATTCCGGCCGCCATGCGGTGCTTTGAGTGGTGCACTGGTCTTCGGGGGCCGGGCGCGAGCTCCAAGGCCGCCGTCAGCGGCGCCACTGTTTCTGCCGAGGAGGCGGTTAAGGCCACGTTGATCCGACACGGTCTGCATTGTGCGCAACGTCGCTTCCTAAGCGGCCTTTTGCAGCTCGGCGTTGATCTTCTCCTCGGGGTCGAGGCGGTGGATGTGGATGTCGTGTGTGACGCGGCT
>NZ_JBSFXK010000110.1:0-10831 GCF_053595355.1 Streptomyces sp. NPDC002513 | reverse complement strand
ACGGCGGCCGCTCACCCCTTCTCATGTGCAGGCTAACAAGTCATCAGACCCCTTCATTCCGAGGCGAGTTGCAGCATTCTGTTAGGAGTTCTTAAAGCTGGATCCTCGTAACGGAAGCGACACCTCCGACCTACGCATTACGATGCGCATGCCACCAGAACCCGATTTACGCCAATTCCAAGGTCACCCGAAACACAAAACCCCAGGTCAAAGGCCCGACCTGGGGTTCACCATGGAGCCGCCTTCGGGATTCGAACCCGAGACCTACGCATTACGAGACCATGAGTGATCATGTCGCCTCGTACCGGCTGATATTGTTTGATGCCGTTCTGCCTGATCAGAGCGGGTGCAACGTCCTGGCCGGTGACGCCTCGTGCCGCACCGTCCAAAGGCATCCGGCCACCGGCTGGCCACCGGGGGCGTCATTGAGCAACGAAGCGAGGCGTTGGGGGCGAGTTGTAGGTGCCCTCCAATAGCATCCTGAGTCAACGGCCCCACGGCCGCGCCGCTGTCAGTTCGAGCCGAAGACCTCGATGCCGCATTTCGCGGCACCGCTCCGTTCGATCCTGGCATCACTGGTGATCAGCGTTGCGGCGAGAGCCTCGGCCAGGGCGACGTACTGGGCATCGTAGGCGCTCAGGTTTCCGTGGAGAACCTGAACGCGATCCCAGAGGAAGAGCGTCTCATGTCGGACGAGTTGGAGCTGCCGGTAGGCATCGACAGCCTTGGCCACTTCCCGCGCCGTGAGCTTGCCCCCTCTCCTCATGCCGAGGAGTGCGGACTGGATCTCGTAGTCGATGAGCGTGGGCACGGCGACGGCATCGGCGGCACCCACCCGGGTGCGGACGGCAAGACCGAGCGGGTCGTGGTTGGTGAGGAAGTGCACAAGGGCGGAGCAGTCCATGACGACCGTCTCGCTCACCTCCCGGCCCTGGCCTCGTCGATCGCGGCCAGCACGTCCTCCGTGCTGACGCTGGCCGTAGTCTCCCGATTCAAGCGCGCCACCATCTCCGCCATGGTGGGCTTGGACGCCTCTCGCGCGATGAGATCGAGGAAGTAAGCCTGGAGGGACTTGCCGGCCTGGGCAGCACGAACCTTCAAGGTCTGGATCTGGTCATCCGGGACATCCCGAATCGTCAGAGCAGTCATGATTGCAGTATAGCATCAATGCATGCAAAGCGCAGACAATCAGAGGGTTGTGGCACCCTCGCAGGCCAGCGAAGATCGTCCTCGCGCAGCACGTCGTCGACACGGCGGACAGCGGTGGCCGCCGCAGCCGACCGGACCACGCAGCGCGAGCTTGCCGACGAAGAACGACACATCGGCAGCTGCTGTGCTCACCGTGGGTCCGAGCAGTGCGCGGACGTCCTCGAAGCGCGCGAGCAGCACCGGCTCGCGCTCCTCCCGCGGCTATGGACGACGCCTCCCGCTTGGGAACGTGAGGGTCCACGATCTCGGCGGCACAGGCCAGGCGGCTTCGAGCACCTGCGCCTCGGGGCGGCTCAGGCACTCTTCGGCGGCCTGAACACGGTCGGGATCGGCGAGCCGGACCGCGAGGTACTCGGGGAGCGCCGACAGTGGTGGGGCCGCAATATCCGGACGAGTCCGGAGTACGTCGGCGAGGAGCTGGGCCGGCATATCGCACAGATGATCGGTGGGCACGGAGCTGAAACGGGTCACCCCGAGGTCCTCTGTCAGACCCCCACCCAGGCTCCTGTCCTGGCCGGCCGTACGCCCCGCACCGTCATGCCCCCTGCGGCACCGGGCTCGGTAGCGCCGTGCGGTAGCGGGGCTGTTGGATAACGGACATGGCAGCAGTAGTGAACGAGACAACCGTGAAGACGTCCACGACCAGCGAGTCCTTTAGCGCCGGCCGGCGGCTGCGGGACGCGGACATGGTCTCGGACACCGTGGCCGCCGACGGCGGCACAAGCGGCTCGGTGACCACGGACAGTGGAACGTACGACGTCTGGGTGGGCGTGGTCGACCGCCGTCTGACCGGCGAATGCCACTGCGCGGATGCCCGTGCCGCCACGCTCTGCCCGCACGCGGTGGCACTCGCTCTCAACGCCATCGCCTGCGGTCTCCGCTGGGCGCCTGCTCCCGCGCGGGACGCGGACACGGTCGATCCGCAGGACGCGTACGGTCAGTTGACCGCGGCCGAGAAGGGGCAGGTACTCGAGGCCCTGCTCGCCGAGCGGCCTGGGCTGCGGGCGGACGTGGGGCGACTGGCGGTCGCCCTCCTCGACGGCCCGGGCTCGGCGCGGCACGGCCGTACGCAGCGGGCGGACACCGAAGGACTGCGGCAGGAGACTGCGGTCATGGTCGAAGACGCCCTGCGGGAACTGGAGATCGAGGACCTGCGTACCGGGCACCAGCCGGGATTCGGATACGTCGACGTGTACGAAGCAGCGGGCAGCCTGGTGGAAGAAGCCCTCGAGCCGTACAAGCAGGACATCACCCGCCGCCTGGGCCTCGGGTTCACCGGTGCCGCCCGAGAGATCGCTCTGGGCCTGCTTGACGCACTCGCCGCCTGCGAGGGCGACTACGACGGCGACCAGGTCCTGAACTACGCGGGCGAGGACCTGGCTCATGCTTACGGCTGGGGCGTCCGTGAGCAGTTGCGGGCGGCGGGAGCGCCCCTGCCCGAGGACGAGTAGCCCGCTGCCCCTTGTCCAGCGCGTTGGTATGAGCGGTCGGACCAGCAGTACGTGCCCGCGTGCCTCCTGCCGACGCCTGAAAAGCCGACCGAGCCAGGGCGTGGACGATGCGGAACTCGGTCATCCACCTCTCGTGAGGGCCCACTCATCTACCTCCGGCGGATCTCGGCAACAGTCGCTGCCAAGATCCGTGACGGGGACGTTCTCGACGATGAGACGGCCGATAGTGAAGCAGCGCGTCGTCCGCCTACGCCTACACCCCAGGAAAACCCGGTCGGCCGCGCGATTGTCTGGATGGCACAACTCTCATGCGAAATCCGCGAGGCTGACCGAGGAGCCATCTGCACGACCTCTGCGCGCCTGGCCACCAAATGGCCACCAGCTCGAATCGGACGGGCCGGGGAGATCGACAGCCATGAACATATGCCGAGGTCACAGCCTCGCGATCCGCAACCGCCACTGGCCGTCAACTCCAGACCTGCGCATTGCGATGCACGGACCACGCGTGCCCGATTAGCCGGAATTCCAAGGTCACCCGAAACAAGAAACCCCAGGTCAGAGGCCCAACCCGGGGTTCACCATGGAGCCGCCTTCGGGATTCGAACCCGAGACCTACGCATTACGAGCTCGCCAGAGCGTTGCCCCAGGTTTCGTTTCCTCTCCCTGTTTTCGCTGTCTGTGCAGGTCAGCGGGCATGAACGTATCCGGGGCATGTTGATCGTTCACGGGGTTTCACTGTTCTTATGGCCCCATTCTGGCCTCAGGATGGGGCCCGCCGCGGGTGGGCCGGGCCCCATCCGGGAAGGCCTCCAGCTCAGCGCCGGGCCGCAAAGTGGCGTCCAGCGCAGAGACCTTGCGACGCAAAAAGGCCCTACCCCGCTGGGGGTAGGGCCTCCGGCCGTCTACGCGGCCACTCTTCGTGGACCGCTCAAGACAGGCTAGCGGCTCTGACGCTCCTTCGCCCGGCAGTAGGCACACACAACCTGGGCGTTGGACCCGTAGCGCACTGTAAGGCCCTGGCAGCGTGCGCAGTATCCGACCTGGTTCGGGGTGCAGCGGAGGATGAGCGCGGCCGTGACGCGGTCCGTGGTGGGGTCGATGCGTGCTGGCTGCTCGTCCATGTGTCCGAACGTACGTCCGTCGTCTCCCGGCGGGATGAAGGGCATGGGTGCCTCCTTCCTGGCGGGGTCAGCGGGCGTCGTCGATGCCGGCCGGCGTGGCGGTGGGGCTGAGCTGTGGGATGAGTCCGTACAGGATGCTGGGGCGGATCTCGGGCTGGCCGACGTGGCCGCATGCGTGCGGGCAGGGCACCCACTTCCAGGGCTGGGAGTACGGGGCGCGCTGGATTCACGGGAGCGGTGGGGGTCTTCGGCGGCGCAGCTGCGTTCGACGCGGCCTCTGAGGCCGCAGCCGTACAGGCCGAAGGCGTCGCGGTAGGGGCCGCAGCGTTCCTCTTCCAGGGCGGCGATCTCGCGCGGGAGGACGGGGTGCGGGTAGGGGCGTCCGCTGCCGGCGCCGGGTTCGCCGGCGGCGGGGTCAAAGTCGTAGGCGCGCTCGCCCGGGCGGACGGGCAGGGACCACCAGGGCTGTCCGGGGGGTGGTGAAGACGTGCCGGACGTTGCGGATAGTGCGGCGGTGGTAGTCCGGTCGGGACCGGAGTGGCTCACTTTTCATTTGTCGTTCGTGGCCCTCGTCGTTTCACCCGTTGCGAAGAGGGCCATCCCCGCAGGCGCGGGGTCGACGTGCCGCTGGCCCGCAGGTAGGGACCGGCGGTGGGACCATCCCCGCAGGCGCGGGGTCGACGCGAGGGCCAGATAGGCGATCAGCCGGGTTCCGGGACCATCCCTGCGGGCGGGGGCCGACAGCAGGTTCGCCACGTTCGTCAGCGTGTGCGCGGGACCATCCCCGCGGGCGGGGGCCGACAGCGACTGACGGGAGCGAGCCGCCCGGGGTGAGGGACCATCCCCGCGGGCACGGGGCCGACCGCCGCCGACGCGACGCCGGCGGGGACGGCAGAGCCGAACCAGCCCTCCCACAACACCGACCCGATCGACCTGACCGTTCCGGAGATTCGCCACCTGCTCGGTGCCCTGCTGAGCCCGCCCAGCCCATCCCCGCGCAAGCTGCTGCACTGGTCCAACTGGCGCAGACACCATCAAGCCACAGCCCGCCGCAGCCACTACCGGCGACGACTCACCGCCTCCCCAACCGGATAGATGCGAAACCGCACCGGAGTATCAGGTCAGGACCAGCCAGCGGCGGCCGTCGATGAGCTCCCGGGCCGCGTCGAGGTGGCCGGCGTGGCACGCGGTCTCGGTGATGACGTGCAGCAGGACGCCGCGCAGGGTGTGCAGGTGGGGTTCGCCGAATAGGTCGGTGGGCCACCAGGCCAGGGCGGCGTCAGCAGGGGTGCTGGTGATGACGGCGTCGGCGAGTTCTGCCTCCTGCCGGTATTGGTCGAGCACGTCGATGGCTGGCACTTCCGGGGCCACGTTCCAAGCTTCGTCGCCGTTCGTCAGGCCGAGGATGATCTCCTCGTCCCCAGCGACGACTGCGCGGAACCAGAACCGCTCAACGTCCAGCGCGAGATGCTGGACCATCCCCAGGCAGTGCCATCCAGATGGCAGCACAGGCCGTCGCAGAGCCTCCACGTCGAGCCCCTCGAGGATGCCGAGAACGTGGCGCCGCTGCCCGTCCAAGACCCTGAGAAGCGCCCTGACCTCACTGCCCGGAATTGTCTCGCTCACATCTTCGATCACGGCCATCAATGATCCCCGAATACCCGCCGCCATGCAGGGAGTTCCCTAACGCCCAGGACACACAGTCGGCGGGAGACCAGTGGAACCGTGAATGCGAGCAGCCAGCGACGATCACCTGCCCCTCCAGGGCCACGTCGCCGCAACGACTTGCCGTACCCACAGCCATGGATCACGAAGTCGCACTGGAGTACTAATCTGGTATAACGCGCCACTCGCGCAGGCGAGGACCATCCCCGCGGGCGCGGGGCCGACGTTCTCTCGGGTGTCACCAAAGAGGCCCGAGGGGAACCATCTGTCGGCGACGGGTGAATCCTGACCCTCTGACGGCGGATCAAATCTGACCCTCTGTGGTGGTACATCCCTCCTGATCTTGATCAAGGTCAGGAGGAGAGAGGGTGATTGCTGTGGAGGACTGGGCAGAGATCCGCCGCCTGCACCGGGCCGAGCACATGCCGATCCGGGCGATCGCGCGGCATCTGGGCATCTCGAAGAACACGGTGAAGCGGGCGCTGGCCAGTGACCGGCCGCCGAGGTACGAGCGGGCGGTGAAGGGCTCGGCGGTGGACGCGGTCGAGCCGGCCATCCGTGAGCTGCTGCAGCAGACGCCGACGATGCCGGCCACGGTGATCGCCGAGCGGATCGGCTGGGAGAAGGGGATGACGGTGCTGAAGGAGCGGGTGCGGGAGCTGCGGCCGGCCTATCTGCCCGTCGACCCGGTGTCGCGGACGGTGTATCAGCCCGGTGAGCTGGCCCAGTGCGATCTGTGGTTCCCACCGGTGTCGGTGCCGCTGGGCCATGGGCAGGCCGGTTCGCCGCCGGTGTTGGTGCTGGTGTCGGGCTACTCGCGGGTGATCACCGCCAGGATGCTGCCTTCTCGGCAGGCTGGGGACCTGATCGACGGGCACTGGCGGCTGCTGTCCGGCTGGGGCGCCGTCCCGCGGATGCTGGTGTGGGACAACGAGCCGGGAGTGGGCCGGGGCGGGCACCTGACCGTGGAGTTCACCGCGCTGGCGGGGCTGATGGCCTGCCGGATCTTCCAGACCCGCCCCCGCGATCCGGAAGCGAAAGGGCTGGTGGAGCGGGCCAACGGGTACTTGGAGACGTCCTTCCTGCCGGGGCGGACCTTCGCCGGGCCGGATGACTTCAACGCCCAGCTGACCGCGTGGCTGGCCGTGGCCAACCGGCGCCATCACCGCAGGCTGGATGCCCGTCCGGCCGACCGGTGGGAGGCCGACCGGGCCCGGATGCTGCCCCTGCCGCCCACCTCGCCGCCGTGCTGGTGGCACACCACCCTGCGCCTGGGCCGCGATCACTACGTGCGCGTCGACACCTGCGACTACTCCATCCACCCGCGCGTCATCGGCCGCAAGGTGGCCGTGGTCGTCACGACCGAGCAGGTCATCGCCTACTGCGACGGGCAGGTGGTGGCCCGGCACGCGCGCTGCTGGGCCCGCCACCAGACCCTCACCGACCCCGAACACGCGGCGGCCGGAGCCGCCCTGCGCGGCGCCTTCCGCAGTCGGCCCGATGACGCCCGTGACGGCCGGCCCGGCGCCGCAGACCTGGTCGAGGTCGAGCAGCGCCGGCTGGAGGTCTACGACCGCGCCTTCACCGTGATCGACGGCGGCGGCCAGGGCGACGAACCCGGCGCGGAGGTGTCCTGATGGCTGCCACTACTGCCCCCGCCGCGGCCGGCACCACGACCCCGCCGAAGCAGCCCACCAGCCACCAGATGACCGCTGACCTGGCCTTCTACTGCCGGGCCATGAAAGCCCCCGCCCTGCTGGAAGCCGCCGAACGCCTCGCCGAGCACGCCCGCGGCGAAGGCTGGACCCACACCGAATACCTCGCCGCTTGCCTGCAGCGGGAAGTTGCCGCCCGGGAGTCCCACGGCGGCGAGGCCCGCATCCGTGCCGCCCGCCTGCCCGCCATCAAGACGATCGAGGAACTCGACGTCACCCTGCTGCGTGGCGTGACGCGCCAACAGCTCGCGCATCTGGGAACATTGGACTTCATCAGCGCCAAGGAGAACGTGGTCTTCCTGGGCCCGCCCGGCACCGGAAAGACCCACCTGGCCACCGGCCTCGCTGTCCGCGCCTGCCAGGCCGGCCACCGCGTCGCCTTCGCCACCGCCGCCCAGTGGGTCGACCGCCTCGCCGATGCCCACCACACCGGACGCCTCCAGAGCGAGCTCGCCAAGCTCGGCCGCTACCCACTCATCGTGATCGACGAAGTCGGCTACATCCCCTTCGAGGCCGAGGCCGCCAACTTGTTCTTCCAGCTCATCTCAAACCGATACGAACGCGCGTCCGTAATCGTCACCAGCAACAAACCCTTCGGACGCTGGGGAGAGGTCTTCGGCGACGAGACCGTGGCCGCCGCCATGATCGACCGCCTCGTCCACCACGCCGAGGTCCACTCCCTCAAAGGCGACTCCTACCGCATGCGCGGACGCAACCTCGGACGCGTCCCCGCCCCCACCAACGACGACTGACCAACAACACCCACCCAGGGTCAGAATTCAACCGCCCAAACTGGGTCAGATTTCAGCCGCCGCCGACAACCATCCCCGCGGGCGCGGGGCCGATTGCTGGGCGTCCTTCGTGAATCGGCTCGGGGTGGGACCATCCCCGCGGGCGCGGGGCCGACGGTGGAAGGGGCGCCCCTGGTCGCTTCCAGGCAGGACCATCCCCGCAGGCGCGGGGCCGAGTCGGTCGGGGCTTCGTCGTGCTCGCGCTCGGGGGGACCGTCCCTGCGGGCGTGGGGCCGACTCTGCCTCGGGCTTCATGTCAGGCCCTCCTTACGGACCATCCCCGCGGGCGCGGGGCCGACGCGACGCGCTCCTTCAGCTGCCCCATCTGCACGGGACCATCCCCGCAGACGCGGGGCTGACATCGTGCCCGCCATCGCACAGTACGCCGGGGAGAGGACCATCCCCGCAGGCGCGGGGCCGACATCGCCTACGCGGACCTGGAGCCAGGCACGTCCGGACCATCCCCGCAGGCGCGGGGCCGACCGGGTGCTGAGGGTGTAGTGGCGGTGGTCCGGCGGACCATCCCCGCAGGCGCGGGGCCGACGAGCGGGCAATCGTCGAGAGCGTGCGGGCGTCGGGACCATCCCCGCAGGCGCGGGGCCGACTTGCACTGGCCGACGAGCTTCGTCAGTGCTGCGGGACCATCCCCGCAGGCGCGGGGCCGACATGTGGACTCCTTCGGGGTGACGGTGTGTGTGGGGACCATCCCCGCAGGCGCGGGGCCGACGACGAGCGGCTGTTCATGAAGGCGGCAGCCCGAGGACCATCCCCGCAGGCGCGGGGCCGACAGTTGGGCCACCTCAGGCGGCCTGGGTATGAAGGGACCATCCCCGCAGGCGCGGGGCCGACGCTTTCGAGCGGCATGTGACCGCCTCCGAGGCAGGACCATCCCCGCAGGCGCGGGGCCGACCTCTCCGGACTTTCCGCGCTTGGGCTGGGGGACAGGACCATCCCCGCAGGCGCGGGGCCGACTTCTTGACGGCCCACGCAACGACGCGCAGGGCGGGACCATCCCCGCAGGCGCGGGGCCGACGGCGAAGTCTCCGCCGGTCTGGAGATGCTCGAGGGACCATCCCCGCAGGCGCGGGGCCGACACCCAATTGACGTCCGTCGTGCGATCCTGGAAGGGACCATCCCCGCAGGTGCGGGGCCGACCACGCTGGGACTGCTGGACAGCACGCTCAACGGGGACCATCCCCGCAGGCGCGGGGCCGACTCGTACTCGACCAGGTAGGTGGCCTCGGGCAGGGGACCATCCCCGCAGGCGCGGGGCCGACGTCGCCCAGGGTCAGAGACACCTCGTAGGCGAGGGACCATCCCCGCAGGCGCGGGGCCGACATGCCGTGGATCATGATGCGCTCCTATGCTCGGGGACCATCTCCGCAGGCGCGGGGCCGACCCACAGCATGGTCAGGAGCCCATCGCCGGGAGGGGACCATCCCCGCAGGCGCGGGGCCGACGGCCGAGCAGTGAGGATCACCAAGAGCCGAGAGGGACCATCCCCGCGGGCGGGGGCCGACTTCGTGCCAGCGATCTTGTTGGTGATGTTCCAGGGACCATCCCCGCAGGCGCGGGGCCGACACCGGCAGCGAATGGCGGGAGATCAGCCACCTCGGACCATCCCCGCAGGCGCGGGGCCGACGCTTTCGAGCGCCATGTGACCGCCTCCGAGCAGGGACCATCCCCGCAGGCGCGGGGCCGACCTTTCTGTACCCGCACCGTCCGTAGCGGCATGGGGACCATCCCCGCAGGCGCGGGGCCGACAGGTTGCTTCGCTTGCCGTAGTTGGTCTCGGTGGGACCATCCCCGCAGGCGCGGGGCCGACTTGGGTCCGTGCCAGCCGATCAGCCCCAGTGGGGGACCATCCCCGCAGGCGCGGGGCCGACGCCCCACGTCCCTGCTCGGGCTGGCCGGTCTCGGGACCATCCCCGCAGGCGCGGGGCCGACTTGGTGCAGGTCGCCCCGCTCAGCGTGTGGGGCGGACCATCCCCGCAGGCGCGGGGCCGACCGGGGCGGCTGCTCGTAGACGGTGCCGTAGTGGGGACCATCCCCGCAGGCGCGGGGCCGACAACGACGGCCACGAGCCCGGGTCCACGTGATCGGGACCATCCCCGCAGGCGCGGGGCCGACACTGCCCCCTTGGCCCCAAGAGTCCTTGTGCCGGGACCATCCCCGCAGGCGCGGGGCCGACCCGAGACCCGTACCCGCGAGTAGAACCCCGTCAGGACCATCCCCGCAGGCGCGGGGCCGACCAGGACGACCGCGCCGACCGCACCGCTGGACAGGGACCATCCCCGCAGGCGCGGGGCCGACGCTTCCGCAGGGTCGCAGACGGCGTCTCGTGGAGGACCATCCCCGCAGGCGCGGGGCCGACTCGCCAGTGTGCAGCTGGACGCGCGGGAGTCTGGGACCATCCCCGCAGGCGCGGGGCCGACAACATGCGCGACCAGGTCGCCAAGGCCCAGAAGGGACCATCCCCGCAGGCGCGGGGCCGACCGGGGCGGCTGCTCGTAGACGGTGCCGTAGTGGGGACCATCCCCGCAGGCGCGGGGCCGACGCTGACCGAGCTCGATCAGGGTGCTGGGTGCGAGGACCATCCCCGCAGGCGCGGGGCCGACTCGGAGGGGAAGGCGGCCGGGCCGCTCGCGTCGGGACCATCCCCGCAGGCGCGGGGCCGACCCGTCCACCAACTCGCGGGCCCTGTCCGACGGAGGACCATCCCCGCAGGCGCGGGGCCGACACTCCTTGACCTGGGATTTTATCGAGCGACGGCTCGTTTTTCGTTTAGAGCGTGGTGGTGAACCGCGCTGTAGCTCGATGATCTGCGGCTTTCGGGTGGTTGCGGTGTGGGGGTGGTCGGCCTGGGGCAGCCAGCGGGT
>NZ_JBSFXK010000109.1:0-10994 GCF_053595355.1 Streptomyces sp. NPDC002513 | reverse complement strand
CGTGATGACTCGCCACGACGCGGCGAGCATCGCGATCGGAAGGCGCGCCCTGGGGCACCCGATCCGGCGACGGACGGCACCGCCCCCGCACGACCAGAGCGATCGTGCGGGGCATCGGACCGTCCAGGCCGGACCAGGCCACCGAGGACGTGAGGAAAACCGCCCGCGTGTTACCGGACCACGGACCCGATCCGTGTGCGCCGGACACGACGAGAACGCGGTGGACCAGAACGCCCAACACCGTTCGGGGCGTTCGGCTGAGCATGAGTTCTGGCGTCAGGACTCACTCCCGCTCAGTCTCTAGGAACGGTTCAAGCGCACGAGAACGTTACTTTGTCTTGCGTGGACGAATCAGCATGCGTGTCGCTGGTGTCGGTCGTCAGGTTGAGCGTTGGATCAACTGCCGAAGCGCAGTCGGCGGTATCGCTCCCAAAGCTCCGGTCGGTCAGCCTTGCCGAAGTACATGTTCAGGAGCATCTCCAGGAAGGCGCTCTCTGCCTCGTCGGTTCCGCGCCGGTATCTGTCGCGGGCCGACTCCACCCAGGCGTTCACCGGGCGCCAGCCATCCGCGCTCGGCTCGACGGTCATCTCGAAGACGCAGTGGCCCGTCCAGCTGCGGCACAGCAGGAGCCGATCGCCTTCAAGACAGGCGTTCCACTTCTCTTCCATGGCCTGGGCCCGGACACCGTGGCGGATCCGCTGCCACTCGCCGGGTGTCCACACCAGGTCGGGAGCCTGGATCGGCTTTGGGCGCTTGATCGGTACCGTCTGCCGAAAGTCCGTCCGGCTCGCGTCGATGCCGAGCCGGTCCGCTTCCAGCCACCCCGGCAGCGGTTCCACGGTGTCGTACCAGTTCTTCGGGATGCCGGGAACGCCCAAGCGGGACGCCAGGATTCCACCCACGATCGCGCACGTGGTGTCGACGTCCCCGCCCGCCGAGGCAGTTGCCCACAGCGCGGCCTCGAAGTCGTCGAGGTGTCTTGCCACGCACCACAGCGTGAACGGCACCGTGTCCACCGCGCTGACTTGGCGCCCGTTGCCCAGCCGGTGGGCGGCCAGCTCCACATGCGGCTGGCCGGCAAGGTCGAGCGCCTCGGCCACACCGTCGCGGACCTTCCCCGCCGGAGTCAGCTCCACGGCCGGCAGCAACAACTCCTGTGGCGTGATGCGGTGACCACGACTGCGTGCGGCGCAGGCGGCCGCAACCGCGACGGCCACCGCGCCCGCCACGGCCTCCGGGTGAGTATGGGTGACCTCGGCCGAACACGCGGCCTGCCAAGCGGCCTCCTCCAGGTCCACGGCAAACCAAGCCCCCAACGGCGCCACCCGCATCGCCGAGCCGTTGCCGAAGGATCCTTGCCCGTCGAACAGTCCGGCCGCGAGATCCCGCCACGAACCGCCCTCGCGGATCTGCCGAAGGAGCCGGTTCATCGCCGGACCGTACCCGCGGTCGAAGTCATGGCGCCGTGCGAAGGACTGTGCCAGCTCCCACTGGTCCACCCTGCCCCGCAGCCGCAGCCCGTCGAACACCGAACAGGCCATCTCGGTGTCATCCGTCCACGGCCACGGACCGGGCGGCAGTCGGCGCTCCTCCAGAGCGGACCGGTTCTCGGGAACGAAGAACTGCGCGCCGAACGCATCACCGACGGCCAATCCATGAAGTGAGTCACGCGCGGCGGAACGGTGGTCGAAGAGAGGAACGGAGGCTGAGGTTGGGGACTGATCGGTCATCACCAGGCATCATGCCAACTACCGCGACAGCGAACCAGCCGATTCTCTGGCGATCGGTCACGTCCGCTGGAGTGGTGCAGCGACGGCCACTCGGTGATCTCGATGTTGAGGATATGCGGTGATTTCGGTGGGCAGGATCAGTCTCGTCTGTTTCTGACTCGATCGGGTGGAGGCAGGCTTTGGCGAGGAGTTCGCGGCTGGGGTAACGGCGGGCCTCGGTCCACTCGTCGTTCTGCTACCGACGCCAGGGACCCGGCTGTCGTGTTCAAAGTCTTGATGCACTGGCCATCCAGACATGGAGCCCTCGCGGTCAAGGGGACACCAAAATCGAACAAGGGGTCATCCCTTCACACGACCGCCTTGAAGAACTGGGAGTCAACCGACCCCTTGACCAGTAAAAGCCGGGAGCAGCAGGCCCGCCGCCTGCGGCTCTTCTGCCAGCTGCGGGCCCGCTGCTTGATCGCCGGAGGCTCGGGGCGTCCGGGTCACCCCTGCTGGGGTTCGCCCAGCGCGAGTCCCGAGTCCCGACGCCAGGCTTCGCCCTCGGGCGTCCAGGCGACACGGGCGCCGAGTCGGATCCAGACGCCGAACTCGCCGAGGGAGAGTTCAGAGGTCTGTTCCGCCCAGACCGTGTTCAGACAGAGTTGCATGCCGCAGTTCTTGGAATCGGACAGGCCGCGCCAGCCACAGTTCCAGCTGACGTCCATGCTCAGCGGGCCGAGAACGGAGACCATCCGGTCCAGTTCCTCCTCGGTGGCGTCGTCCTCGGCTTCGCTCTCGGGGGTGCCGAAGGGCAGGGTCGTGTCCAGGGAGACCATCACGCCCTCGGGCAACGGCCAGAGATCGGCCAGGCCAGGGCTGAGCCGCAGGTTCGCCGTCAGCCAGGACCTCGGCTGCTCCGCGTCGAACGTGATGGCCTCGCGGCGCACCAGTTCATCCAGGAAAGGGAAGATGCGGGGTTCCCGGTCCACGACCATGCGGGCAGTACCGAAGGAACGGATGGCGTACGCGTACTGCTCAGCCGTGCTGATCGGTTCCAGTCGGGGCCAGGGGGCGGTGGACCAGTCAGCCAGATCGCGCATGATCGCGCGCGCCCGCGTCAGCGCGCTCGGGGCGTCGGGAAAGGATTCGCGTACTCGGTAGAGCGTCGAGGACAAGAAACGTGCCTTTCGGACAGGGACAGGGGTGGACGCGCCGTCACGGTACGCGTCCGCCCCTGTCCCGGATCACAGCTTGAGATCAGACAGCGGCAGCAGGCGGATCAGTGGGAGTACCCGTTCGGTGAGTAGTAGGTGTGTCCCTCGGCATGGCCGTCGTCGGCGTCGCCTCCGAGGTAGTCCGCCAAACGGCCTGCCAGACCCCCATTGCTTCGCCCACGTGTTCCGCCACCCACGGCGTCACCTGGAGCGAGTTGCGCGCACGTCTCGCCTGCATCGGCGTGTAAGGGAGCGCGGGGCGTCCGGGTCACCACCCGTCCTCGGGTGCACCCAGCGGAAGTCCGGAGTCGCGGACCCAGGTTTGGCCCTCGGGTGTCCAGGCGACACGGGGGCCGAGGGAGATCCAGACGCCGAACTCGCCGGGGGACGGCTCGTCGTGCTGCCGCAGCCAGACACTGTTCAGGCAGAGCAGCACGCCGCAGCCCTTGGCCTCCGGGAGCCCACGCCAGGCGCAGTCCCAGATGACGCTCAGGGTCAGCGGGCCGAGCACCGAGACCATCCGGTCCAGTTCCTCCTCGGTGCAGGTGTCCTCAGGCTCGCCGCCGGGGACGCCGAAGGGCGGAGTCGCAGCCAGGGCGAGGTCGACGCTCTCGGGAAACGGCCAGAGATCCGCCAGGTCCGGCCCCAGCCGCACGTTGCCGCTGAACCAGGACTTCGTCTGCCGGGCGTCGAACGTGACGACTCCTCGGCGCCGCAACTCGTCGATGAAAGGGAAGACGTGAGGTACCCGGTCCGCGGTGAACCGGGCGGTGTCGAAAGTACGAAGTGCGTAGGTGAATTGCTCGACCGTGGTGACCTTGTCCAGCTGAGGCCAGGGCTCGGCCGTCCAGTCGGTCAGGTCGCGCATGATCGCGCGCGCCCGAGACAGCGCGCTCAAAGCGTCGGGAAACGGTTCACGCACGCGGTAAAGCGTCGAGGACAAGGAAACGCGCCTTTCGGACAGGGGCAGGGGCGGACGCGCCCTCACGGTACGCATCCGCCCCTGCTCCGGGTTACAGCCTGGTGTCAGACAGCGGCAGCAGGCGGATCAGTGGGAGTACTCGTTCGGTGAGTAGTAGGTGTGTCCCTCGGCATGGCCGTCGTCGGCGTCGCCTCCGAGGTAGTCCGCCAAACGGCCTGCCAGACCCCCATTGCTTCGCCCACGTGTTCCGCCACCCACGGCGTCACCTGGAGCGAGTTGCGCGCACGTCTCGCCTGCATCGGCGTGTAAGGGGGCGCGGGGCGTCCGGGTCACCACCCGTCCTCGGGCTCGCCCAGCGGAAGTCCGGAATCGCGGAGCCAGGCTTCGCCCCCGGGCGTCCAGGCGACACGTGGACCGAGGCTGACCCAGACGCCGAACTCACCGGGGGCCGACTCGGCGTGCTGCCCGGCCCAGACGCTGTTCAGGCAGAGCTGGACGCCGCAGTCCTTGGATTCGGGCAGACCGCTCCAGCCACAGTCCCAGCTGACACTCATGGTCAGTGGTCCGAGTACGGAGACCATCTGGCTCAGATCCTCCTCGGTGCTGTCGTCTTCCGGCTCGCTGTCCGGGCCGCCGAAGGGCGGGGTCATGTTCAGGAAGAAGGTCAGGCCGTCGGGCAATGGCCAGAGGTCGGCCAGGTCGGGGCGGAGCTGGATGTCCGCGACGAAAAAGGGGTTCGGCTCCTGACGATCGAGCGCGATACCGCGGGATGTCAGTTCGCTCAGGTACGAGTTCAGGCCAGGCAGATCCCGTTCCCCGCCCACCCGTCCGACGCTGAAGGTGCGCACTGCGTGCACATACTGCTCGCGTGTGGTGACCGGTTCCAGTCGAGGCCAAGGGAGGCCGTTCCAGTCGGCCAGGTCGCGCATGATCGAGCGCGCCCGCGTCAGCGCGCTCGGCGCGTCGGAAAAGGATTCGCGTACTCGATAGAGCGTCGAGGACAAGAAACGTGCCTTTCGGACAGGGACAGGGGCGGACGCGCCTTCACGGTACGCGTCCGCCCCCGTCCCGGATCACAGCCTGAGATCAGAGAACGGCAGGCGATGCAGCGCCGACACCTCGAACCCGACCATCTCCTACGCCTACGCCGCGGGCGCCTCGGCCAACACCTGGACCCACCTGACCGGCGTCTACAACGCCGCCACCAAGACGGCCCAGTTGTATGTGAACGGCACCCTGGCCGGCACCGTCACCGGCGTCACCCCATGGGCGGCCACCGGAAACCTGGTCCTCGGCCGGGGCCTGGACAACGGCAGCCACGACGACTGGGTGAGTGGTTCCGTGAGTGGCGTCCAGGCGTACAACTACGCCCTGACGGCCAATCAGGTTACCGCGCTGTACCAGAACATTCCCTGAACCTGACGGCCTGACAGCACCGCTGGGGGCGGTCCGCGCAAGCGGGCCGCCCCGTGACCTCAGGCGGTGTCGTTATCGAACCCTCCTTGCCCGTTCTCGACGCTCATGGCTACGAACGGGCCCACCACGGCTCGCCGAGGAGCGGCACGGCAGCGAACTCCGGGCAACCTTGTAGCCGGTGGTCACCGCCGGGATCGCTGTCGTCGCGGCCGACGATCCCCAGGTCTGCGATGGCCCCGAGTCCGACCGCCCGCAGCCTCGCGGTGAGCCGGTCGTGGTGGCATGCAGTGATCTCCGAGGTGCGTCTGCCGTCGAGACCCGGAGCGTTCGACCCCGGTCGTCGGTGAGCGCGATCACGAGCAGGCCATGGCACTTGTGTTTGCCGGAGTGTGCGCCGGGAGGCGCTTGCCGTTCGAGTGCAGGTGAAACACCGCCACCGCCGTCCTGTCGCAGCAGGGTGGTTGAAGCTCGGGGCAGCCTGAGCCGGGAGGTGCCGGGGAAAACGGCTTGTGCAGCGCACCTTGACCGAGTCAAGGTGCGCTTCGGCCGCGTTCAAGCAGGCTTGTCCCCAACCGGTCCCCAAAAATGATCAAAAGGCCACTCCAGACCTTGTCTGAAATGGCCCCTGACCTGCGACTTCATAAAGTCGGGACGACAGGATTTGAACCTGCGACCCCTTGACCCCCAGTCAAGTGCGCTACCAAGCTGCGCCACGTCCCGGTGCGTCTCCCACGGTGTTCCGCGTGATCACGCAGGTAAACCCTACCGCACACTCCTGAGGGACCTCACCGGACCGGGGGCAGGGCCCGACGACGGCGACGGCGGCATGTCGGACGGAGCGAGGCCTGGACCCGGTTCAGCAGACCCTGGCCGAGGTCACCGAGGTCCGGCCACCGGGCGGACACCCGGGCGCCGGGGACGCGGGAGCGGACCGATGTCAGGGGTCGGGCTCCGCCGACGGGGGTCCGGGTGCGTCTCTCGACGCCGTCAGGACGAGGGCGTCTGCGCCTCGTCGGCCGGAGGGCTGGTTTCGTCCGTGGAGGTCGGGCGCAGGAAGAGGAATTCCTCGAAGGCGGCCATTCCGAAAAGGATGGCCATCATCACGACCGGCACGAGGAGGGCAAACAGGATCACAGGACCTCCCGTGGGTGGTCGGCCTGTGCGGCCTGGTGTGGTGGGCCGTTTCAGCATGCGGCCGAATGGCGGAACGCGCATGTCGTGGCGACCCGTCGCGGACCGTTCCCCCCGAAGTACCGGCGCCCGGCGGCCCCCTCGTCACCCCTGGCGGGTGAGGACCGGACGGGCCGGCGGGCGCACCCTCGCTGGAGAGCGGCTGTGCACGGCAGCCGGGCACGGAAAGGAGTCCCCCCATGGCCACCACGACCCCGTCCCCTTACCGCTCGTCCGGTGCCCTGACGACGGCGGCGGCCATCGGCCTGACGCTGTTCGCCTCCGTGATGCTGTTCTTCGCCGGCGTCCTCGCGATCCACCGGGGCATCATGGCGATCACCCGGACCGGCGTCTTCGCCGCCACCGGCGACTCCGTCCACAGGTTCCATCCGACGGGGTGGGGCTGGATCCATCTGTGCCTCGGGGCGGTCGCCGTCGCCGTGAGCTTCGGTCTGCTCGCCGCAGCCGCCTGGGCGAGAGTCCTCGGGGTGGCCATGGCGGTCCTGCTGATCATCGTGCGCTTCCCGTCCGTCCCGTACCACCCGGAGTGGGCGCTCATCCGGATCGCGCTGTACGGGCTCATCATCTGGGCGCTGTGCGCGTGCGGCCGCACGACGTTCCCGGGTGTCCGCGGGCGGACGTGACCGGGCCGGCATGCGCTACGAGATCCGGGTCGACGGGCGGTTGCCGAGGGCGCTCAGCGAGGCGTTCCCGGCCATGGACAGTTGCGTCGTGTCCGGGCAGACCGTGCTGTTCGGCCAGGTCATCGACGAGGCGCAGCTCTACGGTCTGCTGGCGCGCTGCCAGTCGCTGGGCCTGCGGGTGGTGGAGATGCGGCGCCTGCCCGAGTGATCCTCGCCCCGTCCACGCCAACCGCGGCCGTCTTCACAGCAGGTGCAGTTCCCTGGCCCGGCGTACGGCCTCGCCGCGCCGGGTCGCCGCGAGCTTGCGGTAGAGGCTCTTCAGGTGGGTCTTGACGGTGTTCACCGACAGATACAGGTCGGCGGCGATCTCCTCCGTCGACATCAGCTGCGCCAGCCGTTCCAGCACCTCGTGCTCGCGCTCGCTGAGCGGCTCCGTGACGGGTGCGGGCACGCCGTCCTCGGCCGCGTCCGGCACCGGGGCGTGCCCCGTCAGCCCGGTCCCCAGCCAGTCGTGGCCCCGGGTCAGGGCGGTCCGGCGCCGCGCCAGCCGCCGCAGCCAGGAGCCGGTCTCCAGGAACGGCCGCCGCAGGTGCTCGGGCCGGGCCAGGGCGAGGGCCCGCGCGACGAGGCGATGGGCCTCCGCGTCGTCGCCCAGCGCGTCGGCGGCCTGCGCCCGCGCGAGCAGCACCCGTACCGTGATGCCCGGTCCGTCGCCCTGGCCGCTGGGAAGCCCCGTGAGCAGGGCCGAGGCCGCCTTGCCGTCGCCTGCGGCGAGATGTGCGCGGGCCACCGCCACCACGGTCTCCGCTCCTCCGCCCGCCCCCTCCAGCATCCGGCGTGCGGCCTGGGAGCGGCCCTCGGCGAGATGGGCTGCGGCCATCGCCAGGGCCGTGCGTTCGTGCAGCCAGGGCGAGGGTTCGACGGGGGCGGGCGGTGGTTCCAGCGCCGCCGCCAGCCGCAGTGCCGCCCCTGGCTTTCCCCGGGCGAGCAGCAGGCGTGAGCGCAGCAGGGCCAGGCCCGCGGTGACGAGCGGGTCGCGGGGGGCCGCAGCGGTGGCGGCGTGGTCGAGGTGGGTGCGGGCCGCGGTGAGGTCGTCGCGTTCGATGGCTACGGCGGCCAGCACGAGTTGTGCGACACCGGCCCGGGCGGCGGGCGGCAGCCCGGCCCGCTCGGCCTCGGCGACCGCTTCCCCGGCGTGGGTCTCGGCGCGGCCCGGCCGGCCGTGCAGGAAGTCGATCAGGGCCAGCCGGCCGAGGCACTCCTGCCGCAGCAGCGCGGTCCGCGGGCCGTCGTCCACCTGTGCGGCGGCGTTCAGGGCGGACCGCGCGGACTCCAGTCGGCCGGCCCACAGCCGGGCCGATCCCAGGTCCGTGAGCAGCAGCGCGGACAGTTCCGGGTGCCGGGCGAGGCGCTCGGCGGGCAAGGCGCGCCGGGCCGCCTCCGCGTCCCGGGCCGCGGCCTCCGCGAGGTCGGCCGAGCCGGTCGTCCGGGCGGCGAGGACGCGCAGCAGGGAACAACTCAGGCGCAGGGCCGCGGAGTCGGGGGCGTCGGCGGCGGGCAGCTGCTGCTCGGCGCGGCCCAGATGGCGCAGGCCCCGGTCGATGTCGTGGCCGGTCAGTGCGCGGGCGGCGCGTACCAGGTCCGCGGCCGGTCCCCTGGCGTCCGGGGGCATCCGGGAGAAGAGTGCGCTCAGGCGTTCGGCGTCGAGTCCGGTGAGCAGGCGTCCGATCGCGGGTTCCGCGATGAACCGGGTGGCGGCCCATTCCCAGTCGCCGGCCGCCGCGGCGTGCGGGAGGGCCTCGGTGAGCAGTCCCGCCTCGCTCAGCCGGCGCCCCGCCCTGCGGTGGAGTTCGGGTTCCAGGCCCGGGTGCCTGACGCGCAGGTGGACCCGGAGGATCTCGGCGAACAGGGGGTGCAGCCGGTACCAGGCGTGGCCGATGCTCTCGACGAAGGCGTTGGCGCGCTGGAGCGCCGCCAGGATCCCTTCGGCGTCCTGACGGCCCGTGAGGGCGTTGGCGAGCCCGGGATGGATCTGTTCGAGGATGCTGGTGCGCAGCAGCAGGTCCTGGGTCTCGGCGGGCTGTGTCTGAAGCACCTCGGCGAGCAGGAAGTCGGCGAGTGTGCTGCGGCCCGCCTCGAAGTCCTTCAGAAAGGTCTCCGGGTCGTCGGCGCCCCGGGCCGCGAGGATGCACAGCCTCAGCCCGGCTGCCCAGCCCCCGGTCCGCTCGGTCAGGGCCCGGGTGCCGGCGTCCGACAGAGGCAAGCCGTGGCGGTTCAGCAGCTCGGCGGTCTCCTCGGGGCGGAGGGCGAGGTCGACGCCGCGGATGTCGGTGACCTCGCCGGCGGCCCGGTACCGGTGCAGCGGCAGCAGCGGCTCCGTACGACTGATGATCAGCAGCCGCAGTCCGCCGTCCGCGTGACGCAGGACGAACTCCAGCTGCCCGGCGACCTCGGCCGAGGTGACGATCCGGTCGAACGCGTCGAGGACGAGGATCAGGGGCTGCGTCCGCCGGCTCAGCCGGGCGGCGAGCCTGGTCAGCAGGGAGTGATCCACTTCGCCGGGGCGGGCCGGGCTGCCGATATCCTCGGGGGCCTCCAGTCCGTGGCGGCGCAGGGACTCCAGCGCGTAGGTCCAGAACACGCCGGGCCCGTTGTCGCCGGGTTCCACCGTCAGCCATGCCACGCGGCCCGGGGCGGCCCCGGCGGTGATCCAGTCGGCGACGAGCAGGGTCTTGCCGGCTCCGGCGGGGCCGTTGACCAGCGTCAGGGGTCCTTCCACGCCCTGTTCCAGCAGCTCCGTCAGGCGCGGCCTGCGCAGATACGTCGTGGGCGGGGCGGGCACGCTGAACCGCGCCGCCAGCAGGGGGTCACCGTTCGGGGCCAGCGGTCCCGGGGGCGGATCCCGGTGTCCGCCGGATGAAGGAAGCGGCATGGCAGGTCCACCAACGGTCCTCAACTCGTGCAGCCGGACAGTCCCTCCTTGGATCTTCGCGCCGTGCCGGAGAAGCCGCCATCGGAGAGCGCCCGTCCGCGCGACACATCCATGCCCCAGTCAATTATATGCCTTCGGCACAGAACTGCCTAAGTCACACGTCAACGGCTACCATGGGGACATGCCCGAGCCCGTGGATCCGACCGCCTCCCCCGACCCCTCCGAGGCCGCGCCCACGGCCCCCCTCGCCGGCGGCGAGCCGGACCCGGCGCTGGTCGCCGTCGAGCGCGCCATGGTCCGCATCCGGCGCAACCAGACCAAGCGGACCCTGGGCCGCTTCGTGGCGAGCCGCCTCGACCGGTCCATCGACCTGGCGCACACCGCTGTGGTCGACGCCGTCGAGGAGGAACCCGAGGAGCCGGGCCAGGAGGTGACGGTGGGTCTGGTCGCCGAGCGCCTCGCCGTGGACCCCTCACGGGCGAGCCGGCTGGTGGCGGCGAGCGTCGAGGCGGGATATGTGCGGCGGGTGCCGTCGCAGGCGGACAGCCGGCGCGCCTGCCTGGAGCTGACCGCGGCGGGGCACGACCTGGCCACTCTGGCGCACCGGGTGCGCCAGGAGTACTTCGGCGAGATCATGCGGGACTGGTCCGCCCGGGACCGCCGGGACTTCGCCCGGCTGCTGAGCAAGTTCGCGGGTGTCCCCGTCCGCAGCCGGTACGCCCACGACCCGGCCGAGGACGGCGAGGACGAGAGCACCGGGAACTGACCGGGCAGGACGGACGAACGCGCCGCCGGGGCGGCGGATCCCCTTCTGCGCAACGTGATTGCAACGTGCGTCGCGTTGTCATGGGCAGGTGACCATGGATTTGACATCCTCCCCTCCCTGAGGTTATCCACGGGGCTCAGCCACACCTCATCTACGTACTGAACGAGCAGTGACCCCCCTCAACCTTGCTCGTTGATGAAGAGGTATCAGCAGGCTC
>NZ_JBSFXK010000108.1:0-11315 GCF_053595355.1 Streptomyces sp. NPDC002513 | reverse complement strand
GTGTCCGCTCGGGGTATGTCTCACCAGCTATGTGCCCACTCGCCACAAGATCAGGACCCTACCCGACCAAGATCACACTACGGAAGCGACGTTGCCCAGGTGGGAGGGTTCCCGTACATCATGTGGAGCCGATCCGAGAGCCCCAGACACACCTCGGCCCGATAATCCTGCGACAGGCCGGGCGTACTTCGGTCGGTCATGCTGTGCGAGTGGACCCGATAGAAGGTCAACGGGTCCTGGAGGACGGCACCGCGGCCGGCCTCGCGTAGCGCGTGGAAGAAGATCTCGTTGCTCACCGGCAGGAGGCTGAGGGCAGCCTCGCGATGGACCACCAACGTGCTCGTGTTTCCGCCCGGGTGCGGGTCTTTCAGCTTGGGGTTTCCGTTGGAGTCGACGACGTTCTCCCAGTGCTCGATGAACAGCGTTTCACCCGTCATCGCCTCGGCGCATGTACGTAGCTTCGATGGGTGGAACCAGTCATCGGCGTCGAGCGGAGCCACCCAGTCGCCTGTGCTGAGGAGAAAGGCGTCGGTCAAGGTTTGGCCGAAACCTTGCTGGATCCTCCGGATGACCTTGACGTTCTTTTCGTGGCGACGGCATACCTCCTCAGTTTCGTCGTTGGATCCGTCGTCGATGACGATGATTTCGTGAAGGATGAAGTTTCCAGGCTCCTGTTCCAGACAGCTTGTTATGGCCTGGTCGAGATATCGGCCGTAGTTGTGGCACAGGATCACGCACGAAATACGCGGAGGGGCGCTCACCGGTCACCCCCGTACAGGCGGGCGTAGTCGTCCAGGATCGTCCTGTGTTCCTGGGTCCTGTAGTCGAGGAACTCGCGGTCGAGGCGGCGGGGCCTGGAGTCGAGCCGTGCTGCCGCCTTCTCCAGCGCGGTCAGGAACTTCTCTCCGAAGAGGTTGGGATGCCCCTGCGACCAATCGAACCATTCGGGTTCCTCGACGAGCCCCTTGTGCCGCTCGTACTGCTCGGGCAAGTGCCCTGTGAGGGAGCAGACCGGAAGCAGGTTCAGGTCGAAGGCCAGTTCCAGCTGCCCGGAGTGGCTCCCCCAGAGGTACGGCAGCAGCAGGGAGTCCGAAGCCAGCCCGGCTCTGACCACTTCGTCGTCCGTGGGATACGGGCGCATGGTGAGGCGGATACGGGGATCGTGCCGGGCCGTCTCCAGGAGCAGCGGGGCACGGCCGGCCTCAGCGAAGTCTGCGGGGCTGAACGCGCGCAGGAGGACGTGGAGCGTGCTGTGGGGATCCGTGATCCCCAGGCTCCAGTTGGCCATGGTGGACAACTGGTCCCGGCTGGCCCGGGAGGCACCGAACATGAGGTACCTGGCCCCTGGGCCCCTCGCCTCGCGCTCCAGGTCAGCCAGCGACTCCGGGGGAGCGACGTATCCGTGGGGGATGACCGTTGCAGTGACCCGCTCGCCGAGGACCTCCGTCAGCTTCGTGACGGATCCCTCAGTGAGACAGACCCAGCTGACCTCGGCAGACCGGAGCAGCCGCAGCCGCTCCACGAAGCCTTCGGCGTTGCCGACCATGGGCCGGGTGTCATGGGCGGTGAAGACCACGTTGACTCCGTAGCCCAGGCACGCGTCGAGCAGGCGCTCCAGGGTGGCGATGTCCTCGAAGTCGATGTGGTGCAGGTGCAGGACGTCGAGCCACGTGAGAGGGCCGTGTTCGAGGAGCCATGCGGCGCTGACCGCCTCTGGCACAGTCTCGCCCGTGGGAATCTCTGTCCCGTTCAGGATGTGGAAGCCAGGGCTCTGTAGCTTCCACGCGTACGGGGTACGAGCCGGCAGGTGAACGACACGCAGGCCCCTGGACCGGGGAACCGCCGTCACTGTTCTCCCACCTCCGTCCCTCCCACACCGACGAGGAGCAGCTGGGTGGACAGACCGTTGGAGGCGTCGTCGCTTCGGGTGAGGCCCGCGTAGTGGATCTCGAATCCGGAGGCCCGCAGCAGCGCCTGGAACTCGTCGCTTGCCCACTCCCGCACATGGCTGGGGTTGCGCGGCGGTCCAGGGGTGTCGTAGCCGCTGCGGCACTCACGGGCCGGTGTGGACAGGACCGCAGCAGCGCTGCCTTCCCGCAGCAGGCCCAGGATGAGGGACAGGGCCGGGGCCGGGTCCACCAGGTGCTCGATCACGTCGGAGCAGATCACCACGGACCGGCGGACGAGGTCCGGGTCGAGCGGCAGCCGCTCTGCCGATTCGAGGTCCGCCTCCACCCACTGTCCGAAGGGGTGGTTGTCGTGGCACCAGCGCAGGTTGTCCCCGAAGTCCACGCCGATGAAGGTCCAGTCGGGGTGCTCGGCGGCGAGCGAGGCCAGTTTGCCCGCCTGCCCGCAGCCGATGTCGATCACGACGTCACGGCCGAGCTCCTTGGCCCGTTCGGCGGCGTAGGGGTACACGTCGGGCTGCCAGGTGACGGTGTCGTCCGTCTCGTCAAGGAAGTACTCGACTTCGCTCCGGCTGCGGTAGCCGCGGCGAATGAAGAAGGTCTCGGGGCCGCCTATCGGCTGCGAGGACTCGGAGAGGGCCGGGGGCTGCGGGGCGTCGGGGCCGGTCAGGGGCTGTGATGTGGTCGTGGTGTCCGCGTGCACAGTCAGACTCCTTGTTTGCTCGGGTGTGTGGTGTGGCAGAGGGCCCAAGGCCTGCTACGGCCGCGGGTTCGGCGCTCCCTCGGAGGGGGCCTGCTACTTCGGCCAGCAGGAGAACAGCGTGATCAGCCGCTCGACGAGTTCCTCGCGGATCCCACGCCACTCCCGGTCTCCGGCGCGTCGCGCGGCGGAGGCGCGGTCGTACTCCGCCTGGCCGACCTCGGGCAGACACGCGTACATCTGGAGCAGGGCCGACCCGTCGTCGGAGGGTGCCGAGTCGGTGTCCGCTGCCAGCAGGGCCCTGATGTCCTCGGCGGGCATGGAGCCGTCGATTCCGGAGCCGGGGATGCTCTTACTCATCTTCGGCAGGCCCCCGAGGCCCGGGATCATCTTGGTGTAGATGCCGGCCAGCCGATCTGCGGGCAGACCCCAGCGTTCCGCCCCGCGCCGGGCGAGGGCGACGTACTTGTGCTCGTCGACGCCCAGGGACACCAGCACATGCCGTCCTTCGCGCAGCAAGTGCACGAAGTCAGCGGCCATCAGCAACGTGGCCTGCTTCATGCCGTAGTTGAGGTGGTCGAAGACGCCGTGGTTTCGGTAGAGCCCGGCGAGGTCCTCCTCGGCCCACTGGAAGTCGTCGTCGTCCAGATGGCGCGAGAGCAGGAACGCGGTGGCCATGGCATCGGTCTCGCCCTCCTGCCGACGCAGTACACCGCGCCCCGGGTCGAAGCCGAGCCCAAGCGCGAACTCCTCGTACTGGTCGGCCAGGCGGCGCACCGCGTCCAGCGGTGTGCGACGCGCGTTGTAGGAGTCGAGGTCGCCGAGCACGATCTGCACGTCGAGTCCGCACTGCTGGAGCTTGACCGCGCGCAGCAGCTGGAAGAGGGTGCCGGCGTGCGGCGGGCCGCCGAGTCCGACGCCAGTGGTGACGATCGCCGGCTGACCCCCAGAGACGGCGTCCGCGAACTCCCGCGCACCGGTGTGGCACACCCACTTCGTGTGCAGGTCGCCGGGGCTCATCCCCGCGAGGGCGAAGTCGATGGTGCCGAGGCCAAGGTGCTCGTACTGGTGCTGGTCGATGACGCTCTCGTAGTACGCGGTGTCGAACTTCATGCGATCCCCTCCAACTGAGGCTGCTCTCGTAGGGCGAAGGCTCGGCGGACCAGCGGCTCGAAGCCGTCGGCCAGCAGGTCCCCGATCACGGCGTTGCGAGGTGCGGCGACGCTGCCGAGGTCCGCAGTGACCGTTCCGTCGGCGAGGACCCAGACGCGGAACGGGTACGGGTCCTCGGGCGCCCGTGTGGGCTGGGCGAAGATCTCCACTGGGGCGACGGCGTCGCGCACCCCGTCCACGGCCCGGACGAAGTCATCACGCTCGAAGCCGTAGAGCTCCGCCTTGCCCGCGCTGGCACGGCCGATGGGCCTGTACTGGGAGATCAGCCAGTACTCGACCTCCGTGCGGTCAGCGATGCCGGTGACGAACTCCGCGAGCCGCGGCAGCTCCCGCACGGACGCGGCCGTGGTGAACGTGTTGAAGGCGAGTCGGCGCCGGTCGGCGACGAGGAACTCGACGTTGGACCGGAACCGTTCGAAGTAGCCCTGCCCGCGGAACCAGTCGGCCGAGTCCGCCTCCGGACCGTCGATGGCCAGGGAGTAGAGGGTCACGTGGTCGCGCACCCCCGCGTAACGGTCGCTCAGGAGCAGCCCGTTGGTGTGGAGATTGGTTTCGAATCCGGCTTCCCGCGCGTGCCGGAGGGCGACCTCCAGGTGGTTGTCGTAGGGCATCACGGGGTCGCCGCCGGTGAACACGACCCGGTGGGCTTCGGACTCGGTGCGGACCTGGTCGATGACCCTCCGGACGGTGTCCGGGTCCGTCTTGACCCGGTTGCGCTCCCGGTAGCAGAACCGGCACACACCCGGTGAGGCGCTGGTCGGTGCCAGGTCCCAGGCGTTGCAGTCGGTGTTGAGGACCAGGTGAACGATCGCGAGTTCGTCGTGCGTCAGCATGGGGCCTTCTCCTTGTTGCCAGGGCTGACCAGGAGGGCTGTCGGGGTGACGTGCCGAAGGAGCGAGCGGAGCTTGTCCGGGGCACCGCCGGTGAGGCGTACGAACTGCTGCAGCGTGTCCAGACCCGCGCCGGCGTCGATGATCGTGAGTGCCGTGTCGATGCCGGATTGGACGGTGGGCACCGCCTCGGACATCACCATGAGCAAAGCCGCGTTGAGGGCGACCGCGTTCCGCGCCTGACTGGTGTCATGGCCTGCCAGTACGCGTATCGCGGCGGCGACGTTCTCCCGAGGGTCCTCGTGCTGGGTGACGGACATCAGGTCCTGCGGCATCGAGGACGCGCCCTTGCGTACCTCGTCGTTGAAGGTCAGGACCTCGTCGCCGGCGTTGATGCGGCAGGCTCGCACGGTGCTTCCGGGGATCAGTTCGTCGACCTGGACCGCCTTGCCGAGGCTGGAGTTGATGACCGTCACGTCGGGCAGGCCGAGTCTGGAGAGCAGCCGGGCGGAAGCGCCGACCGCAGGGTGCGAAAGGCCGTACACGTAGGCGGAACAGGTGACCGGGCTGAGGAGGGCGGGGAACGCCAGGCTGAGGGCATGCACGGCCTGGAACCTGCCGCCGTAGCGACGGTCGAACTCGGGCACGCGGTTCTCGATGGAGAAGAACCCGAAGCCGGTCTCCGCCGTGATGTCGACCATCTCCTGGTGCGGCACCGTGTCGCTCGTCGCCCCCACGAGGTCGATGAAGTCGCGGGACCCGGTCTTCGACGACGCACTGCGCGATCCGAGCTTCGCGACGTGTGCTCCCCCGGTGGCCGCCACCAGCGCGGCGGCGGTACTGAGGTTGATCGTCTTGAAGGTCTTCTTCCCACTGCCTGTGTAGCCGACGAACCGCATGCCCTCCGGCGGCTGATGGAAGTCCCAGGTGCTTCGGTCCAGGGATGTCGCGGCCTGGACAGCGGCCTCGACCTCCTCCAGCCGCGGCCCTCGCAGGAGCAGTCCCGTCAGGACGCTTCCCAGCATCACGTCGCGCGTGTGGCCCTCCGGTAAGGCGAGGATGCGCGTGATCCCGTCGTGGACGTCCTGGGGTGGAATGTCGGCAGGTGAGTTGATCTTGTGGGCCAGCAATGGCGTTGTGACCGCCATGGCGTGGGCTCCTTCCGTCACGTGTCGGATGTGAGCAGGACCTTGAAGGGGCGATGGCGGGCTTCGTTGTTCAGGGCCGCCAGTCCCTGCGGCAGTTCGCCGAGGGGAAATCGGTCTCGGGTCATGAGGGCGGCCCAGTCGCCGCCCTTGGCGATGACGTCGATGGCGTCTCGGAAGTCGTCATGGCCGTCCGCGCGGCAGTACGAGAAGGAGCCGCGCAGGGTGATCGAGCGACGGAAGACATCCCGCAGGGGGACCGAGAGAACGACGCGGGGCGCGTAGGCGTTCTGGACGAGAACCGTTCCCCCGTCACGAACAGCCTTCAGCGCCTGGCGTATGGGGGCGTCGCTGTGACCAGACGCGGCGTCCACGACGGCGTCGCACGCCGGCAGCTCGGCAGAGTGGAGAGTGATGTGCTGGTCGAGGACGTAGCGCAGTTGATGCGATCGCGAGGGTTCCCTGACCAGCATGTGCACGTCCCACCCCGCCTCTGCCGCGCAGATGGCCGTGCACACCGCAAGGACGCCGCCCCCGATGATGCCGAGCCGCCCCATGGGCACACGTAGCCCGCAGCGGACTCCGTGCAGGGCGACCGCCATCGGATCGGCGAGGACTCCGTGCGCGGGATCGTGCAGGTGGCGAAGCGGGACGATGCTGTCGCGGGGCGCCCGTACGCAGCCGGCGAGACCTCCGGGAAGATCCCATCCGATGCGCTGGAGTCGTGGGCAGAGGTGGACATGGCCGCGGTCGCAGTAGTGGCACGAGCGGCAGGAGACCAGCGGGTCGATTGCGACCCAGTCACCCGTCTCCGTGTCGACACCGACAATCTCGTGCCCGGGGTACCACGGTTCCGGCAACTGTCCTTGCCAAGGGTGATTGAGCTTCGCGACGTCGCTTCCGCACAATCCCGTGAAGCGCGTCTCGACGAGCGTCGTGTCGCGTGCCGAGGACATGGCGACCGGAGCGGGGAGTCGGCAGAGGACCCCGTTCTCAACTGCCCACGCGTACGGGCCGGTCATCGCGTCCCCCATCTGTCCAGCAAGGTGGGGAGAGCTTCCACGTCGGGTACCGCCCTGCCGGACCAAGCGGTCTCGCCGAACACGAGGCCACTCGGCCCGCCCCGACGCTCCACGCGCACCGCACGCATCCCAGCCCGCTCCGCGCCGGCCAGCTCGTCACCGCCGCCATCGCCGCAGTAGAGGGCCTGCTGCGGGGCGACACCGAGGTCTCGGAGGACCGCGCGGAAGAGCATGGGGTCGGGCTTCACCGCACCCGCCCGGCAGCTGAACACGACAGCGTCGAAGTGTGGCGCGAGGTCGCTTGCGCTCCACGCTTCGGCGATGTCCGGGGACGCGTCGCTGAGGACGGCCATCCTGGTGCCACCGCGCCGAAGCTGCTCCAGCGCCCGCAGGAGAGAGGCATCGGCCTGGAGACGGACATGGGCGAGCCGGGCCAGGAGCACTTCCAGCTCATCCACACAGGCAGCGGAGGCGTCGCATCGGGTGACGAGGTGAACCGCCACCTCGGTGGTGGACGCCATCTGCCCGTCGTGCCTCGCCTGCCAACTGTCGGACAGCACTGACTCAGCGACCGCCGGGGATACGCGCAGGATCGCAGCGAACTGGGCAGCGGCAGCCCTCCGCTCGACCACACTCGGGGCTGCGACGAGCGTGCCGAATAGATCGAGTATCACTGCGGTCGGGCGTGGAGCCGGAGCAGCAGAACTCCGCTGCGGTGAAGGGCCAAGCAGTACGTCGCCCACTGGATGTGTGGCGGGCGCGGACAGGCTCGTCGACATGGAGGTGCCCGTCGGCGGATAGCGCATGGTGAGGCTCCATCGGTAGATCGGTGATCTCGTGCAGAACCGAACTCTCCGGCTGGCTGGGCTGCGGCCAGATGACGCCTTCTCGGGCGTCCGACAGACGAGGAAGGAGGACTTGACGGCCATCAGGTCGAGGCCACGCTGGGTCGCCAGGGCCCGGTGACGCCGTCGGCGCGCTCACAGCCGTAGCCCTGACAGCAAACCGGCGACCGACGCCGTGACGTCCTTCACGAACGGGCCGACGGTGTGGGTCCCGGCGAGATACAGACCGAAAACCGAGCACACGACGGCGTGACCGGCCTTGAGCCCACCTCCGCGGCACAAGAAGACGATCACGATGCCGAGGAGCAGCAGGACAGCAACATCGACAGCCACCGCGGAGCCCCCTTCGATCTCGGACGAATAGTGGAGACCGAGGCGGGTACTGGGACGACCGCGTCGGTGTGACCATGACAGCGGCTCGGAGCTGTGCGGAGTATCACAAGCCGTTCCTGAAGCTGCTCATCAGCAGCTCATGGCTGGCCGACCTGACTTTTCAACATCCGCTTACACACGGGTTCATGACAGGCAGACTTAGGCTCCGGATCATGACCAGGGATGGGCAGGCGGTAGGCGCGGTGGGTAAGAGTCGCCCGGGGTGGCACCCGGACAAGTTGAGACAACAACGCGAAGCTCACGGCCTGACGCTCGAAGGCGCGGGCGAGCAGCTGCGCGAGGTGGCCCGGGCCGCGGGGCTCACGGTGCCGGCGGCCAACTTTCAGACGCTGTGGCAGCACGAGCAGGGAGAGGTCTATCCCGGACCGCACTACCGTCGCGCGTACTGCCTTCTGTACCGCGCGACCGAGCCCGAGCTCGGCTTCCGTAACGCACTGCCCGACGAGGCCACGAAGCTCAAGTTCACCGCGTCGAGCGAACCGCAGAACGGCGCCCACGTCCTGGCCGTGGAACGGGCGTTGCACCAGCTGGCGCCGAGCGCGGAGGATGCCGACGGCTTGGGCGTCCAGCAGCGAATCCTCGACGCTTGGAAGCGGCGTCACACCGGCGGTGATCCGAACCGGCCGACGCTGATGATGGTCGGAGGCTACGCGGGCAGCGGGAAGTCGGAGTTCGCCCGCTTCGTATCGCAACTCACTGGATGGCCCGTCCTCGACAAGGACCCGATCACGCGCCCGCTCGTCGAGCGCCTCCTTGTTGAAATGGGCAGCGAGCCCAACGACCGGCACACCGACCTCTACCGGGAGAAGGTTCGCCCGCTGGAGTACCAGTGCCTGCTGGAGACCGCGTACGCGAACGTCGACTGCGCGATCAGCACTGTCCTCTCCGCGCCCTTCATCGCCGAGACCACTGACCCTCGGTGGATGCGGCGCCTGATCAACCGCTGTGAAGCACGTGGCGTCACCGTCGCTGTCGTCTGGATTCAGTGCGACCTCGACACGATGCACGAGTACATCAGCTTCCGGTCCGCCGCCCGGGACAGCTGGAAACTCCAGAACTGGGACACGTACACTGCCGGGATCGATCTTGAGCTGCGGCCCGTCGTGCCGCACTTGGTTGTCGACAACCGGCTCGGCTCCGCGATATCGCTCACGGACCAGGTGCGCCAGGTCTTCGGGACGGTGTTCCAGTGAGGCAGGGCATCCTGCTGTACGGGCCGCCGGCGGCGGGCAAGGACACGATCACGGCGGCGCTCACCGAACTCGACGAGCGGTACGTGCTGTTCACCCGGCTGAAGATCGGGACCGGGAAGACCAAGGGCTACCGGATGGGTACGCCAGAGCAGCTGACCGACCTAGCGGCACGCGACGATGTCATCTACCGCAACGACCGGTACGGCAACATCTACGTCGTCGACCGCCCTGGCCTCGACCAGGCCATGGAGGGTGGCAAGACCCCCGTCGTCCACCTCGGCCAGATGGCGGGGATTGAGCAGGTAACCGCTCTTTACCCGGCGCACTGGGTGCGCGTTCTGCTGTGGTGCTCCAAGGAGACCACCGCTCGACGATCACCACAGCGGGGTGACACCGACACGGCGGCCCGGCTGGCCGCGTGGGACGCCACTCAGGCCGATCTTGCGGCTCATCCGCGGGCTCAGTGGGAACTGCGCGTGGAGACGGACGCGACGGCACCCCATGAGACCGCACAGAGGATCGACGACATCGTCCGCACCACGCCACCTCGCTTCTGACGGCCAGGACGTCAGGGCCCCGGCGGATGCGACCTGCTCAACTCTGGTTGTCCGGGTCCCGCTCAAGGCGCAGGGCTTCCAGGGCCTCAGTGATATCGAGCCGCTCGTCTCTGTTCCCGTCCCACCGGGCAAGCGTCGCGGCTGCCGCGTGCATAAGGGAGTCCGGCAGCCCGGCGTCAGCGAGAAGGGCCGCCGCATCCTCAAGCTCTGGGCCCCAACGCCAGGCGCGGGCAGCGGTCTTCGGGATGTAGTCGGTCTCCACGAGGTAGCTGCGGGTGCGCTTGGCCGCGATCAGCAGCAGCTCGTCCGCGACCCCGTACGTGTCCGCCGCCCCGTAGGCCACGGCAGCCAGCACCCGGGAGACCTTCTGGTAGCTGGAGTAGGCGAGCTTGAGTGCGGAGGCTTTACCAATGCTGTCGCCCAGGACGTGGGTCCGCACATCGGTGCCGGCGAAAAGCTCGGCGATCCGGTCGGCCTGCTCGACGGCGCCGGAAAGGTAGAGCGTCGGGGACTTGCCGCTCACAGGAGGCGATCCGACCACCGCGGCATCGATGACCGGCATCGGGGCCAGGCGGTCGGCGATATTCACCACGCGCGACGGCGAGACGGCGTTCGCGTCGACATAGATCGTGCCCGCTTCGGACACGCCGAGCTCGGCTACTTGGCCGGCGGTCTCCTCTGCTGCGGCGGGAGGGCACAGGGAGAGCAGTACATCGGAGCGGGAGACAAGCTCGGGCAGCGCCGCGGCTTCGAGGCCCGCGCGCTCGGCCCGGCGGCAGGTTGTGTCGCTGCGTCCGTCGGGGCACCACAGCACGCTGTGGCCTCTCGCGCGCAGCTGGGCGCCGAAGGCGGATCCCATACTGCCGGGGTGCAACAACCCAACGGTGTTCGTCATGCCGTGGTCCTTGTGCGGTCGGCGGAGTGCAAGAGCAGCAGGTCGATGGCGGCGCGTGCATGCGGCACCACGTGGTCCGGCTCGGGATCGTCCGGCGGCCAGGCGCGGCCGTTGCCGATCCAGATGGTGCGCAGCCCTGCTGAGCGTCCGCCGCCGATGTCGTTGACCGGGTTGTCCCCGACCATCCAGCCACCGTCGCCCAGCACGGTGCCGCATCGGGCCGCCGCCAGGGCGAAGTGCCGGGTCTGCGGCTTGCGCGCGTCAGCCTCCTCGGAGACGAAGACGCCGTCCACGCGCTCGGAGAGACCGGTGGCCCGCAGCTTGGCCCGCTGGATATCCGCCGCACCGTTGGTCGCCACCCCCACCCGCCAGCCGGCCGCACGCAACTCCTCCAAGCCGTTGAGGACCCCGGCCTGGCACGACACCAAGGCAGCGATGTCCGTGCAGTACGTGTGCCACATCTCCGCGGTCGACGTGGGCAGCCCGTACCGGGTGCGGATCGTATCAAAAGTGGACGGATACGCCCGTTCAGCCACGATGCCCAGGATGTCTGCCTGCTCCTCAGAGCGTGGTGGTGAACCGGACAGTGTTCGGTGGGTGGGGCTGGCGGGGGATGCCTCGAACGATCTTGCTGGCCGGTCGGCGTGCATGGAAG
>NZ_JBSFXK010000107.1:0-11530 GCF_053595355.1 Streptomyces sp. NPDC002513 | reverse complement strand
CCACGGCGATATGGCACAACGACCACACCGGACAAGACGTCCTACGCTCGCTGACCGCGTTCGATCACTGACCCCTTGGAATAGATCATCTAGGCCATCGTCACCCGCCTCGGCGGCGTCCCCAAGCCGCACCGCTCGACCCTGATCCCGCAGGCAGCAGACGCACTGGCCACCGAACACGCCGAACGGGGCCGGGTCCCCGTCCTGGTCATCGATGAGGCCCATCTACTTGATCACGAACAACTCGAAGCCGTCAGGATGCTGAACCACGACATGGACTCCACCAGCCCCCTGGCCTGTCTCCTCGTCGGACAGCCGACCCTGCGGCGCAACATCAAACTCGGCATGTTGGCCGCCCTCGACCAAAGGATCGCCATCCGCTACAACATGCCACCCATGACCAGCGAGGAGACCACCAGCTACCTCGCCCACCACCTCGCCCTCGCCGGCCGGTCCGACACCCTCTTCTCCGACGACGCCATCACCCTCATCCACGACACCTCCCGCGGCTATCCCCGCGCCGTCAACAACCTCGCCGTCCAGGCCCTGCTGTCCGCCTACGCCGACAACAAGTCCATCGTCGACGAGGCCAGCGCCAGAGCCGCCGTCGCCGAAGTCACCGCAGAATGACCGGGTGACCTCACCACGGCCAGGCGTCACCTTGGACACGTGCATGCAGATGCTCGTCATGCCAGCCGTCCGAGTGCAGCAGGGCGCTTCGCATGGTGCCTTCGAGGGCGAACCCCGCCTTCTCCGCCACCCGGCAGGAGGCGGCGTTGGCGACGGAGTGGGTGATCCGGAGGCGATGCAGACCCAGGTCGTCCAGGGCCCAACGACTGACGCGGACGACCGCGTCGACCATGGCCCCGCGACCGCGGCCGGCAGGAAGGAGCCAGTACAGGAACTCGGCGCTGCCTCCGTGGAGATCGAAGGCGGCCAGTCCGGTCAGGCCGACCGGACTACCGCCCCCGGGTTCGGCGATCGCCCAGATCGCCGCCTCCTCGGTCCGCCAGCGCTTCCCCCATCGCGCGATCCGCTCGCGCGCGACATCCAGCGACAGATGTCCCGGCCGGTTCCACCGCTGAACGTCCGGATCCTGGCAAGAGTCCGCGAGGACCCTGGCGTCATCAGGGCGCCAAGGGCGCAGCTCAAGGCCATTGGCCAGGCCGAACACGGGCTGGTCGGTCCGGCTCATCCGGCCCGGGGGCACAACAGCAGGTATCGGAACGATCATCTGGGCATCATGCCAAACCTCGACGGAGAGATCGGCCCTGCAATGCCCTTCTGCAGCGGCGGTGCCCGCGACCGCCGGGCGCGTGACGGCCGCGGGCGTGCTGGGCTGACTGATGTCAGCGATGCCGGGCGATTGCTTCCCGGCACTTGGAAGACGCCGGGTCGCACGGGAACGTGAGATTAGGGCCTGGCTTCAGGCTCGTGTCAGTCCCGTCCTGGCCGCGCCGTAGGCGATGTCCGCCCACGGATGCATGAGCGCATGGGAGCGCCATGGCGCCCACGCCGCAGCAATGGTCCGCGCCTGGTCATCGGTGACGGCTCCAAGCGCCCTGCGGGCAACCAGGTCACCGGGAGCGAAGGTGTCGGGGTGCTGCATCGCGCGCGGGTGAGGTAGTCCGCGGTTCAATGACCGATGCCGGGGAGCGCGGGCAGGGCGCGGCGCGCCTCGGCGGCAGTGAGTTGCGCGAACGTGAATCCGTTGGCCCACTTCTCGGCGGCGGCCCGAAGCGTGCGGGTCCGCGCGCTGGTGAGGCCGAGGGCCGCCTGCAGTTCCGCGTCGGGATTCGCCGCGAGGTCCCGTGGTGCCGGGGGAGCTTGCAGATCGGCTATCGGCGTCTTGTGGGCGGTCACGAGCCCGCCCGGATAGGGTGCGGGCCGTGGCGAGTGAGACCTGCTGGCCGAAAACCGTCGCGGCCACCGCCTCGAGCTCATCGGGGTAGCCGATGAGCCGGATGCCGGGCCGGGCGCTCGGCCGGCGGCCGGTTCAGCGGGTCCGCGGTGAGGTGATCGGCGATCCGCGCGGTTTCGGTGTCGAGGTCCGGCCGGCGTCGAATCGCGACCGCCATGCCGTCGGGGTCAGGCACCTCGTCGGGGAGCTGGGCGACGGCCCCGTCCTCGGCGAAGGTCGTCTTCACCCGTGCAGGGCCTCCTGCGTGGGGCAGAAGCCGGGTGTGGGCGCGGCCTGGGATGTCGGCTTCTTCGGCTTCTGGGATCGCGTGGGCAGCCGGCATCCGTAGAGCGGTCTCAAAGTCGGTGGGACCGTTCGGGATCAGGTGCAGGAGGGTCACGATGTCCAGATTCCAGAGCTGCCCCGTCGATGCGAGCCGAGCAGATGGGTGTCGACGATGCCGATCGCCTCCATGAGCGCATACATGGTGGTCGGGCCGACGAAGGCGAATCCGCGTCGGCGCAGCTCCTTTGACAACGCGATGGACTCGGCGGACTTCGTGGGGATCTCTGCAAAGGTCCGGGGGCAGGGCGTGCTCTCGGGCCGGAAGGACCACACCAGCTCGGCCAGGCCCATCTCCTCACGCAGCATGATGGTGGCGCGGGCATTGGTGATGGTCGCCTGGATCTTCTGCCGGTTGCGCACGATGCCGGCGTCGGCCATCAACCGCTCGACATCGGTCTCGGTGTACGCGGCGATCGCGTCCGGGACGAAGTTGTCGAACGCCGCACGGAATGCGGGTCGCTTGCGCAGGATCGTTGCCCAGGACAGGCCCGCCTGAAATCCCTCGAGGCTGACGCGCTCGTAGACGCCGCGTTCGTCCGTGACCGGCATGCCCCACTCTGTGTCGTAGTAGTCGCGCAGCAGAGGGGCAACGGCTGCCCATGCGGGCCGGGCGAGCCCGTCGTCCCCGACGACGACGCCGGGGTCGACAGTGGTGTTGCTTGCATCCTGTGTCATTCGATCACCCGGCGAGCCCGGTCATGCGCATCGTGATGTTGATCCGGCCGCGACTGATGCCGCATCCCTCGGGGGCGGTGCTCTCGTGCACCTTGGTGACACCGTGGTAGGCCAGTCGGGCGGGTCCGCCGAAGACGAAGAGGTCGCCGGAGGCCAGCAGCAGGTCGGTATAGGGTTTGCCGCGGCTTTCCGTGTTGCCGAATCGGAACGTGCAGCTGTCGCCGATGGACAGCGATACGACCGGGGCGGGGGAGCTCTCGTCCTTGTCCTGGTGCATCCCCAAGCGGGCCTTTGCGTCGTAGTAGTTCACCAGCGCGGTGTCGGGCGTATAGGAGCTGATCGCGGCTGCGTCGTGGCCAGTGACCTTGAGGGCATACCGTCCCAGACAGATCATCCAGTCGGGGAACGGAAGGACACGGGCGCCGTTCACGTCGGTGGCCTCTCGCGTGTACTTGTACGGTTGCCAGTGCCAGCCCAGACATACGGTGCGCACTGACATCTCGTGTCCGCGGACCTTCGCGGCGCGGATGGGGACAGGGCCTTGCACCCACTCGCGGAACTGATCCACGATCCACTTCTGCTGTTCCCGCGTCAGCCAGTTGGGGACGAGGGTGGCGCCCGGGGCGACTTCTCCCCCGTCACGCTCGGGGGGCTCCGGGGTGAACAGCGCTGTCATCGCTTGCCCTGCGCGTGTGTGAGGTGCACGAGGGAATCGTGCGCAACGAGCCAGGAGGTGCCGTCCGCGCTTGCACCGGCCAGGCCGTCCAGATGGGTCAGGCCGACGAGTGCGAGAGTACGCGGATCGCCGATTCCGGCGGTCGCGAGGGTGCGTTCGGGGCTCCAGGGAGTCGACCACAGCAGCCGCCGGGTCATCTGTGCCCAGCCGGTTGCCGGCCCGGCCATCACCCACAGGTCGGGGTTGGCGGCGGCGAATCGTGACGCGTGGCGCAGCCAGGAGGCCCCGGTCTCGGGCCAGGCGACCGTGTCGAGAGTTCCGCCTCCTGTGCGATCCCAGGCCGATTCGATCAGGCGTGAGGTCGCAAGGGCGTGAGGGGTGCGGCCGGAGCCGATCACGATAGTGCGGGCACGGCGGTCGCGAGCAATTCTGATGACGGTCGCGACCTCGGCATCCGTGGCCGTCAGGTCCGCGTCATAACTCGCTGACGCCTTCAGCAAGGGGCTGGTCAGGGCTTCCATCGTTCGCCGTTCTCGCGGGCGGCCTTCCACTTCTGGTAACGGTCCTTGCAGCAGGCTCCGCAGGGGCGGAACCCGGCCGCGACCGCCGTGGCCTCGTCGGCGAAGAAGACCCGGTGCTTCACATAGCCGCCGCGAGCGATGGCGCGCAGCGCGTCGGGACAGTCGAGCCGTCCGTAGATCTTCGAGCCGCGGCGGCCGCCCCACAGCCCCTTGACCGCAGACCGACAGGGACGGCCGTCTGCCCCCAGAAGGGTGTACGTCTTTGTTGCGTTGCTCATGCGGCGTCGTGGAAGACGAGGGCGAGGGTGTGACGTTCGCCGGACCGGATGGCGGATACGCCGTGTCGAACTGGTGCGGCGGACCATCCGCGGGCGGACTCGACGGGTCGGTCGCGGGTGGTGAAGAGGTATCCGTGACCGTGCGGCAGCAGCGTGGCCGTGCCCCGTGACTGGGCGCGCGGGCGCTGTTCCAGCAGCAGGAATTCGCCACCCATGTGATCCACGCCGGGCTCGTTGAGGTTGATCACGACCTGCAACGGGAACACGAGGTCGCCGTACAGGTCGCGATGCAGAGCGTTCCAGTCCTTCTCGCCGTAGCGGAGCAGGATCGCCGAAGACTTCGTCTGGCCGGCGTCGTGGCACATCTGAAGCCACTCATCAAGCGAGTCCGGCCACGGTGCGGGCCGGCCGAGCTTGGTCCACCAGTCGCGGGCGATGGGAAGCAGCCGCGGGTACAGAGCCTGCTTGAGCCGCTCGACCGGTTCCGGGTACGGCGCGTTGAAGTAGCGGTACCGTCCCTCACCGAAGCGGTGCCGGCCCATGTCGACGGTGCTGCGGAACAGGCCGTCCTGCTCGTACAGCTCCCTGATCTCCACGGTCTCCTTGGGGGTAAGCAGTTGCGGCAGCAGTGCGCCGCCGTACTCGTTGACCTCCGTGGTGATCGCCTCCCAGTCGCCGGACTCGACGCGGCTGTACCACCGGTCCGTATTCTCCCTGGCCGCCTTCGCGGTGCTCATGCTGCGGCCTCCAGGTTCAGCAGCCTGGTCTTGGCTTCGAGTCCGCCGATGTAACCGCCGAGCGTGCCGTCGGTACGCAGCACGCGGTGGCACGGGACGACGATCGGCAGCGGGTTGGTCGCACAGGCGGTGCCCACCGCCCGGACGGCCTTGGGGTTGCCGACGAGCTCGGCCATGTCCCGGTAGCTGCGGGTCTGTCCGTACCCGATCTCGGGCAGATGCGCCTGCACGAGGCGCCGGAATCCGCGAGACAGGGACAGATCCAGCGTCAGGTCGAAGACCTGGCGGTGCTTGGCGAAGTACTCGTCGATCTCGCGAGCCGCTTCGTCGAGCCGCTTCGGGGCGCGCAGGATACGCGGGCTGAGCTTCTGGCCGAGGGCTTCCAGAACCCGATCGTGGTCCTCGCTGGCGTACGCCACGCGGACCAGCCCCTTCGGGGTGGCGGCGAGCAGCAACTGGCCGACAGGCGAGTCGATGGTGGTGTAGGCGACATCGACGAGATCGGCTCGCTCTGCTGCCTGCTCCAGACGGCGGTGGAGCCGACTGAGAGTGTCGGCGTCCACGGGCGTCGACAGCAGGGCGGTCATGTCGTCATCGTTGCGAATGTCGTTCATGATGATGCTCCTTTCGTGATCGCGCCCGGATATTTCTTCCTGAGATTCTTGAGCCCGTCTGCGGCGGCTCTTCGGGCCGCCTCAACGCTGCCGCCGAGGATCTCTGCGATCTCGGCGTATGCCAGCCCCGCCACATAGCGGTAGGCGACGGCCTGGCGCTGTTTGCTCGGGAGCCCTTTCACTGCGGCCCACAGGTCAGAGTCCCCGGAGTCCGGGATGCCCCGCCCTGTCGGTGCTTCCGGTACCTCGTCGACTGGTAGGGGGCTCCTCTTCGCGACACGCAGCACGTCGATAGCCTTGCGATGCGCGATCGTCACGAGCCATGCCTCCACGTTCGCCGTCTCAGGCAGGTCGGGATAGGCGCGCATGGCGGAGAGGAAGGTCTCCGACCATGCGTCGTCCGCGTCGTGCGGGCCGAGGACGACCCGGCAGACGCGCAGCACGGTTGCGCCGTGCTGCGCGACTACGTTCTCGAACGGTTGTTTCATGTCCATCCCATTGAAGACGTACTTTCAGCGGCAAACGTGAGTTTTCCGGTCAGAACAACCGACCGGTGCTGACCGCGGTCGGCTCCTCGAGCTCCAGCAGTGCCTGCTTGCGCTTCAGCCCGCCCGCGTATCCGGTGAGGGAACCATTGGAGCCGACGACGCGGTGGCACGGCACGAAGATGCACAGCGGGTTCGCACCCACGGCCTGTCCGACCTGTTGCGCGAGACCGCGGTCTCCGACCTGCTCGGCGACACGACCGTAGGTGGTCGTGTCACCGCACTGGATGCTCTTCACGATGTCCCAGACGGCGTGCTGGAACGAGTCGCCCTCGGCGGCGAGCGGGGGATCGAACTGCCTACGTCGTCCCGCCAGGTAGTCGCGCAGCTGTCGGGCCGCTTCGTTCAGCAGCGGGTCCGTCAACTCGGTCACCTCGGGGCCGAACGCCTCCTGCGAGGGCCGACGGACGTGGTGCCTGAAGTACAGGCCGGCAATCGTCTCGCCCTTGGCGACGAGCGTGATCGGTCCAAGGTGGGTCTCGATCACGATGTGTCGAGTGCTCATCTGCGTTTCCCCTCTCCTGGCTGGTAGACGTGCGCCGCCCGCAGAACGTGAGATTTCAGATGGTGTCGTGTCTGGGAAGGGCAGGTCGCTGACGTGGGGTGGTATCTGCGGCGGGCGTGGCTGTCATGGGGCGGTACACCCCACCCCGTGCCTCCGTCTTGGGAACGGCGCTTCTGATCCTTCGGTGGCTGCGCGGCTGCACGGTGGTGGGTGTTGGTGTCCGCGGCGGAAGGCTATTCGGCGGGGCAGCCGGGCGTGTGGGGTGAGGTCACGGCGGGGTTGAAAATGTCCAGGCCGGTGTTGGTGGCGCGGCTGCTGGAGCTCGATGCGGCGGCCGGCGCGTTGACTACGGCGCATGTGTGTGCGGGCGCCCAGGTCGGTGGGGTGAGTGTGCGGACGTGTGGCGGTGGCTGGATGCGGCGGGGGCGGAGGGCCGTGTGGAGCGCAGGCCGCGGGCCCGGCTGGAGCTGTCCGACCAGCCGTGGCAGGTGTTGGCGCAGGCGGGCGGGAACGTGTCGGTGCTGCACCGGCACCTGAAGGATGCCGGGGGAGAGGTGCCCTCGCTGGCATCGCTGTACTGGGTGGTGCGCCGGGACCGTGCGATGTCGTTGTCTATGGGGCCGTCGAAGCTCTCGGGCAGCGCACGCGAGACGGCACGGCGAACCCAGCCAGGTCACGGCGACGACGGTGGCGCTGCAGCCTTCGTCTGGTGCATGTCACCGATCGTCTGCCATAACCGCAGCGCCCGCCCGCGGTGCTGGCGCGCCAGGTCGTGGACGCCGGCGGCGGCGTCCAGGTCGCCGATCAGTTGCCAGCACGCGGCCTCGTCCTGGCGGTCGCCGTGCCGGTGGAACAGGTCCGCCGCGCGTTCCAACGCAGGGCTCGCCCGGTCCCGGTCGTGCTGACCGGCGTACACGCGGCCGACTTCCAGCAGCGTGTACGCGGCGCACCGCTCGTCGGCCAGTCCCTCGAAAGTGGCCAACGCCTGCCACAGGCAGCGCAGTGCCTCGTCCGGATCACCGCGCCGATCGTGCAGTCGGCTGAACCGCCGCAGCACGACCGCCACCCGATGCCCGTCGTCGAGCGCCGTGGCCTGGCGCAAGGCCTCGCCGAACCAGGACTCCGCCTCGTCGAGCTCGCCCTGCATGAGCCGCATGACGGCCATCGAACAGGACAGCTGCGCTTCGAGGTGCCGGTCGCCCTCACCGACCGCGATGGCCAGCGCCTGTTCGACACGATCGACGGATTCGCAGTAACGGCCCTGCACCCGGCTGACCGTGCCCAGCATCGCCACCGACAACGCCTCTCCACGCTTGTCCCCGCCGTCCTGGCACAGCCCGACGGAGGACTCCAGGGCACGGGTCGCCCCGTCGAACTCGTCTCGGTAGATGTGCAGCTGGCCTAGTCCGCGCAGCAGCACCGATGCGCCGCGCACGTTGCCAGCGGCCTCGGCCGCGTCCAGCGCGAGCCGGTGCCCGTGCTCCCAGTCCTGATACAGGCACCGGTGGTCGTAGTAGGTCACCGTGCTGGCCGCCAGCTCCCAGGCCAACTCGTCCAGTCCCCAGTCCACGGCCAGTTTCACCGCGCCGAGCAGGGTATCGCGTTCCACGTCGAACCAGCCGACCGGGTCGGCCATCAGCCGGTCCACCACCGCGTCGGGTAGCGACCGGCGCGGCGCCGAACCGGGCTCGCCGACCAGCAGCCCGGCCGGCAGCCGATCGGTGCCGCGCCCCGCCAGCTCGAGCCAGGCGGACAGCACCCGGATGATCGCGTCCCGCTTGTCCGCCGCCGGCAGCTGGGCGGCGATCTCCACGGCACAGGTCCTGATCAAGTCGTGCAGCCGGTAGCGCGGCTGGCCGATGGCGTCGGTGGCGGTCAGCCGCACCAGGCTGGCGTCGACGAGGGTGTCCAGCACCTCCTCGGCGTCCGAGCGGTCCAGCAGCGGGCCGACCACCCAGCCGGGCAGGGTGTAGGCGCCGAGCAGCCCCAGCAGGCTCAGCGCGCGCACCGCGTCGGCCGGCAGCAGCCGCAAGCTGAGTTCGACGCTGGCTCGCACGCTGAGATCCCCGATCCTCAGCTCGGCCAGCCGCCTGGACTCATCCTCGATCCGTTCCCGCAGCACCCGCAGCGACCAGGCCGGGCGACCGGTGAGCCTGGCGCTGGCGATCCGGATCGCCAGCGGCAGGTTGCCGCAGCAGGCGAGGATCGCGTCGGCCTCCGCCGGTTCTCGCTCGACCCGCCGCCGCCCGACGATGCCGGTGAACAACTCCCGCGCCTCCGCCGGGCTCAGCACGTCCAGGTCTATGTGCCGGGCGCCGGGAAGTTGCGTCAGTAGAGTGCGGCTGGTGATCAACACGGCACAGCCGTCGGCCCCGGGCAGCAACGGCAGCACTTGATCGGCGTGACCGGCGTCGTCCAGCACCACCAGCATCCGGCGGTCCACCAGCAACGACCGGTAGAGCGCGGCCCGTTCGGACAGGCCGTCCGGGATCGCGCTGCCGGCGATCGAGAGTGCACGCAGTGCCTCGGCCAGCATCAGCGCCGGGTCCCGCGGCTCGTCCGATGTCGCGGCGAGGTTGAGGTAGAGCTGGCCGTCGGGGAAGGTGGCGCTCGCCAGCCGCGCGGCGTGTGTCACCAGACAGGACTTGCCGACACCGGGACCGCCCACGATGACGGCCACCGGGGCCTGGTTCGGCGCCGACCCGTCGAGTAATCGGGCGACCTCGGCCAGCGTATCGGCCCGGCCCACGAAGTCGGGCACGTCGAGCGGCAGTTGGCGCACCGGCATCGCCATGACCGGTTCGGTGGCCGCCGTGTCAGGACTTTCCGGTCGTCTGTCCGAGGGGCCGCTCGCCGGGACAGGGACCGCCAGGGCGGGATCGGCGGCCAGGATGCGCAGATGCAGCGCCTGGATCGGCGGGGTGGGGTCGACGCCGAGTTCGCCTGCCAGTGTCCGGCGCAGCCGCTCGTACACCTGCAGCGCCTCGCCTTGTCGCTGGCTCCGGTAGAGGGCGACCATCAAGTGTTCGGCGACTTGCTCGTCGTAGGGGTGCTCGCGCAGCAGGGCGGTCAGATCCTCGATGACCTCACGATGACGCCCCAGGTCGAGTTCGATGCTCAGGCACAGTTTGTGCGCGGCCGCGCGCTTCTCGTTCAGCCGTGCCGCATCGAGTTCCAGGACCCGGCTGGAGATGTCGACCAGGGCGTTACCGCGCCAGCAGGCCAGCGCCCGCCGCAGTGCGACAGCTGTCTCGAACGGGGCCTTGTGCCGTTCGGCGAGGTGCCGCTCGTGGTCGAACTCCAGTAGGTCGAGCTGATCCGGGGCCAGGTGAATCTGGTAGCCGCCGCGCCGCGTGCTGATCAAGGAACCGGGTGCTCCGCACGCGGCAAGGTTGCGGCGCAGCCCGGAGAGAGCGTCCTGGACCTGACGGACCGCGGTGGCGGGTGCTTTTCCGTCCCACATCACGGCGACGAGCCGTTCCATGGCGACGACGTTGTTGGCGTCGACCAGAAGCGCGGCCAGCATCTTGGCCTGCCGCGGTCCGTCGAGCCGGACCTCGCGCCCGGTGATCTGGGCGTGTAACGGCCCCAGCACGCCAAATCTCATGTTCCCCCCGGCACTTCACGATCAGCGCCGATCCCCCGGCTGACCTGGCACTAGGACGAATCTAGGACGGCCGACGGCCCCGTGTCCATAGCGTCACCGCGGGGCACTCAGCCGTTCCCGCGCGATGAAAGGAACAGCAGTCAAACGTTCGGTCAAGGCAGCAGTGGTGGCCGCGACGATGGCCGTCGCCACTGTCACCTCTACCGGTGGCCCAGGCCCATGGCTGACCGATGGGTTGACAGGACCGCAGCTTCTCACCGGCCAAGCGGCCACGCCCAGTCGAGGCAGCACGGTCGATCTGAGCCGAAGTTCGTCACCGACGCAGGAATGCGCCGTATGAGGAACGAGGCTCACGCTCAATGGTCTCGCGAACTACGCGAAAGCGTCGACACTGGAAGGTGCCTATGAGTTTCAAGAAGGCACTCACCGTCTCGGCAGCCGTTGCGGCCTCCCTGGCCGGCAGCCTCCTCACGGCATCCGGCGCCCACGCCGCCACCCCGTCGTCCAGCACCGACGTCGTCTCCCCGGCGTACAGCCAACGTCGTTCGATTAGTTGATCTTGGTCAGGTAGAGTACCTGTCTCGTGCCGAGTGATCATGTTGCTGGTGGGAGTTACCCGGAGCGGGTGCGGTTGGGGCTGCTCACGCGTACCTTCACGCCCGAGTTGGTGGACCTGGCGGTCGAGGAGGCCGGGGTGCGGGAGGAGCGGACGCGGTCGCTGCCTTCGACGCTGATGGTGTACTTCACGTTGGCGATGTGGCTGTTCACCGGCCAGGGTTACGCGCCGGTGCTGCGGGAGATGGTGGAGAACATCCCGCGTCGGGCCGGGGAGCGCCGGCGTGCGGCGAACGCGGGCTCGCTGGCGGTGGCCCGCTGCCGCTTGGGCCAGGCCCCGCTGCGGCTGCTGTTCGACAAGGTCGCCGGTGCCTGCGGTACGGCCGCCACCCCGGGGGCGTTCTGGCCGGGGGCTGCGGCTGCTGTCGATGGACGGCACGCTGCTGGACGTGCCGGACAGCGACGCGAACGCCGCCGCTTAGAACTCCTAACAGAATGCTGCAACTCGCCTCGGAATGAAGGGGTCTGATGACTTGTTAGCCTGCACATGAGAAGGGGTGAGCGGCCGCCGT
>NZ_JBSFXK010000106.1:0-11641 GCF_053595355.1 Streptomyces sp. NPDC002513 | reverse complement strand
GCGGAGTTCGACGGGCGCCCCCTGTACGAGCCGGCGGACCCGCTGCGGGCCGCCCACCCGGACTGGGGGACGCTGGAGTTCGACTACGGGCGGCGCGAGGTGCGCAACTTCCTGGTCGCCAACGCCGTGTACTGGTGCGAGGAGTTCCACGTCGACGGCCTGCGCGTGGACGCGGTCGCCTCCATGCTCTACCTGGACTACTCACGCCAGTACGGCCAGTGGCGGCCGAACGCGCACGGCGGCCGGGAGAACCTGGACGCGGTGGCGTTTCTGCAGGAGATGAACGCGACGGTGTACCGGCGGAATCCGGGCGTGGTGACCGTCGCGGAGGAGTCGACCGCCTGGGACGGCGTCACCCGCGCCACGCACCACCGGGGCCCGAGCGGCTTCGGGGGGCTGGGCTTCGGCCTGAAGTGGAACATGGGCTGGATGCACGACTCGCTCGAGTACATGGCGCATGAGCCGGTCCACCGCGCGTACCACCACCAGGAGATGACGTTCTCGATGGTGTACGCCTACAGCGAGAACTACGTCCTGCCCATCTCCCACGACGAGGTGGTGCACGGCAAGCGGTCGCTGGTGTCGAAGATGCCCGGCGACTGGTGGCAGCAACGCGCGGGCCTCCGCGCCTATCTGGGCTTCATGTGGTCCCACCCGGGCAAGCAGCTCCTCTTCATGGGACAGGAGTTCGCCCAGGGCTCCGAGTGGTCGGAGGCGCACGGCCCCGACTGGTGGCTGCTCGATCCGGGCTACGGTGCCGCGGCCGACCACCGGGGCGTACGCGACCTGGTCCGCGACCTGAACACGGTCTACCGCGGGACTCCGGCGCTGTGGCAGCGCGACACCGAACCGTCCGGGTTCCAGTGGGTGACCGGGGACGCCGCCGACGACAACGTGCTGGCGTTCCTGCGCTTCGACGCGGACGGCACGCCCCTGCTGGCGGTGTCCCACTTCTCGCCGGTCGTCCGCCACGACTACCGGCTGGGCGTCCCGGACGACGTGCCGGCCTGGCGCGAGGTCCTGAACACGGACCTCGCGCACTACGGCGGCAGCGGCGTCCGCAATCCGGACCCGCTGAAACCGGAGCCCGCCCCCTGGCACGGCCGTCCGGCGAGCATCCGGCTGACGCTGCCGCCGCTGGCCACGGTGTGGCTGCGGCCCGCCTGACGCCCGACGCCCGGCGGGCGCCTCCGGGGGGCGACGGCTCCCGGAGGCGGACACCGCTACGCGGTCGGCGCCTCGGCCAGGGCCTTCGGCAGCGGGCCCCGGTGCACGATCCCCAGCCGCTGCGTCGCCCGGGTCAGGGCCACGTACAGGTCGCTCGTGCCGTACCGGCCGGGCTCGACCACCAGCACGGAGTCGAACTCGAGCCCCTTGGACTGGCGCGGATCGAGCAGGACGACGGTCCGCGTCAGATCGGGCTCCGCACCCGCCGTCACCCCGTCCAGCCGCGCGGCGAGCGACCGGTGCAGATCGCGCGGGGCGATCACCGCGAGCCGGCCCTTGGGGAAGGGGGTCAGCTCCCGGACCGCCTCGGCCACGGCTCCGGGCAGGTCGTCGGTGGCGCGCACCCAGGGCCGTACCCCCGTGGACCGCACCGAACTCGGCGGCTCGAAGTCCGGGTCCTCGACCCGTACGACCGCCGCGGCGACCTCCATGATCTCGGCGGGCGTGCGGTAGTTGACGCCGAGGCGCGTGTGCTCGAAGCGGTCCTCGACATACGGCGCGAGGATCCCCGCCCAGGAGCCGACCCCGGCGGACTCGGCCGTCTGCGCCGGATCCCCGACCAGCGTCATGGAGCGGGTCGGGGAGCGCCGCATCAGCAGCCGCCACGCCATCGCCGACAGCTCCTGCGCCTCGTCGACGACGATGTGCCCGAACGCCCAGGTGCGGTCGGCCGCCGCGCGTTCGGCGGCGCTGCGGTGGTCGGCCTCCTCGTGCCGTTCGGCGAACCGCTCGGCGTCGATGATGTCGTGCGCGGAGAGGACCTCGGACCCGTCGGGGTCGCCGTCCTCCTTGTCCTCGAACTCGTAGGTCCGGGAGGCGTACGACACGTCGAGCACGCCCTGCGCGTACGACACCTGCGTCTCACGCTCGCGTTCGGCGCGGGCGCGCGCCACGCGGTCGTCCTCGCCGAGGAGTTCGGCCGCCTCGTCGAGCAGCGGCACATCGGCGGCGGTCCAGGCCCGGGTGACCGGGCGGCGGACGGCGGCCGCGTCCTCGTCGGGCAGATAGCCCTCCGGGCCGGCGAGGAAGTCCGCGACCAGCCGCTGCGGGGTCAGCCGCGGCCACAGCCGCTCGATCGCCGACCAGACGTCGGGATTCTCCGCGAGTTCGTCGCGGATCTGGGTGATGTCGCTCGCGTCGAGGAGGTTCGTGCCGTCGTACGGGTCGGTCCCGATCCGCTCGGCGACCATGTCCGTCAGGGTGTTGAGGATATGGCCCTCGAAGTGCTCGCGGGCCACGTTGTGCGGCAGCTTCGCCGCGCGGGTGCGCTCGCGGGCCATGTTCACGAGCCCGTCGTCGAGCAGCAGCACGTCCCGGTCGTGCTCGACGGCGATGACCGGGTCGGGCAGCGCCTGACGGTCGCGGACGACCCGGGCCAGTACGTCGGCCATGTCCGCGCGGCCCTTGACGGCGGCCGCCTCGGGGGTGTCGGTGGCGGTGGCCCTGACTCCGGGGAACAGTTCGCCGACGGTCGCGAGCAGCACGCCGGTCTCGCCCAGCGAGGGCAGCACCTCGCCGATGTAGCCGAGGAACGCGGGGTTCGGGCCGACGATCAGGACGGCGCGGCGGGCGAGCAGCTCCCGGTGCTCGTAGAGCAGGTACGCCGCCCGGTGCAGGGCGACGGCCGTCTTGCCGGTGCCGGGACCGCCCTCCACCACCAGCACGCCCCGGTGCGGTGCGCGGATGATGCGGTCCTGGTCGGCCTGGATGGTCTGCACGATGTCGTTCATCCGGCCGGTGCGGGCGGAGGTGAGCGCGGCCAGCAGCACGGCGTCACCGGTCGGGTCCTCGTGGCCGGTGCGCTCGTGGTCGGCGAGGTCGAGGATCTCGTCGTGCAGGGAGATGACGCGGCGCCCGTCGGTGCCGATGTGCCGGCGCCGGCGCAGGCCCAGCGGGGTGTGGCCGGTGGCCAGGTAGAAGGGGCGCGCGACCTCGGCCCGCCAGTCGATGAGGACGGGTGTGCGCTCCGCGTCGTCGGCGCGCAGCCCGATACGGCCGATGTGGTGGCTCGGCCCGGAGGTGAGGTCGATACGGCCGAAGCAGAGCGAGCCGTCCACGGCGTCCAGCGCCGCCAGCAGCCCCGAGCGCTCGGCGACGAGGATGTCCCGCTCCAGCCGGGCCTGCATGGGCTTGTCGCCCTGCGCGAGCGCGTCCGCGACGGAGGTCTCGGTGTCGCCGCGCACCACGTCCACCCGCGCGTACAGCCCGTCGATGAATTCCTGCTCATGCCGCAATTCATCGTCCGGAAATTCGGTGTTTGACAATTCCGCTCCCGACCCGATATACTGTGCTTGCTGAACTTATTTGCGACCCATTTCCGTGAAGTCGCGAATCATTGAATATACACAAAGAAATCCCCCGAGCGCAATTGCTCGGGGGATTTCTCTGTGCGGACCGGGTCAGAGCACGTCGGACAGCTCCTCCAGCAGCCGTCGCCCGGGCCGGGCCCCCACCATCGCCTTCACCGGCTCACCGCCGCGGAACACCATGAAGGTCGGCATGGACAGCACCTTGTACGCGTTCGTCGTCGTCGGATTGGTGTCCACGTCGAGCTGCACCACCTTGAGCCGGCCCTCCTCCTCCGCGGCCAGGGCACTGAGCACCGGCCCCATCTGCCGGCACGGCGGACACCAGTCCGCGGTGAACTCCACCAGCACCGGCAGCTCCGCCCCGATCACCTCCGCCTCGAAGTCCGCGTCCGTCACCTCGGTCACGCCTGCCGCCCTGATCACCGCTGCCACCCTCCCAGTTCGCACACCGGCTCCGGACCGCCCGGAACCTCCGCCTCGACCGCCAGCGCGTCGCGCGCCTCCTCCGCCTTCGCCAGCTGTGCCCCGACCTGCGCCCTGACCGCACGCAACTCGCCGATCAGCGCGTCGAGTTCAGCCAGCTTGCGGCGGTAGACCGCGAGCGACGCCGGGCACGAGTCGCCCTCGGGGTGCCCGGCCCTCAGACACTCCACGAAGGGCCGCGTCTCCTCCAGGTCGAACCCGAAGTCCCGCAGCGTCCGGATCTGCCGCAGCAGCTTCAGATCGCGCTCGTCGTAGGTGCGGTGCCCGTTGCCCGCGCGCCGCGCGGTCAGCAGCCCCCGCGACTCGTAGTACCGCAGCGTCCGGGTGGTGGTCCCGGCCCGCGCCGCCAGCTCGCCGATTCGCATGCGCCCGACGGTAGCCCTTGACGCCGACGTCAAGGCAACGCGTCGGCCGGGCGGCAGCAGCACCCGCCAGGCCGTGTGCCCTCGTCCGGCGTCGCGCGGCCCGGTCGTCATGAGAACTCCGGCCGCCCCGGTGCGGGTCAGGAGGTGACCGTGAGGCCCGCCGACTCCTCCACCTCGATGAGCGAGGCGCTGTGCCGCTCCTCGTCGAACGCCTTACGGCCGCCGCGCAGCCCGAACAGCCGTTTGGCGAGGGCGATGTAGAGGACCGCGAGGATGTTGAGGACCAGCGTGGCGATCTTCAGTGCGGTGATGTGCTGGGTGAGTTCGTAGACCTCCAGGGGGAGGAAGGCCGCGGTGGCGACGACCGTCAGATACTCCGCCCAGCGCTTGGCGTACCAGAGTCCGACCGCCTCGACCAGCTCGATCAGCGCGTACGCCAGCAGGAGCCCGGCGACCAGGAGCAGCGTGGAGTGCCGGTAGCCGAAGGACTTCTGGACGGTGCCGACCACGGGTGAGTGGTCGAGGTCGTAGTGGAAGTGCCTGAAGACGGGCCGCAGCACGTCGAGGTACTCGGTGAAGAGCCGCCGCACCGCGTCCTGGCTGTTGCTGAACTTCCACACGGCCACCGCGGCGAGCACGATGAACACCCCGCGCACGGCCCGTTCGACGGCGAGGAAGCGCAGGATGAACAGGTCGCGCAGCACCTTGCCGCGCGGCACGAGCGGCGCGTCGGCGGCCGGTCCGCCGCCGTGCGGCTCACCGAGCACGAAGTCGCCGCAGCGCAGGCAGCGCCACACGTCCCCGAGTGCCGTCCGGGCGTGCAGCCGTACCCGCAGCCGGGGATCGTCGGGCGCGTAGGTCACATGCCCGCGGCGCGCACAGGTGCGCCGGTCCCAGTCGATCTTCATGCCCCGTGCCTCCCGGACAAAGGTGCCGTGCCGGTCGGTCCGGCACGGCACGGTCGTGCATGTACTACGAGACGTGGGTGCGGGACGCGGGGTTCCGCGGCGGATCAGCAGGTTCCGGCGGCCACGAGCGGAGCCGCGGACCGGGCGGCCGGTGACGGGGGATCGGTCCGGCCGCCCGGAGTACGCGGATGCGGTACGGGATACGAAGGGCTCAGGCCTTGGCCAGCAGCTCCTTGTCGCCGCCCTGCTCGGGCACCGGGGCTGCGGCGCCGTCCTCGTCCAGCAGGGTCTGCTCGTCGAAGGGGATCTCGCCGGCGAGCACCCGCCGCACCCGCTCCTTGTCGACCTCACCGGTCCAGGTGCCGATGAGCAGGGTGGCGACCGCGTTGCCCGCGAAGTTCGTCACGGCGCGGGCCTCGCTCATGAACCGGTCGATACCGATGATCAGGCCCACACCGTCCACCAGGGCGGGCTTGTGCGACTGCAGGCCGCTGGCCAGGACGGCGATACCGGAACCGGAGACGCCGGCCGCGCCCTTCGAGGCGACCATCATGAACAGCAGCAGACCGATCTGCTGTCCGATGCCCATGGGCTGGTCCATCGCGTCCGCGATGAACAGGGAGGCCATCGTCAGGTAGATCATCGTGCCGTCGAGGTTGAAGGAGTAGCCGGTCGGCACGGTGATGCCGACGACCGGCCGGGCGACGCCCAGGTGCTCCATCTTCGCGATGAGCCGCGGCAGCGCGGACTCCGAGGAGGAGGTGGACACGATCAGCAGGAACTCACGGCCGAGGTACTTCAGCAGGTGCCAGATGTTGACCTTGGCCACCGCACGCACCAGCGCGCCGAGCACGATGCCGACGAACAGCAGACAGGTGACGTAGAACCCGATCATGATCGTGGCCAGCGCCTTCAGCGCGTCCACGCCGGTCTCGCCGACCACGGCCGCCATGGCGCCGAAGGCGCCGACCGGGGCCGCCCACATGATCATCGCGAGCACCCGGAAGACCAGCTTCTGGATGTGCTGGACGCCGCGCAGGACGGGCTCGCCGGAGCGCCCCATGGCCTGGAGCGCGAAGCCCACGAGCAGCGCGACGAGCAGCGTCTGGAGCACCTGGCCCTCGGTGAAGGCCGACACGAAGGTGGTCGGGATGATGCCGAGCAGGAAGTCCACCGGGCCCTCGGCGGCGGCCTTGGCCTGCTCGTGCCCGACGCCCTTCACGGCCTCGGTCAGATGCATCCCGCTGCCGGGGTGGATGATGTTGCCGACGACCAGGCCGATGGCGAGCGCGACGACGGACATCGCGAGGAAGTAGCCGAGGGCGAGCCCTCCCACCTTGCCGACCTTGGCGGCCTTCCGGACGGAGCCGACACCGAGCACGATCGTGCAGAAGATGATCGGCGAGATCATCATCTTGATGAGGCTCACAAAGCCCGTGCCGAGCGGCTTCAGTTCCTTGGCGAAATCGGGCGCGGCGAAGCCCACGGCGATGCCGAGGGCCACCGCGGCGATCACCGCGAGATAGAGGTAGTGGGTGCGGTCCCGCTTGGCTGCGGGCGCGGCAGGTGCGGTTCGGGCTGTGCTGGCCACGGCTGCCCTCCTCGACGACGTCGTCGGATCATCCGGCGTGCGGCTCACGTCCGGGGAAACCGGGAGGCCCCCCCGGTGGCCGGAAGGTATCCCCCCGACGACCGGGAGACGTCTTGCTCCCGGGGATGCGGTGACTATCTCCCGCCGTGTGAGGGCGGTCACCCTTCCGTTCATTTAGTTCACGCTTACATCGCGGCGTTCACGCGTGCCGGACGAACCGGAGCCCTCCCGTACGGCGGGCGGAAACGCCGGAACCGGGGCCCGCCCGTACGACGGGCGGAAGCACCGGAACCGGGGCCCGCACGTACAGCGCGCGGAAGCGGCCGGGACAGCGGGCCCGCACCCCTGGACGCCGGGCCGGGGCCGCGAGGCAGACTGAACGCATGCGCGTGCCCACACTCCCGAGACCCCGCAGCCTGGCCGGCCAGCTCTTCGCGATGCAGGCCGTGCTGATCGCGGTGCTCGTCGCCGGGTACGCCCTCTTCTCCTACGTCAGCGACCGCGGCCAGGCCCAGGCCGCGGCCGGCCGGCAGGCGATGGCGGTGGCCCGCTCGGTCGCGGACGCCCCCTCGGTGCGGACGGCGATCCGCACCCCGGACCCGACGCGGACCCTCCAGCCGTACGCGTCCCAGGTCCAGCGGCACACCGGCGTCGACTTCGTCACGATCATGAACCCCGAGGGCATCCGCTGGACCCACCCCAACCCGGCGCTGATCGGCGAGCGCTTCCTCGGCCACACCGCCCGCGCGTTGAAGGGCGAGTCGTTCACCGAGACCTACACCGGCACCCTGGGCCCGTCCGTGCGCGCGGTCACCCCCATTCACGACGGCGGCCGGATCGTCGGCCTGGTGAGCGCGGGCATCACGGTCGAGACCGTCACCGCCCGGCTCCGGGAACAGGTGACGACCCTGCTCGGGGTGGCGGGCGGGGCCCTGGCCCTGGGCGCCGTCGGCACCTATGTGATCAACGCCCGGCTGCGTCGCTCCACCCACGGCATGAACGCCACCGAGCTGAGCCATATGCACGACTACCACCAGGCCGCGCTGCACGCCGTGCGCGAGGGCCTGCTGATGCTGGACGGCCGGTTCCGGGTGGCGCTGATCAACGACGGCGGCCGGGAGCTGCTCGGGGTGAGCGGGGAGGTGGTGGGCCGCTCGGTGGCCGACCTGGGACTGCCGGCCCCGCTGACGGGTGCGCTGCTGTCCTGCGAGCCCCGGGTCGACGAGGTCCATCTGACGGCGACGCGCGTCCTGGTCGTCAACACCTCCCCGGTCTCCGGCGGCGAACGCCGGGGCACCGTGGTCACCCTGCGCGATGTGACCGAACTCCAGTCGCTGACGGGCGAGTTGGACTCGGAGCGTGGCTTCACCCAGGCGCTGCGCTCCCAGGCGCACGAGGCGGCCAACCGACTGCACACGGTGGTCTCGCTGATCGAGCTGGGCCGCGCGGAGGAGGCCGTCGACTTCGCCACGGCCGAACTGGAACTGGCGCAGGCCCTCACGGACCAGGTGGTCGCCGCCGTGAACGAGCCGGTGCTCGCGGCCCTGCTGCTCGGCAAGGCGGCGCAGGCGAACGAGCGGGGTGTGGAGCTGGTGGTCTCGGAGGCGAGCCGCATCGACGACGGGCTGCTGCCGCCCTCCCTGCCGGCCCGGGACCTGGTCACGATCCTCGGCAACCTGATCGACAACGCGGTGGACGCGGCACAGGGCTCGGGAGGCGCGCGGGTGACGGTGACCGCCTGCGCGGAGGAGGCGGAGCTGGTGCTGCGGGTGTCGGACACGGGGGCCGGGGTCGATCCCGCGCACGCGGAGGCGGTGTTCCGGCGCGGCTGGTCGACCAAGCCGGCCGCCGCGTCCGGCGGCCGGGGGCTCGGCCTCGCCCTGGTCCGTCAGACGGTACGCCGCCACGAGGGCACGCTGACCGTGTCGGAGGCCGCGGGAGGCGGGGCCGAGTTCGAGGCGCGGATCCCGTTGCCTACCGTGGGGGCGGCTTCGGGGTCGGCTCCGGGGTCGGCCGAGGATGTTCCCGGAGCTTTCGCCGAGCCCGCCCTGCCCGGAGGTGACGTATGACCGAGCCCATCCGCGTCCTGGTCGTGGAGGACGACCCGGTCGCCGCCGACGCCCATGTGATGTACGTGGGCCGGGTGCCGGGCTTCACGGCGGTGGGCACGGCGCACACGGGTGCGGAGGCGCGGCGCCTGCTGGACCGGACCCCCGTGGACCTGCTGCTGCTGGATCTCCATCTGCCGGATGTGCACGGTCTGCACCTGGCGCGCTCCTTGCGGGCGGCCGGCTACCACGCGGACGTGATCGCGGTGACGTCGGCACGGGACCTGACGGTGGTGCGGGAGGGCGTGTCGCTGGGGGTGGTCCAGTACGTGCTGAAACCGTTCACCTTCGCGACGCTGCGGGACCGGCTGGTGCGGTACGCGGAGTTCCGGGGCGCGGCGGGCGAGGCGAGCGGCCAGGACGAGGTGGACCGCGCGCTGGCCGCGCTGCGGGCGCCGGGACCGGCGGCGCTGCCCAAGGGACTGAGCGCGCCGACGCTGGAGCGGGTGACCGGTGTGCTGCGGGACCGCGAGGAGGGGCTGACGGCGGCGGGGGTCGCCGAGGCCGTCGGCATCTCCCGGATCACCGCCCGCCGCTACCTGGAGCACCTGGTGGAGGCGGGCCGGGCGGGTCGCAGTCCGCTGTACGGGCAGGTGGGGAGACCGGAGTTGGTGTACCGGTGGGTCCGGGAGACGGGGCGGACACGCTGAGACCGGCCGGCGAGGGGCCGGTCCGTCGCGGCACGGCGGCAGGGTCACGGAGCGAGCGGTGACGGATCCACGGTCCGGCACACCCCCGGCAACGACGGGTTCACGCCGCCCGCGCGTCTCCCCCGCGCTCCTCGTCACGCGCCTCCCCCTGACCCTTCGGCCCCCGTGTCCACCCCCACCGGCGCCCCCGGCCGACCCGTCCGCCCCGCGGCCACCCGGCGGGGGCCGCCGTCGTAGGCACGTGTGGGCCCGGTCACCTTGCCCGACGCCCTCCGCGTCGCCCGCGGGACCACCGCCCGGCCCGGCCGCCCGGGCGCTCCGCCCGCCCGGCTCCGCCGACCGCGCGCACCGACCGTCACGCCTCGACGACCGAAACCGTATGTTCCTACAATCTGTGAGTGTGGCCGAACAGACCGTAGTCACCGCAGTCCACGCGGCCTTACGTTGTGCGCGTGCACCGACCGCAGTCCCCGCAGCCCACTCCGTCCACTCCACCCACTCCGCCGTTCGACGCCGTTGCCGCCAGAAGACTGCGGGCGGCGCTCGGCATGCGAGTGGAACACGTCGCCTACGGCATGCGCACCTCGTACGGGCTCCCCTATGTGACCGTCGGCCTCGTGATCGCCTGGGAGCGCGGGATCACCGCGCCGAACACCTCCGAACTCATCGCGCTGGCGGGAATGTTGTGGTGCTCCCCCGGCGAACTCATCGGCGCGCCGCGCACGCTGCGCGAGCACCGCGTCGCGCGCGGGCTCGCGCCGGAGGACGTCGCACACGCCGTGGGGCTCGAACTCCTCGTCTACGTACGGATGGAGGAGGCGGGCGAGTGGCGCGGCACCGACCGCCAGACCGCCGCCCTCACCAAGGTGCTGGAGCTGACCCTGCCCGACCTCATCACGGTGACGGGGCGCGACGGCCGGCTCGCCGAACTGCTGATCAGCGCGGTCACCACCCGCTGGCAGGGGTACGTCCGCCCGCTCGGCAGACTGCTCCCCCTGGGCCGGCACCTCCTGGAGGACGTCCTGGAGGAGATGCACGCCGACTACCAGGGGCAGATGGCCGCCACGCTGAACTGGGGCGCCAGAGTGGGCGTGACCGACTCCGGCGAGGCCGGCCGCGACTACCTCGACCACATCGTCGGGATCTTCTGGTCCACGGTCGAGAGAAGCACCGCCTGAGGCCGCGGGGCGCGCCCCAGAACACGGACGCCTCGCCCCCGGGCGGTGGTGAACCCGGGGCGGCCCCGGTTGGAGACGACCAGACCGTCCGCGAACGCCGCGTTCCCCTTGGCCTTCGCCCAGCCCTGCGGCTGCCTTGGCTTCGTACTCCACCTGTAGATCGTGATCCGAGAGGGGCGCGTCGGCGAGGGGCGGCCGTTATTCCAGCCACATCCCGTCGCGCATGATCACTCTCCCGCGCAGTTCTGGCTCGCCGCGCCAAGCGCGCACAGTCCTCGGGATTACGCGTACATACAGAAAGGAACCCTCTTCCACACGTGGATCCCACCCGAACTTGTCGGCGAACGCCTCCGCTGCACCTCCGGGCACCTCCTGGTCCGGGAAGCACTCCGCCTCACCCTGGAGGAGCACCACGTCGAAGGTGTCCGGCAGCGACAGGCGCACGCGCGGCTCTTCGCGGACGTTTCGCGCAGTCACGGAAGTGGCGCTGGTGCACATCCACACGGCTCGCCCATCCCACAAGAACCACAGCGGCACCTGGTGCGGCCCGTGCTCAGGGTGAGCCGTCGACACCCATACATCCCGCTCGGTAACGAGCCGCTCCAGAGCGTCGCGCATACGCTCCGCCGTCTGGCGACGGACGAATCCTGTGGTCTCCATGAGGACCGACCCTAGCCAAGCCGGCGCGGAGCGCGCCTGAGGCGCAGGACCTACTCCCAGCGACCGATGAACCGTTCCTAGAGACTGAGCGGGAGTGAGTCCTGACGCCAGAACTCATGCTCAGCCGAACGCCCCGAACGGTGTTGGGCGTTCTGGTCCACC
>NZ_JBSFXK010000105.1:0-11844 GCF_053595355.1 Streptomyces sp. NPDC002513 | reverse complement strand
AGATCCTGGCCACCTGGACCGGCGCCTGCTCGATATGCGGCCAACCCGCCCCCACTCCCGAACCCCACCACAGGACCTAACAAAGCCCTACTAGTCGGACTGCCCGGTCTCCGGGACGGCGCGGAGGTGGTGGCGCTTGCGCCAGGCCACCACCGCCCCCGCCACCATCGGCACCGCGATGAAGGCCATCGCGATCAGGAAGGCCGGCGAGGTGGGCCGCGCGGCGCGGGCACCGGCGACGACGTAGGCGGCGGTGTTCGGGACCGACCCGAGCGCCGTCGCGATCAGGAACGGGGCCCAGCGCATCCGGGAGACGGCGGCGCAGTAGTTGGCCGCCCAGAACGGCACCCCGGGGAACAGCCGGGCCGCCATCATCGAACGGAAGCCGTGCCGGCTGAGCTGCCCGTCCGCCGCCTTCAGCCAGCGGCCCCGAAGCAGCGGACGCAGCGCGTCCTGGCCCAGCACCCGGCCGAGCCCGAAGGCGATCCCGGCGCCGAGCACCGTGCCTGCCAGGGCCGTGCCCGTGCCCAGTTGCGAACCGAACAGCGCGCCCGCCGCGAGGTTGAGCAGCGGGCGCGGCACGAACGCGACCGTGCACAGCCCGTAGGCCACCGCGAAGACGACGGCGGCCGCGGCGCCCCCGAGGTGCGGCGGCCAGCCGTGCGTCAGCAGCTTCTGCGGCTGATAGGCCAGCACGCCGGCCGCCGCGGCCGCGAGCAGCACCACGAGCAAGGCCAGACGGGACCAGGGCGACAGCAGTACGCGCGTGCAGCGGGCGGTGAAACCGCGCAGTACGGCGGCAGCCGGCGCGGCGGTGAACTCCACGGCGGCACGAGGGGAGACGGTGGCGGTGAGCTCCGTGGCGGCGGGCCGGGGAGAGGCCGTGGCGGTGCCCCCAGAGCGGGTGGTGGCATCGAGCATCCGGTGACCATAACCGACCGACGTGTGTGATCGCCGTATGGTGCGTCTCATGGAGGCCACAGGTTCCGGAACAACGGGCGCGCCGTCCACGCCCCCGCGGAGCGCGATCGCGGACGTCGTGATGGAGCGGCTCACCGTCGCGTACGCCGCCGCGGCGGACCCGGAGCGGGCCGCGTCGATGCGCGCCTACATGCAGGACATCGCGCCTTTCCTCGGCCTGACCACGCCTGTCCGCCGCGCCCTGTCCCGCACCGTCCTGGCGGGCACGCCCCGTCCGGACGAGGCCGACTGCACGGCGCTCGCGCTGCGCTGCTGGGCCCTGCCGGAGCGCGAGTACCACTACTTCGCCGTCGACTACCTGCGCCGCCATGTGAGGCAACTCTCCTCCGGATTCCTCCCCGTAACGCGTCATCTGGTCTCCACCGTCCCTTGGTGGGACACCGTCGACGCGCTGGCCGCCCATGTGGTGGGCGGCCTCGTCGCCGCCGATCCCAAGCTGCGGAACGCCATGGACGCATGGATCGAGGACGACCGTCTGTGGATCGCCCGGAGCGCCCTGCTCCACCAACTGCGCCACAAGGAGGCGACCGATACGGGCCGCCTCTTCGCGTACTGCGTACGCCGGTCCGGACACCCCGACTTCTTCATCAGGAAGGCGATCGGGTGGGCCTTGCGGGAGTACGCCAAGACGGATCCGGACGCCGTACGGGAGTTCGTGGCCAGGGAAGGAGCGCGGCTCTCCCCGCTGTCGGTACGGGAAGCGCTCAAGAATCTCTGACCGGTCTTCGGGCCGACCCGGTCCCGCACTCCCGCGTCGTACCGTGACGGGCCCCGCGGAAAAACCATTCGACGCGGGCGTGCGCGTCGACCATGCTCTACGGCATGTTCCGGTACGCCTTCGTCCTCGCAGCATCCGCCGCCGCGGATGCACCGAAGGCTGCCGTCCTGCTCTTCCCGGCCGCTCTTGACGGCGCCCGAAGCTGACCCTTCCCGGATCGTCCGGCGGACCCCGCAGGGGGAGGGTCGGCAAGTCCTTGGGGGTCCCCGTCCCGGCCGGATCGTCCGCTGCCGGGGCCGTCACTCAGCACCACTGAAGAGGCTTCGAGGTACAGCCATGCCCAAGACGGCATACGTGCGCACCAAACCGCATCTGAACATCGGCACGATGGGGCACGTCGACCACGGCAAGACCACCCTGACCGCCGCGATCACCAAGGTCCTGGCCGACCGCGGCACCGGCACCTTCGTCCCGTTCGACCGGATCGACCGGGCCCCGGAGGAGGCGGCGCGCGGCATCACCATCAACATCGCGCACGTCGAGTACGAGACGGACACCCGGCACTACGCGCATGTGGACATGCCGGGTCACGCCGACTACGTTGCTCGCTCACCCTGTTATGACTCTAGCAGCCCAGGCCAGAGGCCACACCGAAGCCCCGCCCACCTCCACGGGGAAGGAGGTGAACGGGGCCTCTTCCGTCCGGTACCCCTCTACGGCGGGATGGAGGGGTACGGGACGGGGTTCTCGCTCGTCTCGGAGGAGTAACGAGACGAACGAGGGGCTCAGGGGGCGATCACCACCGAATTGGCGGCACGTCCGGGCCGCCTGTGCAGTCGGGGCACCGCAGCATCCCGGTACGGCGGCAATACTGGCAGCTCTCGAAGTCGAATCCGCAGCATCCCGGGCACCACACCGTTCGACGTCCGGCGCACCTGCCGCACAGGGTCGAGATACCGGCCAGGAGTTCAAGAACAGTCGGCGCGCGATGCACAGAGAACGGACGTCGACCGCCACGGGACTTGTGATGCACTGCGGCAACGGCCGTCATGTCCGCCTCCGCTTCTTCCAGTCATGCGGGTGGCGGCTGATTTCGACGGCCAGATCTGTTGCGTGCGACGGATCGTAAGCGGGACTCCCCAGTTCCATCGCTTGGAGCCACTGCCGCCTGAGAGCGCCGCATACGTCGCATCCCGGCGTGGCCAGGGGAGCCGTAGCGGTGAGTGGATCCGTGAGTTCTACGGGCCCCTGTAATGCCCTTCCCTGTGTCATCCCTGCACCTCCGCCGTAGCTTGTCCGTGCATAGGCTTTCGTGCGACGGAGAGCAACAACAGGGACGCAGCGTCCTAGTCTTGCGATGCTAAGTGGCGATGCCCAGGAATTCGGCGAGCGAACGCAGCCCCGGAGGTCGTGCGTGCAATTCCCATAGGTCCCGGACGATGGCGACGGCAAGTGTGTGATGCCGCATCCAAGTAGGTGCCACACGACGCAGAGATTCAAGGGCCTTCACAGCACCTTCGGCGTTCCCGACGTCCGTGTGAGCGCGGGCGACGTCGAGGAGCAGCCACGTTCGCCATGACGGCGGAGTGTCCTTCGAGAGGCGCATCCCCTTGGCAAGCGCGAGCGCCTCCTCCGGGCGTCCGTGCTGGACCGCCAGGCGTACGCGCTCAATGCGGACGGAGGACCGGCTGAAGACGGAGACGAGTCGGCCGTCCTCCGGGGCCGGCATCTTCGCCACGCGTCCCGCAGCCTTCTCCGCAGTCCGCATCATCTCGTCGGCGCGCTCGTAGTCCCCACTCCTGGCGTAGCTCGTCGCGGCTGACATGAGGAGTCCGCCCCACACACGTACCCCGGAAGCGTCGGTCGCGTGCTTACGCTCGACGTTGTCCGCCGCGTAGATGGCGAGGTTCGTAGCGTCGGTAAGCCGGTTCTGCCGTTGGTACGCCCATGCCACGGAGTTGGACACCATCGGGGCAAGCAGCGGGTCCGACGACTTCCCTGCGGCATCTATGGCCCGCTCAAGGCTCGTCAGTGCAAGGTCCGTCTTACCAAGTCGGATGGCCAGGTGGCCCCCGAGCTGAAGCGCCTTGCCCAACGCTGCCTGTCCTGCGGCCCGTTCGTCGTCCGCCCCGACGGCAGCAGCGAACCGGGCGTCCGTGATGATGTCCGGCAGCAGCTCCATAAGGCGCCCGAACTGTGCGTCGTGATACAGCGTCCAGGCGTCCGCGATTTCGGCCCGCAGGAGCGGCAGGGAGAGCTTTTCCACCCGCGTCGGCTCCGGAGGCGGAGCGAAGAGCGGCGGGGAGATTGCGCGGCGCACGGCGACGAGCTGCGGTGGGTCGACTTCCCCCGTCGACGGAACGCCCGGAGGATCACCCAGAAGGGACGTCAGCTCGACGCCGAGCCCCTTCGCTAGGGCATGCAGGGTCGGCAGTGCTGCGGAACTCTTCCGCTTCTGTTCCAGCTTCCGGACAACGTCAGCAGAGATCCCCGCCCGTGCTGCTAGCTCCTCCTGCGTCAGGCTGGAGAGCCGTCGGAGCCGACTGAGCTTGTCCCCAAGGTGTTCGCTCACGTCATCGACGGTACGACGCCGACGGCCCGTCTGTCAGACACCGAACCCAAGCGACCGCATACGCTGCCTGTACAGCTTCCCCGCGTCCGGAGTGCAATACAGCTTCACGCGACCGGCGCCCTGCGTCTGCTCTACGACCTTGTGGCAGTGCGGGCAGGTGACCTCGTGGCTCTTCGCCGGCTGTCCCATCATGCTGTGCTCCTCCTGAAGTCGGGAGTCCCGCGGACCCCGTCGGCCCGCGAGACGTAGGAAGGGCCGACGCCCTGTCGACGTCGGCCCGTGTGTGCGTGCGGTGTGCGTCAGACCCAACGGCCGCTGTTGAGGGCTGTCGCTGTCTGCTGCTCCCGGACAACGATTCGGTGGTCCAAGATGTCCGTGATTTCGTCCGTGCCCAGGTAGGTGTGATTCTCGACGACGACGTTCGGCGTCGACGTCGAGCCGCGCACCGCGCGGATGTCGGCCCACTGAGACGCAGTCATGACCGGCTCGGGACGTCCGGTGCCGTTCGCGACGACGGACATGCCGGGCGGGATGTAGCCACCCTCGTCGTACAACGTAGGCGTCACGCGCCCGCCCAGTGCGTAGCCACCGGAACGGTTGTACGCGGCCGGCAGGGACCCGTACGCCGCCATCGCGTAGCGCATCGACGCGTAGATGTTGGCCAGGGGGTCCGTCGATACGCCGTAGAGGAACGGGCCGACGTTCCGCATTTTCCCTGCGTACGCCCGGAAGGTCGGGCCGATGACCTGCATGAGTCCGACGCTCGGATGCCCAGCGGTCCAGTTGCTATCCCACTTGTTTACGATTGTGGGGTTACCGCCCGATTCCTGGTTCATACGTCGTAGCGTCAGGTCCGCGTACGACACGGGATTACCGGTCATGCTGAGCGCCCGGAGCACCGTCGGGCGCCACCTGGCCACGCCAGAGCCGCCGTTACCGCCTCCACCTCCGCCGCCGCCCGTGACGGCGTCGACGATCTTGTCCTTGAGGGACTTGACCATCTTGAGCGGATAGGCGGCGATAGCGTCGCCCATGGGGAACGCCCCCACGCCGTCCCGAACCCTGTCCAGGATCGGCTTTACGAGCGTGTTCCAGACCTTGCCAGGGTGCGTCATAAGGTCCGCACCGGTCTTCGCCCAGTCGATGCCCTTTCCGATGACGCCGCCGACGGTGTCCTTCGTCCAGTCCCACGCACCCGACAGCGCGCCGACGATACCGCCGTCGGCGAATCGCGGGATTTCCCCAGTGGCGTTCATGTAGGCAAGATTTTCGTACCCGATTTTCCGGGCGCTGTCGCGACGAACGACGAACTCATCCGCCATCAGGAGCGCCGGAATACTGTCCTTGCCCGGGATCCCGCCGTATGTACGGCCACCGTCGGCAAAGCGGGGAGACTCGTCAAGCAGCTTCGGAGCCTTCGGGAGCGGGTCCAGTCCGACGAATCCGGCGACCTTATCCCAAACAGCCTTGATGCCCTTGTTGTAGACGAAATCCACGATGAAGTTCACGGGCCGGGCAGCGATACCGGCCACCTTGTCCCATGCCGACTTTATGGCTTTGCGGGCAGACTCGAAGGCGTCGCCGACGAGTCCGACAGCCGACTTGATGTTGTCAAACGCTGGCCTCAGGCCCTTGTCATAGAGCCAACTTGCCTTGTCCGAAATCCAGTTGGCTACCGGCTTCACGGCGTGGTCATAGAGCCACGAGAACTTGTCTCCGACCCACTTCAGGCCGTTCCAAATCCAGTGAAAGACAGGGCTTAGTGCCTTCTGCCACAACCACGACGCCTTATCCGCTATCCATCCCGCGGCAGGCTTTACGGCGTGATCGTAGAGCCAGACGAATTTGTCCCCGACCCACTTCAGTCCGTCCCAAATCCAATTAAAGACGGGACTGAGGGCGTTCTGCCACACCCACACCGCGAGCTTCGCTATGGACTCAAACATCGGCTTGAAGCCGTCGGTCCACAGCCACATCGCAATTGCGCCGACGGCCTTGATCACGATGATAATTGGCGCCAGGACTGCCGTGACCAGGATTGCAAAGAGGACGCGAGCCGCCATCCATATGAACTGGAAGACGGGCGAAAACACGTTCTGCCAGAGCCATACGGCGACGGTTCCGACGCCCTTGATCGCCCACCAAATGCCGTCGAAGATGGGCTTAAGGACGTTGTTCCAGGCAAACGACGCAGCGACCTGGATTCCGTGCCACGTCGCCTGTACGACGTCGCGGAAGGCACCCCAATGCTTATAGGCGTAGATCACTGCCGCGACGAGGGCGACGATTCCCGTGATTATCAGCACGATCGGGTTTGCTTCCATGACGAGGTTGAACGCTGCCAGGGCAATCGTCCAAAGCTTCGTCGCAACCCATACGCCGTAGATAAGCTGAATCAGCCACGGGAGAGTGTTGGCGACGGAGGCAACACCGGTTGCCACGGCGCTGATCACCTGGAGGAGCGGGCCCGATATTGGCGACAAGGCCGTCCCGACGGCGATGAGTGCGCTGGCTACACCACCCAATGCCTGAGCGATCAACGGCCCCTTGTCAGCCGCATACTTGAGGAATGCCTCGAAGGCCGGGGAGCCTCTCAGCCCCTTCCCCCAGTCGGCAAACCGACCCGTTATCCGCTGCATCGTCGACGAGATGCCGTTCATGTGCGGGAGGAAGGCGTCGACGATGCCCGCCATGCCGGCGAGTACGTTGCCGAATGCGACGCCGAGACCGACGATCGCAGGCTCGGCGCTCGTCTCGATGTCCTTTTTGAAGCCTCGCCAGAACGGCGTCTTCAGCCCTCTCGACGCCTTATCCATCAGGAGTCCAATGGCGTCCGCTGCCGTCTTCACGAGCGGCGTGAGGCCCGGGAGCGACGCCTTAGCCCCGTCGACGCCTCGCGTGAAGAGCGGCAGGACGTCCGGCTGCAACGACGTCGACCAGGCCTTGAAAGCAGCCGTCAGACCCTGCGGGCCGGCGATGGAGTCGTAGAGCTTCCGCTGTTCCGGCGTCAGGTTCGCGAGTGCCTTGCGGTACGCGTCCGTCTTCGTCGCAGCCTTCGTCGTCGTGTCGATGCTCGACAGGCGGGCCGACTCGACGCCACGCTCCGCGGACGCGATGGAGTCAGCGGCCTGGACCTGAGTGTCGGCCGCGGACTGGACAGCGTCGGCGAGGGAGCGCTGAGCGTCGGCGACGGCTCGGGCTGCCTGGACCTCTGTGCGTGCGGCGTCCCGATGGGCCTGCGCGAGTGCGGCGGTCTGGTCCTTGACGGTCTGCTGAGCGTTGGCCAGTTGGTCAGCGGCTTTCTTAACGGCGTCATTGCCGTCGACGCCTGCCTTACGCGCCTTGTCGGCGTCCTTCTGGAGCTGTTCGTAGCTCTTGGACTGTTCCTTCTGCGCCTGTACGGCCTGGTCGTAGGAGAGCTGAGCGCGCGCAAGTTCAGTGTCGGAGGCGGTACCAGCCTGGTTGGCAGCCTTGACCTTCGCGAGTTGGTCCGCAGCCTCCTGGACCTGCAAGGCCGCGTCACGCTGGCTGAGAGCGCCATCCGTGAGCTTGTCGTTCAGGTCGGCGAGCTGCTGCGCGGCGTCCGCGCGAGCCTGAGTCAGAGCCTCCTCCGCCTGGCGCGCTTGCTTCTGTGCGTCCGCGAGGGAGCGCTCAGCGTGTTCGACGTTCTGGGCTGCTTGACGTCGCTGATCCGCAGCACGCTGCACGGCGTCCGCAACAGCTCGCTCCGCGTCCGCTACCTGGCGGTTAGCCTGCGCGATGGAGCGCGCGGCATTGCGGTGTGCAGCCGTGAGTGACTGCTGCGCACTGGCCATCTGGAGGGCGCTCTGTGCCGCGCGCTTGTCGGCCGCTGCGGAGTTGTCCGTCGAGGTGGACGCCTCCTTCTCCGCAGCGCTCTTCGCCTGTATGGCCGTCGTGACGCCCTTGATGGCGGGGATGGCGGCGAGAGCTAGGGAGCCGACACCTGCGCCGGCTGCCACGGCTGCTGAGGCGATGGCACCGATAGCAGCCGCCCCGACTGGCACCACTGGGATGGCTGCTACGCCCCCGAGCGCAATGGCAAGTCCCCGCAGCGCGGACAACGCTCCGGATGTGTCGACGTCAACCCGCACATGGACGTCGTCACGGTCAACCTCGTTTATCTGCGCCTGGATCTCAGCGAGTGCAGCACGCGCGGCGGCCGTGTCGGAACGGACGTTTACATCAGGGTGTTCCGCTCCCAAGCGCCGGAGTTCCGCGTCAATCGCTGTGATTTCTGCAAGCGCTGCGCCGGCGTCGACGTCAATGCCGACCGTTTTCCCGGACAACGTCTGAATACGGGCCCGCAAACGGTCCAAATCAGCGTTGAAGCCAGTGTCTCCGAGGCGAACGTCAGCCCGCGGGAGGGAGCGGAAGGCTACTTCCAGTTTGCGCTTAATGGCGTTGGCGAAAGCTCCGCCAACCTGCCCTCCCTCCCTCGTCGCCGCCACCCGGGCGCGCTGCCCGCCCGCCACGATCGCATCGGGGATGCTGATCGTAATGTTGCGGGAGATGGCGTCGCCGATGCGCTGACCTGCGTCTCTTCCGACGCGGTCCGCAGCGGGAAGGACGATGGCCTTCAGCTTGTCGTGGAAGTTGGGTGCGATCGGGACTACGTCGACTGCCGCTGTCCCGACGATGTCCAGGTTATCGGCCATACAGCGACCCCAGGAGCGGACCGACCTGGAATGGGTCGGTGCGGCCGTTTAGCAGTCGTTCCAGGGCGTTTAGGGTCTGGAGCGAGGCTGCAACTTCAGGGGACGGCTCCAGCCCCTCCAGCGTTTTACGGAACCACTCGAAGTCGGCGCAGGCACTACCGCAGTGAACGGCCGGCATCGGCGTTGCGCCGATCATCACTAGCTCGACGTGGAATCCGCAGCCATCCCGCGCGCAGATGTTTTCAGGGTTATTCATGAGATCTCGTTTCGGGGGTGCGGAAAAGCCCCCGGCGCGTCCGCCAGGGGCTTGAGGGGGATTTGATGCGGTCGGTTGGGGGCCTACAGGCCCCGGACGTATTGCTTCGGCGACGTGCGGGCGTCCAGGCGCTTGGCGACGTCCAGCAGTCGCGCCGCCTCTGCGTTGTCGCCGGCCTTCAGCGCGTTCCGCGCCTTCGTCGTCCACGTCGAGCAGGGGCCGCCGCAGAAAGGGAACGGGCGTCGACTGCCGTCGGGCAGGGTGCGCAGGGGGCGCTCGAAGTCGCAGCCGGCTCGGGGCAGATGTGGACGGGGGCGGGCATGGCTCCTCCATGGGTACGGGAAAGCCCCGCGGGGTCACCCACGGGGCTGGGACACTTTTAGGGCTCTGACCTGCGGTTTGTAACGCTTCACTTTGGATCTTGCGTGTGCGGCTTGATCGGTCGTGAGGCACGATCCGCCTCGTCCGCGGCACAAGAGGGCGCCGAAAGGACCGTCAGCAGGCGCCTGAACGGCGTTCTGAGGGCTCCTGGATTAACCTCCAACCGGTTGTCAGACGGCGCCGCCCAGCACCTCATCGGTCAGCGTGCTGATCCGGCGGGGGTTACCGGGTGGTATCACCGCTGGTCAGAGGCTTGATCATCTAGCGTCGGCCGACCCGTCGGGCCGCAGGCGGCTGACTCGCTCAGGCCGAGATCAGCGGCGTACGCCTGCCGAGCTGCCTGCCACCGTCGCCAAGCTCGGATGACGAACGGTGAGTTCATGCCGCTGCGCTCGACGTCGGCTGTCTCGTCGTCCTCTAGCCAAGCCCACACGACGCACGGCGTGCGCAGCTCCCGCGGGCATGCGGCACTGCCCCTGTCGGGCATCTGTACTGCTGCCCTGCGGGCAAGCATGGCTTGTGTTCGTGCGCTCACACGGCACCGCCAGGCAGTGCGTGTAGTTCGCCCGTGCCCGTGTCTACCGCCTCCATCTGCCACCCCAGCGTGCGTAGGCCTGCGGGTGACAGCCCGAGTTGTTCAGCCAGGTGCCGCGCCTCCTGCGCCAGTCCAGCCGTCGCCCTGCCGGCGAGCGACTGACAGACGATCTGTACGTACATCGCGACGAGCGGCACGTAAGCGTCGTGCCACTGCGTTGCCTGCGGGCTTGCCCACAGCTCGCCCCACATCGTCCGCTCTGCCTCGCTCCACGAACGCCCTGGCGGCAAATCGGGAACGGGCAAGTCGCAGCCCGAGAGTGGGAGGACGACGATGCCGGCGCGGGGCGGCTTCCTGTCGTCCCTGTGCGTGCGGCTGTACGGCCGCGTGGGGTCTCTTCGTGGCCCCGGGGCAACCATGCTGCCTCCTATCGTCGACGGGCCGTCAGGCCCGCTCCAGCGTGTATCCGCCGTGCTGGAACTTCTGGCCTTCGGGGTGTTTCGCCTTGTAGCGCTGCTCGCCGGCGTCCATGCTGCCGTGCGCGCTACCGACGTCGGAGCCGCTCGCGGACGGCTGACGGAGCGGGTTAGCGACGCCGAACGCCACGGCGAGCGCTTGGGCGTCGGCCGCGAGTTCCTCGTCCGTGCCGCCCCTCAGGCGTGCGCTCTGGTCGGGCGAAAGTCCGGCCGCGAGTCCGGCACGGAGTCGGGCAAGTTCCAGGAGCGCCGCGTCACGCTGCTGCTCGGGGGGCGTCTGTTCCATGGGTGGTCCTCTCAGGCGTAGCGGGGCACGAACGGCGTCGGATCGGCCGTCGTGGCGTTGGGTATGGGTGCTGCGGGGGCAGGCTGCGCGTAGTTCAGGTGTGGGGCTCGCGCGTGTTCGGTGATCCGCGATGGGCGGTACTCATGCGCGGGAAGCTCCGTGGGCGTGACGTCCCTAACCTCACCATCGAAGGCGTCGGGCCTGGACGTCGCGATGTCCGCTTCCAGTTCTCCGTCCGACTTCGGGACGAACGCGCCTTCCTGCGAAGCCGTCCAGCGCAGCACCTCAAGCGTCACGCGCCCGGTGCGGATGGCCTCCCGCACGAACGCGGGGGCGTCGGCAGGAGTCAGGCCCCGCACGTGGCCGGCGGCAGCGCGCCTCCAGACGTGGACGCGATTATCGGCGTCACCCGCTGCGCTCCCTGGGACTCGCGGAGCCGCCAGGAGAGCCCACTGCGCCTGGCGCACATTCTCCAGATCCGTGGTCAGTCCACGGAGACGGCTCCAAGCCTCTACGGCGTCGCCTCCGGCTTCGATAACCTCCTCCGCCGTACGGGCGCCGCCGAGAGCCTCAAAGGCGCTCCTAGCGGCGTTCAGGACGTCATCGAGCCGCGTACCGAGGTACTCCAGGGCGGCGCCGGCGTGGTCGCTCAGCGCGTCATGGAGGACCCACTCCGCGCGCGTCACGGCGTACTGCCGCGCCTGGCGCTCGACGAGGATCGCGTCTGCGTCGGTGTAAGCCTTCGCTGCCCGCTTCCCGACGTCCTTCGGCCAGGAAGCGCCCGACAGGAACGCCTCTGCGGCCTCCTCGATAACTGCCTCTCGTGCGGCGTCGGGTGCCTCCGCGGAGGGGGCGTCCGCCAGGAGCTTCCTAGTAGGGCTTCGTTAGGTAGCCCAACTGCCGTCTGATCGGTAGCGTGTGATCTTGTATCGGGTATGACACCCGAGGAGATGGATGAGGTCC
>NZ_JBSFXK010000104.1:0-11898 GCF_053595355.1 Streptomyces sp. NPDC002513 | reverse complement strand
GCACTGCGCCACGCAACCGGCGACCGGATCCGGCCGGCGGCCTGACCGCCCGCCTCACCGCAGAGGTTCGAAAGAGCCGGTCCCCATTCGCTCCGGTGGACACACACAGTGACTAAAGACCCTCACTGATTAAGGAATACGCGACAGCCGAATACGCGAGGTCGCCAGTTTCATACCCCTATCTGGGTCATGCCCCGTACTTCGCCAAGTCCTCCGCCGGCACCTTCACCACGTCGGCCACGTAGTCGACCGCGGCCTGCGGGAACTCCTCCACGAACTGGGGGAACCTGCCCTCCAGCTCGAAGAACTTCAGCAGCATCGCGAAGCCCAGCCGGTTCGCCCCGGACTTGTTCCGCAGCCGTCCCATGTCGTCTTCGAGCAACGTCCAGACCTCGATCAGGTCCTCCGGCTCCCAGTCCTGACGCACGCTTCGACCCCTTCTCAGTCCCACCGAACGCGACCGAGGTGACGCGCGCACATCAGGGTGCGGGCGAAAACGCTCGAACCCGGGACAGCCAACCCCCAGATCGGCTACACAGAGCTATTTGTCTGGTAGCGGCAGCTACACGAGCACACGGCCGAGTAGGTGGCGAGCCCAGACGGCGACCTGCCCGCGCTCACCTCGCTCGGGTTGGCGCTGGCTGTCGTACGTGAATTCCCGCCCGAGGAACATCCCTGCGCGGCGATCGGGCTGAGAGGTCGGCCGCCGCTGTGCGCTTGATGCCACCGGGAACCACGTCAGGGTGGTGACCGTCTCAAGAGTATGAAGAGACGAACCGTCACCGTGCTTCTCGCGGCTGCCGCCTCCACCATGCTGGGCGCGTGTGGCAAAGCGACACAGGTCGTCGGACAGAGCGGCCTCCCAACGGCTCCGATCGTCCGGAGTGGTACGCAGCCCTTCTCGTCCGCACGTCCGATTTCCGTCAGCCAAGACGGGCGCGTTCTGTCCGTCAAGGCACTGGGAGGCGGCTGCCAGACTCCCGGTCTTTCGACCCGAGAGGGCGCTGAAACGGTGACCGTGACCATCAAGGTCGTCACCCGGGAGAAGCCCGGCCAGGGCTGTGCGGCCAATGTGGCTCTTGTACCCGTCCAGACAACACTGGCGCGGCCACTGAACGGACGCAGGCTCATTGACGGGTCCACTGGCCGACCCGTGCCTGCTTCCTTGGTGGTGACCTCTTCGCATCCTTCCTCGCGTTGACCCTCACTCCTGCTTCGCCCCCTCCGTCACAGCAGAGGGGGCGAAGCTGTGATGCGCTTCGGCAGTCAGCCTGATGACACGTCACACCGGCCCCATCTGGACACAAAGGATTCGGAAACTCGTTCGCACGGGCTGCGCGGACCTGTTTTGGTGACGCCGTCAGGTGATCAACAATTCGTGTCTCGCGGCTAGTTGTGGCACGGGCTGTTCTGGTCACGCGGGTTGATCGTTACAAGGGGTGATTGTGGGCAGACCGCTCACGTCCATAGCTGGAGTCGGGGCCGCTGTGCTTGCACTCGCGGCGGTTGCGGTGCCGCAAACGGCGACCGCCCAGCCTGCAAAACCGACCAAACTGACGCTGGCGCAGATCGCCGCGCTCAGCCCAGAAGCGCAGGGCCGAATACTGGATCCGTTGCGGGCTATCGCAGCCGCAGTGGACCACGTCGGCAAGACCACCGAGGCCGACACCTACTCCAGCCTCCAGATCGACGCCCCTGATGGACGGGTCGACGTCTACCTCACCAACCCATCCAGGGAGGCCGGCTTCGTCAAGGCGGCCAAGCACATCAACAAGCACATCGACGCCACGCGGATTGCCGTGCACCCCGCCCGGTACACGCTGCGGGCCCTGCACGCTGCGCGGGACCACCTGCTCGCGCAGGAGGCCAAGCACCAGTTGCCCTACAAAATCTACACAGCCGCCGTTGCGGCGGACGGTAGCGGCCTGCAGGTCAGCGTGGACAAGCCGGGCACTGCCCTGGCCAGCGCGGCTCGCACGGCTTCCGCGCAGCTGGCCAGCTCGAACACCGCCACCGTCTCTGGCGTGACCGTCACCATTTCCAAGGGCCAGGCGGCGTCAACCACTAGCTGGGCGGACACGAAGTGGCACGATAGCTCGCCGTACATCGGCGGTGATCAGCTCACTGACGGCAGCTATTACTGCTCAGCGGGCCTGCCAGCGGTACGCACCAGTGACAACACGCCGTTCATGATCACGGCCGGTCACTGCTTCAGCACCAACGACCCCGTCTATACGGGGGGTGGCTCCACGCCCACCATGGGCGACTACTACGACGGGCTGACTGGCACGTTGGGGAATTCTGTCGGCACTGTCGCCAGTGTGAGCACAGCGTGGGATGCGGAAACCATCTCCGGCTCGAACAACAACAGCGACGAAAGCGACAGCACGACCTGGCACCCCGTCACCAGCGACGCCTACTCCTACAACGGGGACATGGTCTGCCAGGACGGTGACGCTTCGTTCTTCATGCAGCAGGGCACCGTCTGCGGCATTCAGGTCACCAACCAGGACATCACCTACTCGATCACTGACTGGACGGGCACCCACAACGTCCGAGGAGTAGAGGGCACCCGCCTTCCGGGCAACCCCTGGGCTAACGCCCACGGTGACAGCGGAGCCATGGTCTTCAGTGTCAGCGGCAGCACCCGGCAGGCCCGCGGCATCGTCTCCGCCGGCCTCGACCCCTGCTGCTACTCCTACGGGACAGAGGGCGACATGGCGTTCAACTACATCCTGTGGACCGAAGCTCCAGACATTCTGGGGCACTTTGGGATGAAGCTGAACCCGGCCACGTGACCGCTGTGCCAGCGTGAACGTCACCCAACCCTGCTGAATCCGGCAGGCAGACGAGGCCCCGCATCGTGCCGGTGCGGGGCCTCACACGCCTATCCTCCGAAGGGCGGATCTGGATGCGCGTGCCGTCGTAGGCGTCGCGAGCGCGCCTCGGCCAGCGACACACCCAACGAACGCGCCACAGCACCCCTCCTCGCCGTCGGCCGGGCCCTCCCCGGCCCGGCGCCTCATCCCGGTCAACGATCCAGCCGCCCGCCGGCGACGCCGGGGGGCGGGTCCTCAGGATGCCGACCCCGCCCCACCATCCGCCGCCGATCGGGCGGCTTCCGCCTCGGGCCACCCCCGCGTCGGCGGGGAGGACTACATCTCGGGGCACCGACGAAATGCGCTGGCCAGGGGGGCGTCGTAGCAACGGCCGCAAAAACAACGGATATCGCTGACCTGCGACGATGCCGCACCGCTGGCGGCACAGCGCACTCACCCACGACGCGGAGAGCGGCACCAGCGCGCCGATGCTGCTGGCCCGCTCCCGCCACGCCTCCGTCCTTTCGCTGGAACGGTACGCCCGCCCCGGCGTCGACGCAGTCGCCCGGCACGTCGCGGCCCAGGACCCGGCCGCCCGCCGCCGCTGACCAGCAGCCACTCCAGACATCGCCCCAGGTCAGCGATATCCGTTGTTTCTGCGGCGATTACTACTGGCCCCCCTTAAGGACCAGCCGGCCGTGTCGCTCGATCGCGGCACCGTGCTGTCCCAGCTCGATGAGTTCGAGAACAAAGCCCGAGGCCGCGGAGTCAGTGACACAACATTCCGCCACCTGACCGAGGTGCTGAACCTCAGTGGCGTACAACGTGACGATCTCCGCCGGCTACTGACCAGCAACCGCCCGGAGCGGTACACGGCGCCCCTGTGGCGAATCGTATGAGAGACGACCACGTGTCCCCTGCCCCCGCTGATCTACCCGATCCGCAATGGACACTCGCCCAAACCAAGTGGGCGGGACTGAGTCACGCCTATGGGCCGGCCACGGACGCGCCCAAGATGCTGATGGCGCTGCTGGCCGCAGATCGGACCGTGAGGACGAAGGCGCTTGGCGACGTTCACGGCATCCTGCACCACCAGAACACGATCTACGAGGCAACAGTCCCGGCGGTGCTGTATGTGGCCGCAATCCTGGCCGACCCGAGAACGACGTTTCCGGTCGACAAGAACCGCCGTGACTTCCCCGGCTGCATGCGGGCCGAACTACTAACCTGGATCGGCTCGGTCGCCAGCGAGGTGACCGATGCGGCCGATGCCATGCGCCAGCGGCATGGGTTTCCTCTCAACGACTATCCGCCCGCCGTAGCCATACGCCAGATCCGGCCGCTGCTGTTCTCAGCCGCTTTCGCATACGTCGATGACGCCGACCGCCATGTACGCGAAGCCGCGATCGCAGCATGCATCCCGCTCCTGGACGACTCCGAGTTGCTGCCCTGCCGAGCAACGCTGGTACCACTGCTCCGCGAGGTGCTCGGGACCAGCGAGCTCTGGCAGCACCGTGAACGGGCCATCGATGCACTCGACGCATGGGGCGAGGACTCCTCAGGCCTGGAAGGCCAGCGGAATCCCTTCCTCTTCTGCGACACCGACCCATCGACGGACAGCTCTCCGTGGCTCGCAGGCTCCAGCCGCATCGAGGGCTACGGCGAAGAGCCACCCTTCTAGCTCCGACCAGTCCATCTAGCTCCGACCAGTCCATGATCACGAGTGCTGCCGGTCGCTGAGTTGCAACCTTCTCTACTGGTTCAAGGCCCGCGCACGGCGGCGCGCTCGCGGCCGCGGGCAGGACGTACGGAGAAACCCTCTATGGCTGGGGCGGTCGACTCGACCGGCTTCCTCTCGGGGGTCAACCCAGCCTTGGCGAGTGCCCGCTTCCATGTCTCCTCGTCGAGGATGTACGCCGTACGTGGCCGCCGCGCGGTCCGGTGAAGATCAGTCGCTTGGTCATGGGAGGCCGGACTGCTTTTACTCGGGTGCCATAGACCGGAGCCGGCCACCAACCGTCTCCGCACTGCCTGACCTCATGAGGGGCTGCCGGGGCGGACGGTGAGGTAGGTCCACTGGCTCCACACGCTGCCGGTCTGTGCGCTCTTTGCCGGCGGCGTGTAGTGGCCGCGGATGCGGTACTGGTCGTTGCTCGCGAAGAGCTTCAGAGCCCGGCCGTAGCCGTACCAGCCGTCGGAGTACAAGGGCACGCAACTCTGCGAGGTGACCTGATGCCAAGCCCCCGAGTAGTGGTGCTCGACGTACACCGACATACAGCCGCCGGACTGATGGGGAGTGACCTGCAGGTTGAAGCCCATGTTGACTTCGGACTTGTAGAAGACCTGGTACGTGGTGGATCCGATGCGCGTGGTCCCCGTCGGCCACTGCATCTGCGTCCGGACCGTCGGCGTGAGGGTCGCACTGGTGGTCACCGTGCGCGGCGCATAGCGGTAGTCCCCCGCGAAGGCCGCGCTGAAGACGGTGTTGCGGGTGATCTTGTAGTACGCGACGAGGTTCCCGTGCGCGTCGACCTTGCCGCTCTTGAGCTGCGTCCGCGACGCGCCCGCGGGCTGGTCGTACAGCGTCACGGAGCGGGAGTTGTACGTGGTCCCCAGATGCGCGGTGACCTTGACGGTCGCGCCGGAGTGGTACGACTTCGCGTCAGTCGCCACACTCAGGGTCGGAGTGGCTCGGGATACCTGTACCTTCGCCGACGCCGTGACCGGGAGGTAGGAGGTGCCACCGTCGTAGGTGAAGGCGTAACTGTTCGCGCCGCCGGCCTGCGGGGTGTCGTGCAAGGCGAAGCTGCCGTCGGCGGCGACGGGCACGGTGCCCGCCGAGTAGCCGGAGGGGTGCGCCAGGTCGGTCTTGACGACGTGGACCGCGCCGGTCGTCACATGCGCATGCGGCCAGGTGAGGTGACCGGTGACGGTCAGCGGTGCGGCACGGTCGCCGGCGGAGGGAGCTGTCAGCGTCATGGTGGGCGCGTACTTCGCTACAGGGATGTCGAAGGTCCGGCCGGCCGGGCCGTAGGGGCCGCTTCCGGAGTAGTCGACGCGGAAGCTCAGTGGGCCGGTGAGGGGGGCAGTGCCGGCGACGTGGTAGACGCCGAACCAGTCGGCCGCATTCGGCGGGGTCGTCGTCGGGTCTGGAATGAGCACGCCGTCCGGATCGGCGTCGTCGTAGCGCGTGATCCGTACAGTGCCGGGAATTATGGAGTCTCCGGCTCTGAGGCTGAGGGGCGAATCGAACCCCGCCCGGAACGAATAGGCCTCGCCGGGGGCGATCGGATCGGTCGCGCTTCCGTAGAGCCTGACCGACGCGATTTCCGGGGTACGAGCGACGTGGAGCGTCGGTGTTCCCCCGGAGGCGTCCACGGCCACGCCATAGAGCCGGCTCTCGTCCGGTGCCCAGGCAACGCCGTGTGCGGCCGAGCTCAGCGGATAGCCGAACTCGTACTCGTTGTAGTAGCCCACGCCCGTCTCCGGAAACGCCTTGAGCCCGTCGTCGCCGCCCGCTACGGTGCCGTCCGGGGCCACAGCGACAGACCTGTCGGGCACCGCCGTGGCGAAGAATCCGTCAACCGCCAGATCCGAGGTGCGGTACCGACCGTTGCTCGCATTCTGCGATGACGACACCGCCAGGTGCAGCCCGTCCGCAGTGACCGCGAGGTCGCCCAAGTCGGGGAAGGGCAGCGCCTTCGCCGCCTGCCGGGTCAGGGCACCCCCCTCCGCCCGGTACGTGACGAAGGCGGACGTGTCGCCCGTCTGCACGGCGGCCGCGAGTACGCCGGAGGGCGTCGGGGTCGTCGCCAGCAGCGGCGACCCTGCCCAACTGTCTGAATCCTGAGCCAAATTGACCGTACCGGCTCCGTCGACGGATCCGATGCCGCCAACGCCTGCTGTGCCGTAGCCGAACCAGAGGGTGCCCCCGGCGACGGCCAGCGAGTCCGGATGGGTGCCCGCGCCCGTGCCGTAACGAGCCGACTCGGTCAGGTTCTCCGTGTTGATCGCCGCGATCGCGTCCTGGTCCGGAAGAGCCGCGTACAGCGCGGATCCGTCGTCGGAGAGGGCGAGACCGGTGGCACCCGGCTCACCACTGATCACCGTCGGGTTCCCGCCGTCGAGGTCGGTGACGAGAATGCCGTCGGTGCCGGCGCCGCCACTGATGAACAGGTGTCCGTGCGGAGCGTCCACGACCATGTGCGAAAAGTGCGCGATCGGCAGCGGTAGGTCCGACGCCGCGTACGAGTCGACCGCGCCGGGACCGATGACAGTCGTCAGTCCCACGAGCAACGCTACGGCGGTTGGCGGCGAGAATCGCGCCAGCTTCATGAAAGGCCCCCACATAGCTTTCACGATCAAGGGGCGCAACCTAGCACGGGGAAGGTCGGGCCACAACAGCGGGTGGGGCGGATCAGGAGCCGGTTCGCGGCACAAGTGCCGTCGCTTTCCAAGCTGAGAGCTCTGAGCAAGGGATCAGCTCCGACTCGTCGCCACGGCCCCGCTGGCGCGGCTTACTCCGGTCGACGGCACCGCATCGTGTTCGAGGCCGTATCCGAACGAACCCAGGCTGAGCCCTCGTGAGGTGCTCGCGGCCCTTGCCTGCGGTCACCTGCCGGAGGAAGATCTTTCGGGATCGAGGGTGCGGTGCTCCAGGGCTCCAGCGCCCTTGGTCGCAGGTCAGCGGCCCTCGCGCTCACGGACCTTCCCGCGCAGCCGGTCGTGGAACTCGGCGATCAGTCCGTGCTCGCGCCAACGGCGGAAGAAGGCGTAGACGCGGCCCCAGTCGGGGAAGTCCGCGGGCATCGCCCGCCAGGAGATGCCGCCCGCGACCAGGTAGCGGATCGCGTCCAGCAGCTGGCGGTGGCAGTAGCCCTCGGGCTGCCCGCCCCGGCCCTGGAGCCAGGCCGGCACCGGCAGCAACGGTCGGATGGCCGCCCACTCCGCGTCCGTCATGTCCGACGGATACCGGCGTACCCGGTCCGGATGGTCGGCCGCGTTGCCGTACACATGCGCGAGGCAATCACACGATGGAGCAGCCGAGTTGGACTGGACGGGCTCGGACGCGTACAACAACGACACCAGGGCCTCCCGGCATTGCTCGGTTAGATTCGCATCCCCGAACTACCGAGGGGCCCTGTCTTCATGCGCGCACAACGGGAAGATCACCCCGGCGGGAAACCTGTTCGACCCGCACGTTCCATGATCGGTTGAGATACGGCTTCTAACGAGGGGCCTTTTGGGTAGGGCGTCGACCCTGGTTGGGGTCGGCGCCCTGTGACGCGTACGAGAGGGGTCAGGGGACGTTGTGCGTGGTGTTGCTGGCCCAGAGGGCGCCGCCCTTGCCGATGCCGCCAGTGCGTTTGTAAACGACGAGGTTGCCGTCGTCCTGCATCACCGCGTACGCCCCGGGGTTGCCGTAGGTTCTGGTGGACCACAGGGCGCCGCCCTTGCCGGGGCCGCCGCTGCTTGCGTAGACGACGAGGTTCCCATCGGTCTGCGTGATCGCGTACGCCCCCGGGTGTCCGGAGGTCCTGCTGGACCAGATGGCGGCGCCGTCGCGCTTGCGGTACATCACCAGGTTGCCGTCGGTCTGCATCACCAGTCGGGTGTATCGGCTCTGTGTCCACCATCCGGCCTTCATGGTCTGGCCGGAGGCGATGGTCTGGGAGCGTGCGTACGAGCCGCTGGACCACAGGACACCGCCGGAGGCGGTGCTGCCGGCCCGGTAGACGACGAGGTTCCCGTCGTCCTGCAGGGCTGTGTGCGCGCCAGGGTTACCGGAGGTCTTGGTGGACCACAGGGCGCCGCCCTTGCCGGGGCCGCCGCCGCTCGTGTAAATGACGAGGCTGCCGTCGGTCTGCATGATCGCGTACGCGCCGGGGTGTCCGGAGGTCCTGCTGGACCAGATGGCCTGGCCGGTGCCGCTGCCGCCTGTCTTGAGGTAGGCGACGAGGTTGCCGTCTGTCTGCATCACCAGCGTCACGCTGCTGCTGCTCAGATGGTGTCCCGACGGGAGCACCTGTCCGGACAGCATGGCGCTGCCGGCGGCCGGCGCGGGGGCGGATGCGGGAATCTGCGGGTCGACGATGTGGATGTTCTCGTGCGCGTCGAGGTAGGCGATCCCGCCGTGGTACTTGTCCACCGCCCAGGTCATGCGGCGGTCGTCGGTAAGCGGTCCGGCCGGAAGATCGGCTAGGTCGCTGGTGACCGCGGTGTCGGTGTGGACGTCGGTGAGCACCAGTTTTCCGGCAGCCTCGTCGTGTTCGACGAGATAGCCGTCGCCGAGCTGGGCGGGCCCTGCGGAAGGCAGGGGGATGTCCTTGCCCCTGGTGAGGTCCCACACACCGGCTGGTGCGTTGTTCCCGCAGGACCAGTAGACCCACCGGCTGGCCGCGGCCTGCAGTTCGCTTGGCACGCACGGGGCACCGGTGGCAACGGTCTGCACGGTCTTCTGCGTGGTGAGGTCGACCTGGCTGATGGTGCCCGCGGTCGGGCCGGCCTCCCACAGCGTGGAGCCCGACAGCGCCGCCCCGGTGGCCGGGCGGCTGAACAGTATGCGGCCGGGGTTGGTCGAATCGGTGTCGCCGATGTACTGCTTGTGCGTGGAGCCGCCGTCGTAGACCACATAGCGACCGTCGGCGTCGACGAGCGTGCCGCCGGTCGCGGAAGGTTCGATGAAGTAGCCGGTCTCGCCTTGCTGAACGGTGACCTTGTCGCCGTCGGAGCGCCACAGCTGCGAGATGCGGCCGTCACCGGTACCGATCGGCCGGCAGGTGGCCGCTGCGTCGCAGTTGCTGGGTGCCCAGGTCCGGCCGAACGTCGTGTGGGCACCGTAGGAGGGCGTGGTGCCCAGCGTGATGGAGCGGGTGAAGCCGTTCACGGCGGGCATGCTGCTGCGTTCGTCGGTGAACAGGGTGCCGCCGGCAAGCGAGAGTCCGTCGATCGGTGATGGCGTCGCGGGGTCGGAGTCCACTGCGGTCACGGTGGGGGTGCCATCGGGGCCGGGGGTCACCCTGCGTGCTGCCCAGTCGGTGGCCGACGCTCCGCCGGTGACCAGAACGCCGCCCGGTCCGGTGCGGATCTGGTCCGGGGTGGCGTGGGGGAGGAGGGTGAGCGTGTCGCCGCCGGTCAGGGGTGTGGCGGTCAACGGTCCGCCCAGGTCGTAGGTTGGGGTGCTGGTGCTGGAGGGGCTGTGGATCGCTATGAGCCAGTCGCCTGCGATGCCGAATTCGGTGGCCACCATGCCTGCGACAGCGGGCACGGTGACGGTCGTCTGCGGGTCGCCGGGGGAGGGCCGCGGTACCAGGTGGATGGCCGAGGTGTCCTGCTGCGAGTACCAGGCGATGTATTTGTCCGTCAGGAGGACGGAGACGTTTGTCTCGGGCACGGTGCCGGATATCGGAGTCATCTGGCCGGTGTTGAGGTCTACCAGGGCGAGCCGTCCGCCCGTGGTGTCGGTGTAGTGCACGACCGTCGTGTCGGCGTCGCCCGCTCCCGTGCCGCCGGTGATGGTCGCGTCTGCGGGCCAGCCCGTCATCTGGGTGTCGGTGACCTGGCCGCCGGCCGGCGTGAGGATGTGCAGTGAGGCGAACCGCTGGCCCGAGGACCCTGGCACCATCGTCACGACGTGCGATCCGTACGTGCCCATGTAATGCTGACCGGCCGGGATGGGGATGCTCGTCGTGGTACCGGCGTCCATGTCGTGGAGTTCGATACCGGTCGTGTCCACGGTAGCCACGACATCCGCGCCCGCGCCGGGGTGTCCGGCGAGAGTCCCCGTTACGGGGATGTCCGGGCCGCCCTGGTAAGCAGTCCAGACCGCCCCGGGGTTGCTGCCGCTCTGCTGGTGCAGGAACCCGCCGGGACCATCGGAGTTCAATACGTCAAGGCTCGGAAGGTAGTCCAGAGCAGCGGGAATGACGGTCTCGGTGGGGCTGGCCGCCTGGGCGGCCGGTGCGGCGATCGCGGCGAGGCCTGAGACCAGGGTGAATGATGCGGCTACGGCGATCGAGCCGCGTACGCGGGCGCGATGGGCCACCCGTTCCTCCTAATGAAGGTGAGAAGGCATGGGTGGGACGCCGCAGACGGCGCCTCGTCATCCCGGTGATGCTGTTGGAAGCCCTCGGCTCGCTGTGCCCCCCATGCAAACGGCGAAGCTAACGCAGTCTCACGAGGATGGGGAAGCTCCAGCAGACCATACTTGCCGAGTTCACAACTTCGAACCGCCCTCATGCGCATGTCGCAAGGCTTGAGTTGACGTGGAACGAGAGGCGCCTACACGGGAAGAGCCGACGTCGCGTCTGTCGGCAGACGATTGCCCATCCAGCGGCTGAAGGCACCCGCGGCACATCGATGGGAAGAGGACGAGACGTAGGGGACGGCGCGTCTCAATTTTCGACTCATTCAGCCCCATTCACTGTTGTTCAGGCGGGTTCCCCAGCCATCCCCGCAGCGGTGGCCAATCGCCTATGAACCCAGGTGAACGCCCCCGCACACACCCCAACACCCCACCAGCACAGTTGGAAAGCGTGTGGGTCAGCAGCCGCATACTGCCTCGCCGGTTGGCCGCAGCCCGCGTATGGTCGCGCGTCGGGGGTGACTCGCTGAAGGACGGCACGGGGTTGTGCCGGGAACGGGGGACCGTGAGCAGGAGACGCTACGTCGCCCGGGGCGTGCCGGGTGGTTACCGGATCTGGGACAACCGGGGACGTCGATGGTGGGGCGATCTCTACGAGTTGTGTCCTGACGATCTCGTGGCCGAGCTCAACGGCCAGGCAGACCACGCACGGATCACTGCGCTGATGAAGCGCTACAGGGCGCAGAAGCGGTAGGTGACCCCGGAGCATGGATGACGAGTGCGCGCACCACAACCGCACCAGAACGGACGGGGAACAGCGGGGAATCACGGGGAAAGCAGCCGAACCCGACGGAGCCGTGCCCGGACCGTTCGCCCAGGTCAGCGCCTGAACCGGGCACAAATGAGAGCGTGGTGGTGAACCGGACAGTGTTCGGTGGGTGGGGCTGGCGGGGGATGCCTCGAACGATCTTGCTGGCCGGTCGGCGTGCATGGAAG
>NZ_JBSFXK010000103.1:4343-12411 GCF_053595355.1 Streptomyces sp. NPDC002513 | reverse complement strand
TCGCCCTCGTCATGCTCACCCTCGCCGGAGACAAGCCCACCCTCCCCGGCCGCCAACCCACCACAGAATGACCCACACATCAGGCAGGAGAGCCCGAAAACGCGGGTCGGGCAGGCACGAAGAGATTTTCCGCGTTCCGCCGATCCGCCTCGGGGGCCGCTTCGCATCCGGTGCGTCAGGCACGTCGCAGGTCGTCGTCACGACGTACGACCCGGGCGGTTCGGTGCGCAAGGCGATCGGCGTGACCCGGGCGTTCGCCCCCATCCCGTTGCACACGTATGACAAGTGCATGACGTCTCGTCAAGTCCCTTGATTCACGGGAGGAGTTGACCGACCCTTTACTCACCCATGGGGCGGTACGCACCGTCCCGCGGCCGTGTGCGCGACGACGCGCACACCCCCCACGAGCGCACTCTCACCCCGGCGTGCGCCGCCTTGAGGAGGACTCCCTCACATGGCCCAACCGCGCAGCAGAACGATCCGCCTCGCCGCCCTCACCGGCGTGGCGACCGCCGCCCTTCTGGGCGGACTCACCGCACTGCCCGCCCAGGCCGCCCCGGCCACGGGCACGGTGCTGGCCGCGAACTCCCCCACCGCGGTCAAGGACAGCTACATCGTCACGCTCAAGACGGGCGCGGGCTTCAAGGCCGCCTCGCACAAGGGCCGGAATCTGATCAGCGCGTACGGCGGCACGGTGCGGAAGACGTTCGGCAGCGCGCTGAACGGATACACGGCGACCCTCTCCGCACCGGAGGCCAGGAGGCTCGCGGCCGACGCGGCGGTGGCCTCGGTGGAGCAGAACCAGACGGTCCACCTGACCGACACCACGCAGTCCAGCGCCCCTTGGGGCCTGGACCGCATCGACCAGGCGGCGCTCCCGCTCTCCGGCACGTACACCTACCCGGACTCGGCGGGCAGCGGCGTGACCGCCTACGTCATCGACACCGGCGTCCGCATCACCCACCAGCAGATCAGCGGACGCGCCTCCTACGGCTACGACGCCGTGGACGGCGACACCATAGCCTCCGACGGCAACGGCCACGGCACCCATGTGGCCACCACCATCGCGGGCTCGACGTACGGCGTCGCCAAGAAGGCGAAGATCGTGGCGGTCCGCGTGCTCGACAACAACGGCTCGGGCACCACGGCCGGCGTCGTCGCGGGCATCGACTGGGTGACCGCGCACCACACCGGTCCCTCGGTCGCCAACATGTCGCTCGGCGGCGGGGTGTCCACCTCCCTGGACACGGCGGTGCGCAACTCCATCGCCAGCGGCGTCACCTACGCGGTCGCGGCCGGCAACAGCAGCACCAACGCGTCCACCTCCTCGCCGGCCCGGGTCACCGAGGCGATCACCGTCGGCGCCACCACCAGCTCGGACGCCCGGGCGAGCTACTCCAACTACGGCTCGGTCCTGGACCTCTTCGCCCCCGGGTCCTCGATCACGGCCGGCTGGAACACCAGCGACACCGCGACCAACACCATCTCGGGCACGTCGATGGCCACGCCGCACGTCGCGGGCGCGGCCGCCGTCTATCTCGCGAACCACACCTCGGCCACCCCGGCGCAGGTCGCCACGGCCCTGGTGAACGGTGCCACCTCGGGCGTGGTCGGCAGCCCGGGCAGCGGCTCACCGAACAAGCTCCTGCGGGTCGTCCCGTAACCGTTCGGGAGAAGATCCACCAGTACCACCGTTCGACGTCCGGACGAAGGTTCCCCGGAGACCGTCGCGTCTCCGGGGAACACATGTTTAGAGTGAGCCAAGAACCTGTGCGCCCCGCCTCCGCATCTTGACGGCCCCCTCCCCGCTGCGCGACATTGAAGCCCGGCATCCGGCGCTTCGGGGGGCAAAGTCGCCAATGCAGACCTTACACATCAAGCCACCTTCGTCAGACCAGGACGAGGGGCCGGGACAGGATCCGGGGAGGGGCCTGTTCTCGCTGCTCGTGGGCGTGGCGGTCGCCGTCGCGGGCGTCGGGGCCATCCTCGCGCTGAGCGACTCCGGCTCACCGCTGCGCGGCCCGTTCACGCTGTTCTTCCTGCTCGCCGCGCCGGCGACGGCCGTCGGCGCCGCCCTGCGGGGGCTGCACCCCTGGCCCCGCACGGTGGTGTCCGTGGCGGGAGCGATCGCGATCGACCTCCTGGTTGCCCAGGGCATGCTGGCGGTGCACCGGTGGTCGGTCACCGGCGGGATCCTCACGGTGACCGTGATCAGCTCCCTCGTTCTCCTGCTGGTGACGGTACGACGGCGGCGCCGCCGTACGGCGACGAGACGGGCCTGACGACGTGGACATCAGGGTGTACCGCCCCGGCGATTTGAGCGCCGCCGACCGGGCGGCGTGGACGGCTTTTCAGTCGAAAGCCCATCTGAACGGCTCGCCCGGGCTGGCGAACCCGTTCCTGTCACCGGAGTTCGCACTCGCCGTGGGCCGGACGAGACGGGGCGTACGGATCGCGGTGATGTACGAGGACGGCGAGCCGGCCGCGTTCTTCCCGTTCCAGAGAACCGCCGCCGGCGTCGGCCGGGCCGTCGGCCTCGGCGTCTCGGACTGCCAGGGCCTGGTGCACCGGCCCGGCTTCGGCTGGGACGCGCACGAGTTGCTGCGGGCGTGCGGTCTCGCCGTCTGGGAGTTCGACCACCTGGTGGAAGGCCAGCAGCCGTTCGAGGCGGAGGCCTCCGGCACCTTCCCGTCCCCGGTCATGGACGTCGACCAGGGCTACGAGAGCTATCTGCGCCGGCTGCGCGAGCAGTCGCCGAAGTTCACCCGCACGACGCTCGCCAAGGAGCGCAAGCTGGGACGGGACGCCGGCGGGGTGCGCTACGTCCACGACGAGCGCGACCCGGCGGCCCTGCGGACGCTGATGACCTGGAAGTCCGCGCAGTACCGCAGGACCGGGCGCAGCGACCGCTTCGCGCACCCCTGGATCAACGGACTGGTGCACCAGCTCTTCCACACCCGCTCCGAGCCGTTCGCCGGGATCCTCTCGGTGCTCTACGCGCAGGACCGGCCGGTCGCGGCGCACTTCGGACTGCACACCGAGCGGGTGCTGGCCTGCTGGTTCCCGGCGTACGACCCGGAGTTCGCGAAGTACTCGCCCGGGCTGGTCCTGCATCTGAGGATGGCCGAAGCGGCCGCCGCCGACGGTATCGCCTATCTGGATCTCGGGCGGGGCCAGAAGGAATACAAGGACTCCCTGAAGACGCGGGAACTCTCCGTGTCGGAAGGGTGGGTGACGCGCCGTCACCCCGTCGCACTCGGACACAGGGCGCGCCGCGCCCCGGTCCGGGCACTGCGCAATGCGGTGCTGTCACGGCCGGAACTCTTCGAGCCGGCCGACCGGATCCTGAAGCGGATGGGGAAAATCCGTTCGAGGGGTTGAATGACGACCATATCGGCGAAAACGAGGGACACGGCCCAGGTCTTGCCATAAAGTCGCAATCGTCAATACCGTCATACATCAACCCGCATCGGTCCATCATCAAGCGGATCCAGGGGAGGGCTCAGGTACCGCGATGGTTCCGGCGCGGGGCGCGGTAGGGGGGTGCCGTGCTCGGCGACCACAGTCGTACGAGCCGTGCCGCGCGACCGGCTGCCGTTTTCTGGGCAGACGGCCAGCTTTGCCAGCTCATCTGGCATGCACGGAGATCCATGCCGGCATGCCGTAGGTGAGAACCCCCCTTTCGAACCGGACACAAAACCGGACCGTCCAGGGGAGGACGGTCCACCGGACGAGAGGGACCAGACCCATGAGTTCTGTACTGCGCCCGGCCGTTTCGGGCCAAGATCCGTCAATGCCGGGGAAATACCGGCCCATCTCCTCTCACCTGGCCATTGCGCCGCCGGTGAGCGTGGTGATTCCCGCCATGAATGAGGCGGACAATCTCCCTTACGTCTTCAAGACCCTTCCCGACTGGATTCACGAAGTGGTTCTTGTGGACGGCAATTCCACCGACGACACCGTGCGGGTCGCGCGCGATCTGTGGCCGGAGGTGAAAGTCGTCGAGCAGCGGGGCAAGGGCAAGGGAGACGCCCTGATCACCGGCTTCGAGGCGTGCACCGGCGACATCATCGTCATGGTCGACGCGGACGGCTCGGCCGACGGCCAGGAGATCGTCAGCTATGTCTCCGCCCTGGTGTCCGGCGCCGACTTCGCGAAGGGCTCGCGGTTCGCGAACGGCGGCGGCACCTCGGACATGACGCCGGTCCGCAAGCTGGGCAACCGGGTGCTGTGCGCGATCGTCAACGCCAAGTTCGGCGCCCGCTACACCGACCTCTGCTACGGGTACAACGCGTTCTGGCGGCACTGCCTCGACGAGATCGACCTCGACTGCACCGGCTTCGAGGTCGAGACCCTGATGAACATCCGGGTGGTCAAGGCCGGCCTGAAGGTGCAGGAGATACCCAGCCACGAGTACCTCCGCATCCACGGCGCCAGCAACCTGCGCGCGGTGCACGACGGGTTCCGGGTGCTGAAGGTGATCCTCAAGGAGCGCTCCAACCGGCGGGCGCTGCGCAGCCGCCCGCACGCGGTGGCGCTCGACTCCGGCCGGGGAGAGACGCCGTGAACGACCCGGACATCTCCGTGGTGATCTGCGTCTACACCGAGGACCGCTGGGAGGACATCCTCGCGGCGGTCGCCTCGGTGCGGGCGCAGTCCCTGCCGGCACGCGAGACGCTGCTGGTCGTGGACCACAACGAGACCCTGCTGGACCGGCTGAGCAGGCAGTACAAGGAGGCCCGGGAGGACGGGTCGGTCCGGGTACTCGCCAACGCCGGCCCCCGCGGCCTGTCCGCCGGCCGCAACACCGGGATCGCCGTCTCGCACGGGGAGGTCATCGCCTTCCTCGACGACGACGCCGTGGCCGAGCGCGACTGGCTGAGGCACTTCGCCTCCGGATACGCGGACCCCCGGGTGATGGCCGTCGGCGGCCGTACGATGCCCGTCTGGGCGTCGGGCCGCCGCCCGGCCTGGTTCCCGCAGGAGTTCGACTGGGTGGTGGGCTGCACCTACAGGGGACTGCCGCCCGGCCGGGTCCGGGTGCGCAACGTCCTCGGCGGCAACGCCTCCTTCCGCCGCACGGCCTTCGAGGCCGCGGGCGGCTTCGCCACGGGCATCGGGCGCGACGGCGACAAGCGCCCGCTGGGCTGCGAGGAGACGGAACTGTGCATCCGTCTCACCCGGGCCCGGCCCGACGCGGTCCTGCTGATCGACGACCGGGCGGTCATCCACCACCGGGTGCCCGCGCCGCGCGAGCACTTCGCGTACTTCCGTACCCGCACCTATGCCGAGGGCCTCTCCAAGGCACTCGTCGCCCGGAGCGTCGGCTCCGGCAAGGCACTGGAGTCGGAGCGCCGCTACACCACCCGGGTGCTGCCCGCCGGGGTGGTCCGCGCACTGCGCGACGCCCTGCTGGCCCGTCCCGGCGGCGCGGGCCGCGCGGGCGCGATCGTCGCCGGCGTCCTCTCGGCGGCGGGCGGCTACGTGCTCGGGAGCGTCCGGGCACGCCGGGGCGGCGCCATGTTCTCGGTGGGGGAGATCCCGGACCGTCCAGAGGAGGCCGCGTGAACGAGCAGGCCGTGCCCATCCTCATGTACCACTCGGTCGCGACGGCGCCCAACGAGGCGACACGCGCCCTGTCGGTGGCGCCCGAGGCGTTCGCGGAGCAGATGGCCCTGCTCGCGGACCTGAGGTTCACCCCGGTGACCACGGCCGAGCTGGCGAGGAGCTGGCGGGAGGGCCGTCCGCTGCCGAAGCGGCCCGTCCTCATCACCTTCGACGACGGCTACGAGGGTGTGCACCGGCACGCCCTGCCCGTGCTCACCGGACACGGCTTCGCGTCCACCCTGTTCGTCTCGACCGGGTGGATCGAGGGCGCCCACGACACCGGCGGCGGTCTCGACACCATGCTCGACTGGGGCCAGGTCCGCGATCTCGCGGGCGCCGGGGCCGAGATCGGCGGCCACAGCCACACGCACCCGCAGCTCGACCTGCTCGCCGACGAGGCGCTCCGGTTCGAGCTGGTGCACTGCGGGGAGATCGTCGCCGACGAGCTGGGCACCCGCCCGGTCTCGTTCGCCTACCCGTACGGCTACTCCAGCCGGCGGGTGCGCCGCACGGTGCGCGAGACGGGCTACCGCCAGTCGCTCGCCGTGGGCAACGGTCTCGCGCGCCGCCCGCAGGGCCCGTACGCGCTGCACCGGGTCACCGTGCGCCGCACCACCGGCGCCGAGGAGTTCGAACGGCTCGTCCAGGGCCGTGCGATCGCCCGCACCTTCGCCCGGGACCGCGCCCTGACCAAGGGGTACGCCGTGGTCCGAAGAGCACGACAGGCTTGCCGGAAGGCCACCCGTTCCCGTGTCTGACACGACGACCACAGCCCAGAACCCGACGGCCCCGACCGCACCGCCCGGCCGCCGCCTGCGCCTGCCCGGACGCGGCGGGGCCGGGGGCAGCCAGCTGTTCCGCAACGCCTACGCGCTGATGCTCAACACCGGTATCTCGGCGGTGCTCGGCCTCGGCTACTGGCTGGTCGCGGCCCGCTACTACTCCGATGCCGCGGTGGGCGAGGGATCGGCCGCGATCGCCGCGATGAAGCTCCTCGCCGGGCTCACCGCGGTGACGCTGACCGGCGCCCTGGCCCGTTTCATACCGATCGCGGGGCGCAGCACGGGGCGTCTCATCCTCCGCACCTACGCGGGCAGTTCGGTCGTCGTGGCGCTCGCCGCGGGGGTCTTCCTGCTGACGCTGGACGTGTGGGGGCGGTCGTACCAGTTCCTGCACGGGCCGGGCCGCGCGCTCGTGTTCGTCGTGGCGGTCGTCGCCTGGAACCTGCTCACCCTCCAGGACGGTGTGCTGACCGGGCTGCGCAGCGCGCCGTGGGTGCCGGTGGGCAACACCGTCTTCTCCGCGGTGAAACTGGTGCTGCTCGTCGGGCTCGCGGCCGCCATCCCCGCGATGGGCGTCTTCGTCTCCTGGGTCGCCGCCATCGCCACCTCCGTACTGCCGCTCGGCTGGCTGGTGTTCCGGCGGCTGGTGCCCCGGCACATCAAGGCGACCGAGGACCACGCCGGCCCGCCGTCGCCGAAGGAGATCGGCCGGTTCCTGGCGGGCGACTACACCGGCTCGCTGTTCTCGCTCGCGGTGGTCTACCTGGTCCCGGTGATCGTGGCCGCGCAGGTCAGCCCCGCGGACAACGCGTACTTCTACATCACCACCACCATCGGCGGCACGACCAACCTGCTCGCCATCAACATGGGTGCCTCGCTCACCGTCGAGGGCTCGCACGATCCGGAGCGGCTCGCCGCCAACACCCGGGCGGCGCTGAAGCGCATGGCCCGGATCATGCTGCCGGTGTGCGGGCTGCTGTTCCTCGGCGCGCCCGTCATCCTGCACGTCTTCGGCGACGGCTACGCCCACGCGGCGACCCCGCTGCTGCGCTGGTTCGCGGTCGGAGCACTGCTGCGCGTCGTCATGGAGACGTACTTCGCGGTGCTGCGCGCCCAGAGCCGCACGCTGGGACTCGCCTGTCTCCAGGGGCTGCTGTGCGTCCTGGTGCTCGCCCTGACCGTGGTGCTGCTGCCCCGCATGGGGCTCACCGGCGCCGGCGTCGCGGAGATCTCCAGCCTCGCGGTGATCGTGGCGATCACCGCGCCGAAGCTCTACCGGATCCTGCGCTCCGCGCCGGCCGACGCCGTGCCCGAGGACACGGCGCCGGACGGGGACCTCGCCGACCTGGGGGCGCGCGAGGTCCCCGCGCCGAGGACCGGCCCGTCCTGGGCGAAGACGCTCGACGCCGACACGCTCGCGCTCGGCATCCACGTCGACTTCGACCATGTGGAACGCAGGCCGGACGTACGCCCCGGCCCGGGAACCCCGCCCACCGGGACTCCCGTGGTGCCCGCGGACCACGACCGGTTCACGGTGGAGCTGCGGACGCCGGTGGAGCTGCGGACGCCGGTGGACGTGGACCTGCCGGTGGAGCTGCGGACGCCGGTGGACGTGGACCTGCCGGTGGAGCTGCGGACGCCGGTGGACGTGGACCTGCCGGTGGAGCTGCGGACGCCGG